>NZ_CP097384.1:5451594-5777391 GCF_024584705.1 Blastopirellula sp. J2-11
ATGCCGAGTTGGGCGCCGATCAAGTTGTTGTCGACATCGATATCGTAGTGCAGTTCGTCGTCCGCTCCGCTGAAAGAATAGTCAGTCGGGTCGGTCGAGAACGCGAAGCCTTCACGAACCTTGAAGTATCGCAGACCAGCCAGGGCGCCAAATTGAACGCAGCCGCCGCAGCAGTTGGCGTTGTAAAAGTTGGGGTCCTGGAAGAAGTTCAACTCTACATTGTAGAAGTCATAGCTACGTTGCAGACGATGAGCCTGGGCGTTGTTGTAGTAGTCGTCGACATTGCTGCCGTTGTAGGTCAAACCCTGGAAGTTAACGTCTAGCGGAGTATCCAGCTGACCGACGAGTCCTTGGTTGGTGACCGTGTGCGACGCCGTTCCGCGAACCGCCCAGTAGTCGACTTCCCAAGCCCAGTTGCTGCAACCGAAGTGACGACCGAAACGAATTTCGTAACCGGCCTTCCACCCCATACCGGCGGCGTTGGATCCCATCACGCGAGCGCCAAAATCGCCGCTGTCATTCGACAGCCAGACTTCATTGCTGTTGTCGCGGGTCATCGCCAAAGCGCCGGCGTAGGCGAACCAGGTTGGGCGGAAGCAATCTTGGAAGCATTCGTCGTAGCAGCCTTCCGACTCGCAACCGCTGCCGTACGATTCGCCGTAAGCGGCGGACGGCATCATTCCAGGTTCAAGCGACTCGGCGTAAATTTTATCGGCCGGGGCCGGCGCGTCTTCCGTGAGGGAGACAGGCTGAGTGTTCTGTCGCCATAGTTGAGCGGGGCTTTTCTCGGGAGCAAAATAGCTGGGCCGATCAAGCGAATTGGGTTGATCCAGATTAACAGGCGCCGCAAACAGTCCCGACGCCGATAGCGTCAGCGCAAGTGCAGCGGGAAAACGAGAAACCAACATCTCCGGAACTCCTTCAAAATTTGGCCGACACGCTGCCTCCATATTGCAGACGTGTATTTCCGTTGGCCGTGTGTCAGGTGGAGTCGGACATCCGTTCCGAACTTGCTGACGAGGGCAAAATCCGTCAGCCACAATGCGACCAGTCACTCCATGCGACTTTCGCTATATGCAAGCATCGACACCGCTAGCAATGAATCATCGCCGATTTCGTGGGAGCGAAGAAAAAATTTGGCGCGCCTCGACGAGCTAGCTGGCATAGCCGGCAAAAGCAGATCAAGCGCCAAGCCAAGCTCGCCCCTTGAAGCCATAAAACCAGACAATTCTGCGCAGAAAGAGCCTTCAGAGCGGCGTTTTTCCGCAAATCGCAAGATAGAACGCAAATTGGGCGGAAGCAACTATTTGCCCAAATATTTTGCCCCGTTGTACGAATCGTCGCATGGAGCGGCACTATTACCTACAACCCTTAATTATTTCCCCTTCGTACTTCAAGATGAGCCAACAATGGCGATGCGACTTACCTTACGCGTGCTGCTGGCCTATATGCACGGCATCCTCAGCGAAGCCGACGCCGCCGAGATGGATAAAAAGGTGGCCGAGAGTGAGTTTGCCCAAAAGCTGATTACGCATATCCGCACGCGTGTGATGCGCAAAGAATTGTCGGCCTTGGCCGTCGAAGGAGACGGCATCGGTCGCGACGCCAATACCGTGGCTGAGTACCTGGATCACAAGCTCGATCCGCAGCAGGTCGCTCAATTAGAACTGCTCTGCTTCGAGTCCGATCGCCATCTGGCGGAAGTCGCCTCGTCGCACCAAATCTTGACGATGGTGTTGGGAACGCCGGCCCATGTTTCGTCATCGCTCCGCAAACGGGTTTATGGGCAACTCGGCAACTCGATGCTGCTGAAGACCGATTCCTCTACCGACCTCAACGCCGTGCTGACGCCAGACGATCAACGCTGGAGCACTTCCGACGACGTTCCCCCCGACGTGGAAGAGGACGACCACCATTTGGCGACGGCCGAATTGCCAATCGCACAGGTGATTCCGGACGAAGAGGACGTGGAAGACGAGGATCTTGAAGAAACCGAATTAGCGACCTCCAGCAGCGGGGCCTTTGGCGCCAACGGTTGGAGCATGGCCTTGGTGGTCGTCTTAGCGCTGGCTGCCGGTTGGTTGATTGCGGCGAGCGGCTGGATCTCACCTCCCCCATGGCTCACCGGTCGAACCGCTGCTGAAGTCGCCGAATCTTCCGAACCCGTTGGCGATTCCACCGCTAAGGAGCCTGCCGAACCAATCTCTCCAGACAATCCCAACGTCTCGGGGATTTCGCGTGACAAGGTGAATACGCTCGACGATATCCCGTTTCAGCCAGGCGCCGCGACCAGTCCCAACGCATCAACGCCGCCAGCGCAACAAATTGTCGCCAACGCTAACTCTACCAATCCCCCGGCAATGAGCGGGCCATCCTCTACAGATCCAGACCCTGCAAATCCAGGTCCGACACGCACGGCGGAAGCCGACATGCCGTTTAACAATGTTCCGACCGTTCCGCCGATGGGAGAAACCTCAGAGCCGGCCAATCCGGAGAACATCGATCCATCGCTGCTCGAGCCAGGGCGGCGCGGCGTCTTCTTGATTCATGACATTACCAGCGGACAATTCATCGCGCCGCCGCAAGGCGCGGTGCTTCGACCGTTTCAACGCCTCATTGTTGGTCCCGGCGGATACTTCGCCACAACGGCCGAAGATGCCGGCGAATTGATCGTCGTTGGACCTGCCGATTTGTTGCTGACGGCGGATGGTCGCGTGATGTTAAACTATGGGCAAATATCGATTCCGGCGTCCGAAAAGGGGATCACGATTGAAGTGGTCGGCGGCTTAAGCGCCACGCTCCAAAATATCGCGGAGGGGGGGGAAGCGAATATCGAAGTTGATCGGTACATGACCAACGATACGCCGCCGATATCGCAAGGCTGGATGAAAATCTACAGTGCTGGCCAATGCGAAGTGGTTGTCGGCGACGTTTCGTTGCCGCTGCTTCCAGCCGACGAACTGATCATGCGCACCGACAATACCCCCCTCCTCAATCACCGGAAGCAAGCTCCCTCGTGGAGCGTTCTCTATCCATCTCCTGCAGCCGACTTTGTGCGTCTGAAATTGGCGGAAGGGACGACTCAGGGAATCGAGCCGCTCGCGATGTTGCAGCGGATCGCCGAGTCGAGCGCTTCGCCTGGCGTTCGGAGCGAAGCGATGCGACTGTCGGCGGCCGCCGGAAAATTCGGCCCGCTGGTCGAGTCGTTCCATGATCCAACGCTCAGCCAGTTTTGGTCGGCTCATTTTCAAGATCTGGCCGAAATTTGGGCCCGCGCGGAACCGAATGAAAAACCGGAACTGGAAGCAGCCGTCCGCAGCTTGAGCCCACAATTTGGAGACGCGTTGATCGGCATGCTCGACAAGTACTGGCGCGAGGAACTCACCAAACCAGAAGCCGTCGAGCTGATCTTAAACCTTGGCCATCACGAAACGGCGATACGGTTATTTGCATTTGAGAGCCTGGAACGAATGGCCGGATATACGCTTTTATATCGTCCCGACATGAGCGAGGCCGAACGAGAAGGGCCTATCACGCGCTGGTGGGGAAGATTCAACGCGGGGCAGTTAAGCGGACTGACAGCGACAAGAACGCCGAAATAATGGCGCAAATCCACCTACGGCAGTCCGCATTACCCAAATCGGCTCCAAGCAGTCGAACCCTCCCCCTAGTAGCCATTTGGAGCGTTCGGGGTCGCTACGATCGGCCCCAATCTTTCCTCGCTTCGCTCTTTCCTACGCTTAGCCCGGTTGAATGGGCTTTGTCACGACGCATAATTGTCGATAGAATATCCCGTTTCCAACTAGCTTTCGCCTCTCCCCTGGCGAGCAGGTTCAATGGAACCGGACTCGCAGGAACCCGTTTCGAAGGAGTTTTCGTCGTGCAAGTCAATATTTCTACGCGACATGGCCACTTGAGCGCGGACTCGCAAGAGACGATTTCCGAAAAAGTACAAAAGTTGACCCGCTTGTTTGAACGGATCACTTCGGTCGACGTCACCGTCGATTTAGAGCACAACGACAAGCCGGGCGTGGAATTGCGTGTTACGGCTGAGCGTACCGACGATTTTGTCGCCGCTGACAGTTGCTCAAGCCTGCTCGGCGCGTTGGACAACTCGATCCACAAGATGGAACAACAACTCCGCAAACATAAAGAGCGGCTGAAAGATCATCGCGGCCCAGGCTTAAAAGACCAAGCCGCCGTCAACAGCCCTGATTCCGAAGCCTAAATACACGCACCGTCGGAGACCGACTGCCAAAATTTGCAGTCGCAGCACCGATCCGAGGAAAGGACCGAAACGTGAAGTTTGCTGACTTCATTTGCGTCAACGGGATCAAACCCGAGTTGAACGCTCTGGACAAAGAAGGCGTCATCCGTGAGCTCGCGGAAAGCCTTGTCGCGGCAGGAGCGATTCAAGCCGAAAACGTCGACGGCATCATCAAAGCGATTATGAAGCGAGAGGAGCTCGGCAGCACAGGTATCGGCCGCGGAATCGCCGTTCCCCACACCAAGCATCCTAGCGTCGAAACGCTGGTAGGCACCGTGGGGGTTAGCACCGAGGGAGTCGAGTTCAGCAGCCTAGATGGTGAAAAAGTTCATCTCTTCTTCCTGCTGGTTTCGCCTCCTGATCGCCCCGGCGATCACTTGCGAGCGCTGGAGAATATCTCTCGCCAGTTGCGGGACGATATGTTCTGCAAATTCCTGAAGCAGTCGAAGACCGTCGCCGACATCCAGCAACTGCTGGAAGAAGCCGACAACAACCAATTCGGCTCGTAAGTCCCGTTTCGCATCTCCGCAAGGAGACGCGTCGGTATTCATGAGCAGCGGAGGGCGGCGCACCTAGATCAAGATCGGCTCCGTCCCCGCCGGCTCAAAATGAAATCTTTCTGTTGGCGAAATGACCCACCAGCACGCGACTCGTCGAATCGTTATTAAAAACCAGCAGGGACTGCATGCGCGTCCTGCCGACGCTTTTGTCAAACTGGCGAATCAATTTCAATCGAATATTGAAATTGAGCGTGATACGCTCCGCGTCAGCGGCAAGAGTATCCTCGACCTGCTGACGCTCGTCGCCGAACAAGGCGTGCAATTAACAATTATTGCTGACGGCCCCGACGCCGAAGCTGCGGCAGACGCTCTCGCCGCGCTGGTAGAGACCTTCGTCGAAGAAGACGACCAGCCTGACACTCCAACTGACTGAACCCGCTCGGTCCTATGCGTATCCTTCAAGGCATCGCCGTTTCGCCAGGAGTCGCCATCGGCGAGGCCGTTGTCATTGACGACAAAGGATATCGCATTCCTCGGCGATTTATCGCACGCGGCGCTGTCGAAAGCGAAATGCAACGTCTCGAAGGCGCATTCGCCGCCGTTGGGAAGCAAATCGAGCAAAGCCGCGACGAGATCGCCGGCGAATTAGGCCAGCAATACGGCGCTATTTTTTCCGCCCACTTGCAGATGCTGCAAGACGCCAAGCTCCGCAACGAGATCGATCATCTCGTCAAGCAGCGACATTATTCGGCCGAGTATGCAATCACCCGGGCGCTCGGCAAATACAGCAAATTTTTCGAGAATCTGCCGACCGCCTATCTGCGGGAACGCGCCAACGATGTTCACGACATCGAACGCCGGTTGATGGGCGAATTGATCGGCAATCGCCGCGAAGCGCTGGAAGAGATCAAATCGCCGGTCGTCGTCCTCGCCAATAATTTGACCCCCAGCGAAACGGCCAATTTAAACCGCGAGATGGTGCTGGGGTTTGTGACCGAAGTTGGCGGCCCCGGCGGACATACCGCGATTGTGGCCGAAGCGCTCGAAATCCCCGCGGTAGTCGGTGTCGGCGACTTTTTGAACGAAGTCTCTGGCGGCGACCTGGTGATTGTCGACGGCGACCAGGGCCGGGTCATTTTCCAGCCCGACGACGAAACGATCGCCCGCTACGAGCAAGAGGTCGAAGAACACCGCAGCCTGGCCGCGCGCCTTGATTTGCTGCGTGATCTCCCCTCCGAACTGCTCAGCGGTGAACAAATTCATCTCTATGCGAACATCGAGTTCCCGCACGAGGTGGACGCGTGTTTGCAGCGCGGGGCCGAGGGAATCGGGCTCTACCGGACCGAATTCCTGTATTTGGGACAAGAACAAGAGCCGACCGAAGAGGATCACTACCAGGTCTACGCCAAAGTGGTGCAAGACATGGGGGGGGCGCCGGTCGTGATTCGGACGCTTGATTTGGGCGCCGACAAGATCGCTCGCAGCCCCAATGAATCCCGTGTCGCCGAAGCGAATCCCTTTTTGGGATTACGCAGCATTCGACTGTCGCTTCGCAATATCTCCTTATTTCGTACGCAGTTACGCGCGGTATTGCGGGCCAGTATGATTGGGGAAATCCATGTAATGTTCCCTTTGGTCAGCACGCTGCACGAATTGCGGCAGGCAAAGATGCTGCTGACTGATATCATGGAGGATCTTGACGAAGAAGGGATTCCCTACGACCGGAACCTGAAAATCGGCATGATGGTCGAAGTCCCATCTTCGGTGATCATGCTCGATCATTTCGCCAAAGAAGTCGATTTTATCAGCATTGGCACGAACGATCTGGTCCAATACACCTTGGCGGTCGATCGTAGCAACAAAGAAGTAGCGGCGCTTTACAACAACTGCGACCCTGCCGTCCTCCGTTTGATCGAAATGACGGTTCGTCTGGCGAAAGAAGCCGATATCAAGACGACCCTTTGCGGCCAAATGGGGGGAAATCCAATCTATGCCATGTTGCTGATTGGGCTCGGTTTGCGTAGCCTTAGTATCACGCCGAGCGCAATTCCCGAGATTAAGAAGGTGTGCCGGAGCGTTTCTCTCGCCCAATGCGAAGAAGTCGCCCGCCGCGTTCGGGAAATGGAAAACGCTCGAGAAATCAAACGCTACCTGCGTGAGGAAGTCCGCAGGGCGGTACCCGAATTAATGATGTAATGCGGAACAAAACTTCCGCGATAACCGAATACCACACTTAGTTTCACGACCATTCGACGCAGATACAGAGTAACGACGTAGCGGGAAATTACGCACCGCCAGGCAGACCGACGCGACCCTTCGCGACTCTGGGCCAGTTCCACAAAACGGGCCCATCGATCATGACGCCAAACAGCCGATTCTGAGATCCCTGCGACGCGCCAGCGCGATTTCTGTAGATGAAACGCCGCTTCAGCGCCGCGACCCGGCCTTTTGACGCCGCTTTGCAGTTGCTTACCGACAGAGAGTCCCGCATAGAATTCGTCACAGTGCGACAGATACGGCCGCCCCATGCATGCAGATGCTAGCCGCCAGACTGCCCGCCTAATAACGTTTCTTTTCCGCTAACGTCGCTGCTGTTGCTGACTTGCTCGTCGCAGCCGGTTGCCGATTCTTGTCGGCAGAGTTCTGTACGAGCTGTTCTCCCTGCGCGGAAGGTCAGTCGTGAAACGCAACTCACGAAAGACCGAGCAAGATGAAGAAGGAAATGCTGATCAACGTATCGCAGCCGGAAGAATGCCGGATTGCGATCGTCGAGGACGGAATCCTCGAAGAGTTCTATCTTGAACGAACCAGCCAAGACAATTACGTCGGCAACATCTACAAAGGCGTTGTCGTCAATCTAGAGCCAAGCATTCAAGCCGCCTTCGTTGATTTTGGCGTCGGCAAAAATGGCTTTCTCCACATCAGCGACGTCGAGCCGCAATACTTCCGCCAAGGGGGATACGACCCGGCGGAACAGCTGGATGACGACTTCGGCGGCAGCTACGGCGGCGCCACCGCGGCCGACTTTAGCGACGACGAGGAAGAAGAAGTCAGCGACTCGGCCAGTGACGACGACGCCAAAGCCGACAGTGATGACGATAGCGATGGTGATAGTGATGCAGGGGACGACGCTCCCCCCAAGGCGCCTCAAAGCCGTGGTCGCGGCCAACGCCGTCCGCAGCAGCGCCGCCAACGCCCTGGCATGCGTCCCCGCGTCAAACCGCCGATCCAAGAGATCTTCAAGCGCGGCGACGAAGTTCTGGTGCAGGTCATCAAAGAAGGCATCGGCAGCAAAGGGCCGACCCTCTCGACCTACATCAGTATTCCCGGCCGTTACCTAGTGCTGATGCCGGCCTTGGGACGCGTCGGCGTTTCTCGCAAGATTGAAGACGACCAGGTCCGCCGCCGCTTGCGTTCGACCTTGCTCGAGCTGAGCCCGCCGAAAGGCTTGGGCTTTATCGTCCGGACCGCCGGCCAAGAACGGAACAAAAAAGAGCTGTCGCGCGATATGGCCTATCTGCTGCGACTTTGGAAGGTGATCGTCCGCCGGCTGAAAAACACGACAGGACCGTGCGACATCTACGAAGAAAGCGACATGATCATTCGGACGATTCGAGATATCTTCTCGTCCGATGTCGACTCGATTTACGTCGATAGCGAACCTGCCTATGAGCGCGCCAAAGAATTCCTCCAGTTGGTCATGCCGCGGCACGTGAATCGCTTGAAGAAATACGAGAGCAAAGACCCTCTCTTCCACAAGTATCGCTTGGACGAAGAGATCGCTCGCATCAACCAGCGCGAAGTTCCACTGCGTCGCGGCGGTTCGATCGTGATTGATCAGACCGAAGCTTTGGTCGCGATCGACGTGAATAGCGGCAATTTTCGCTATGACGGCACCGCCGAAGAAGCGGCCTACCAACTCAACATGATGGCCGCCAAAGAAATTGCTCGCCAATTGCGTCTGCGCGATCTCGGCGGCGTGGTGGTCAACGACTTTATCGACATGCGTCGTGAAAAGCACCGCCGTAACGTCGAGCGGGCCCTTCGCGACTCGGTGAAACGAGATCGTGCGCGCACCAAGATCCTGAAAACCAGCCCGTTTGGTCTGATCGAGATGACCCGGCAACGGATTCGCCCCAGTCTGAAACGGAGCGTTTTCAAGGATTGTCCCTGCTGCAAAGGACGCGGCGTGGTCAAATCGGCCGAAAGCATGGCCATTGAGGTCGTCCGCATGCTGTTGGCGGCCGCTCATCACGACGGCGCTTCGCATGTGACGATTCGGGTCAACGACGAAGTCGCGACCTATCTGAACAACAAGAAACGCCGCGAATTGGCCCGGATCGAAGAAGACACGAATATCGTGGTTCAGATCTACGGCAGCGAATCGTTCTATCCGGAACACCTGGAAGTCGAATGCGTCGATGCGGATGGCCGCCGGCTCCATTTTGACGATCGCCCCACCGGCAATGCCCGCCACTAGGGGGAGGGGTTTTGGCGACTTGCCCCGCTCGTCACAGAATTTGACGCAGCGGGGCCGCTTAGGGCCTCGACAAGCGGCTCTGGTTTTCATATCTTTGAAGGTTTCCCCAAACGAGTCTGGCGTCTCTTGGTAGTCGCCGGTCCCGTCATCACCAGCAAATCACTGATTTGGCAAGTTCTCAGGTTCCGGCCATGTACGCGATCATCAAAGAAGACGGCAAGCAGATCAAAGTTGAAGAAGGCCAGGAGCTGCGCCTCGACTACCGCGCCGACGCCTCGGCTGGCGACGAATTGACCTTTGGGTCGGTTCTTTGCGTCTCCGGCGAAGATGGCGTGAAGCTCGGCAAGCCGGTCCTCGACGGCGCTTCGGTCACTGCCGAAGTGGTCGGCGTGGTTCAAGGCCCGAAGCTGGTCATTCAAAAGTTCCGCCGCCGCAAGAACTCGCGTCGCAAGACGGGCCATCGCCAACTTTTCACCAAAGTGAAAATCGGCAAGATCACCGCCTAGCGGACGCCGATCGCCAAACCCTGGCGACCGAAAATTGAAAACAAACGCAAACGCCAAAGTCAGCAATGACTTTGGCGTTTTGCATGCGCTAACGGTAGATCCGGCCTCAGTGATGTTCGGCACGAAAATTGGACCGGAAACATGGACGCTCTCTTAAGTCTGTCAGGGACTATCAGATGTCCTGCCGGAGCAAACGTTATCCGTTGACAAAGCGCACAGATTCGTGGTCGATTGCCGTACGGCGAGAAGAAAACGGGAACTTCACTTCCGGTTTGGGATCGAGCGCCCGTCGGCAGCTTCTACTGGCTCCAACGCTCTTTGGCAATTCACGCTACTAAAAGTGACTAGCGGTCCGATCCAACCAGATAGTCGCCTTTCGCTCCCGCGAAAGTAGCGTCTTGCCGGTGCATCTTTCGCAAGAGCGAAAGGCGACTAGGGAGCCATCGAAATACACGGATCCAATCCAGTCCAACCGCCCGAAAAAAAGGGGCTGTCCAGTCCAGTCCAACCTTTTGAGGTTGGCTATTAAATTACGCAGTTTAACCTGCAGGCAAAATGGGGTAGTTCGCCCAAAAAATGAATCCGGTCCCATTTTGGAGATCCAGCGAGTTCGCCAAACATCCCAGCTTAACGCCCAGGCAATTTGGGCGAGTCGATAAAAAATTGCAGCGGTCCGGTCCAACCTTGGGGGATCGACTTCTAAACTACGCAGCTTAACCCACAGACAAGATTGGGGAGTTCGCCCAAACAATGAATGCGGTCTGGTCCGTTGCTTCGTCAGCCGGCTTGGCCACGTTCCCTTCGTCTTTCGCGCAAACAGGACTACTTCCAACGGAAATGCGAGCGGCGACTTTGACGCGGGCTCACATCACTAAACCGTCCTACCTGGTCTTGGTTGACGCGTGACTTTGGCTCCTCGAAGATATCCGCTGACTTTACTAGCGAATCAGGAGACGGCGCGTGACGAAGATTCTTGTTCTCTACCACAGCAACAGCGGCAACACGGGCAAAATGGCGACCGAAGTCGCCGCAGGCGCGCAAGAAGTGCCGGACGCCGAGGTGCGTCTGTTATCGATCGATCAGGCGACCACCGCCGATCTCGATTGGTGCGAAGGGATCGCCGTTGGCAGCCCCACCAACTACGGCACTGTCAGTTGGCAAATGAAACAGTGGTGGGACAACCAACCGCTCGAAAACTGGGGCCAGCGCGACGGCCGGATCGGCTGCGCGTTCAGCTCGGCCGCTTCGTGGGGCGGCGGGCAAGAACTGACCTGCATGACGCTGAACGCAATTTTGATGAACTACGGATATCTGGTCTTCGGCGTGACCGACCTGGCCGGTCCGCAGCACACGATGCACTATGGAGCGATCCAAGCCGGCGAGCCGCGCCAGGAAAAAGAGATCGCCGGCTGCCGCCGACTTGGTCGACGTCTGGCCGAATGGGTCGCCGTTTACTTTCACGGGCGCCAAGATCAACACCCGCTGCGCCAAGCCTATGATCGCTTTGAACACTTGAAGTAAGGTGGCGACGATGAACAGCCCTGCGAGCGACAATCCGTTTCAATCGCCGGCGGCGCCCAGCGGCCCGGTGTCGAACGAAGAAGCGATCGTCGCCGAGGGAATCTTCAGCTCTGCGGACTGGGACAATTCGTACCTTCTTACATTATTCAACCGTGGGACGGTGAAGTTTCTGCTGCTGACGATTCTCCTCCCCAGCATTCTTTTCCTTTTCATCACAGGAACGACGCTAGGCAAAATCATCCTAATGCTGATCCTGATGCTGATCCTGTTGTGCCTCCTGGTTGTTGCGATGTCCGCATTGGTGGGATTGTCGTATTGGTGCAATACCCAATGGCGAACAACTCGACGCCGCCTCGCGGAAAACCCAGAGCCGCGGCAAATCACGATTTCCTCTGCGGGAATTCGTGTTGAAACACCGACAGGTACGCAACAATATCGCTGGTCGGAGTTTTCAGGCCTCGCATCGAATCAAAAAGTCATCGTGCTTACTTTGCGGATAGGCGTGATAGTGATGACGCCTTCGCATTTTTTTGAAAGCAAAGCCGCCTATCAAGCCGCCCTACGGAATATTTCCGCCTACATGCTATCTGCGGCGCCCGACAACCGGCATGAAACGGCAGTCGCAGCAATCGATTCTGTTCCAAACGATGAGGACGGAGCGATTGTCGGCAGCGGCGAGCTCTCTTGGCAAGAAGCAAAGAATTCTTATTGGCATATCGCTTGGAAAAGTTTGCTTGTGTATCTGGTTCTCTTCGTAACTGCCTCGGGAATCGGTCTCACAATCGCCATACAGGCGTGGTTCCGTTCTGAGCCCTTCCTGTTCACGCCTGAGACTGCTGTTTGGTCCGCGGCCGCGGGATCCATCGCGTGGATCAGTTGGCAGTCCTTTCGAACCCTCCGCAATTGGTACCGTGATCAAGTCGTAGGCGTCATCGAGCGCTGGACCATCACCGATATTGATTTGACCTGCACTTCGCCGAGAGAGCGAATGAAATATCGGTGGAACGAAATGACCAAGACATACGTGCAGCCAGAGCGAATCATCCTGATCCATCGACAGTTTGGCGCGATCCAACTTCCACGCCGTTTCTTCGCCTCGGACGAAGATTGGCGGCAAGTGGTCGACTGGGCGGCGTGATGCATAATTTATCGCTGCGCGCAAAAAAAGTCGGCCGCCAGATTTCTCTCGCGGCCGACGTTCATTTTATCCTCAGGCAAACGAAGGTTCGCTTACTTGACGAACAGCATTTCCTGGTAGGTCGGCAGCGGCCAGATATCGTCGGCCACAATGCCTTCCAGATCATCCGCGGCGGCGCGAACGACCAGCATCGCCGGCAATACGGTGTCGCAGAGGTAGCGAGCTTCTTCTTTAAGGTCCGCAAAACCGTGCTTCGCCAATTTGACTTCCAGGTCGGCGGTGCCGTCCTGCAAGTCTTTGACCAGGCTCGTGACCTTGTCGAGCGTGTTGGTGTCGAAATCGTAACCCAGCATCTTCAGGTTGGCGCAAGTCGAAGCGAGTTCGCCTTGATAGCGGACCGCCGCGGGGAAGATCAGCGTGCGGGCCATCTCGATCATCAACGCGCCTTCGACGGCGATCGTCTTGCAGTACTGCTCCAGATAGGTCTCCATCCGGCTTTCCAGCTCACGTTCGCTCAGAACGTTGTACTTGGAGAACAGGGCTTTGACTTCCGGCGATTCCAGACCCGGCAAAGCGTCGGCCGACGTTTTGCGGTTCACCAGACCACGCTTCTCGGCTTCGGCGTGCCATTCTTCCGAGTATCCGTCGCCGTTGAAGACAACCGAGCCATGCTCCGTGATGATGTCGGTCAACAGCTTCTGCAAAGCGGCGTTCAGTTTCGACGGGTCGCCGCCGGTCGCTTCTTCCAACTGCGTAGCGCAGAAGTCGAGCGAATCGGCCACGATCGTGTTCATTGCAACCAAGGGGCCGGCAATCGACTGCCCCGAACCGACCGCACGGAATTCAAACCGGTTGCCAGTAAAAGCGAACGGGCTGGTGCGGTTGCGGTCGCCGGCGTCTTTCGGCAGCGGCGGCAACGTATCGACGCCGACGGTCAACGTTCCCTTCGGAATCGACGAGCTGGCGCCCCCCTGCTTGATTTGATCAAAGACGTCCATCAGTTGATCGCCGAGGAAGATCGAGATGATCGCCGGAGGAGCTTCGTTGGCGCCCAAGCGGTGATCATTGCCGGCGGTTGCGACAACCGCACGAAGCAATCCCTGATACTTGTGCACGCCGCGGATCACGGCCGCACAGAACAACAGGAACTTGGCGTTCTCGTGCGGGGTATCGCCTGGATCAAGCAAGTTGCCCTGCGTTTTGCTTCCCATCGACCAGTTGACGTGCTTGCCAGAACCGTTGACGCCGGCGAACGGCTTCTCGTGCATCAAGCAGGTCATGCCGTACTTCTCAGCGACGCGACGCATCATGGTCATTGTCAGTTGCTGATGGTCGGTCGCCACGTTGGCGAACTCAAACATCGGCGCGATTTCGTACTGCGACGGCGCGACTTCGTTATGACGGGTTTTGACCGGCACGCCGAGCTTGAACAGTTCGCGTTCGACTTCCAGCATGAAAGCGAGCACGCGATCCGGAATGGCGCCGAAGTAATGATCATCAAACTCTTGGCCCTTCGGCGGCTTGGCGCCAAACAGCGTACGACCGGCGTTGAGCAGGTCGGGACGAGCGAAGAAGAAGTTGCGATCGATCAGGAAGTATTCCTGCTCGGGACCGGCCGTCGACGAAACCAGAGCGCCATCATCGTAACCGAACAGCTTCAGCACGCGCTGAGCTTGGACGTTCAACGCCTGCATCGAACGCAGAACCGGCGTCTTCTTGTCGAGCGCTTCGCCGGTCCAAGAGACGAACGCGGTCGGAATGCAAAGAGTCGTACCGTTGTCATTCTCCAAGATGTAAGCCGGGCTGGTGACGTCCCAAATGGTGTAACCGCGGGCTTCAAACGTGGCGCGAATACCGCCGGTCGGGAAACTCGAACCATCTGGTTCGCCCTGGATCAGCTGAGCGCCGCTGAATTCGGCGACGGCGCTGCCTTCGCCGTCCGGAGTCAGAAAACTATCGTGCTTTTCAGCCGTAGCGCCGGTCAACGGATAGAAGACGTGGGCGTAGTGAGTCGCACCCTTTTCGATCGCCCAATCTTTCATCGCCGAAGCGACGATGTCAGCGGCCGTCGGATCCAGCTTTTGACCCGCTTCCATCGTTTTCATCACCGATTTGAAAACCGGCTTCGGCAACCGGGCTTTCATTTCCGATTTGCCAAAAACGTTCGCGCCGTAGAGATCTTGGGTGGTCGTCTCGATGAAGTTCATCGGGGGATTGGCGGGCTTGTAATTGGTGACCGCCGAGATCGCCGCCATGCGAGGCGAACCACCGATCGTCACCGAGCTGCCCGAGACGGCGTAACTGCCGTTGGCTTTTTCTTTTGACGTGCTGCTCACTACAAATAGCCTTAAATTAGAGAGAGAGGGTAGGGGCTAGGCGAAAACGAAAGAGGGCGCCCCACAGTCGATTTTGCCAAAAATTTAATCCGGCACAAACCTGCTCGTCGAGCAGGGACGCACCGGAATCTTTAAGTCGCCAAGAAACAGCAAATTTTGCGCCAGAGCTAGCAGGTCGTTTTTTTCCGAGATTTGGACAATGTGACGGCCTGCAACGCCGAATTCGCGCGCAACGAGTGCCTAGAAATACCGCATTTGGCGCCTACTGGGTATAGCTCCAGTGGCTACCGCCAAATCGATATTCGATCCCGGTAGTAAACGAGAAATTGTGCGTCGTCGAGACGTCACCCGATCCAAACGCGATGTTGTCCATCAATTCGCAGCGAAAAGCGAGCCAAGGACGAAAATAATGCTTCAAACCGATCCCAATAGGTAAAGAAAAATTGGTTTGATCGCGATTAACGCCGTTCACATCGTCATACCCATAATAGGTAGCTCCCAACCCCAACGCTGCGTAGGGGCGCCAAGTCGAGTCGCCCCAAGGATAATACAGCAGATTGGTGTCAAACATCATCAGCTGAGCACTACCATCAAGCAGCGGATTGGACGCATAGCTGAGCTTGCCGTCACCATAGGCGAAGCGAATTTCGGTTCCCCAGTAATGATCAAAATCATAGCCCAGGCGAATCCCTTGAATCAGCGTGCTGCGGAGCAAAATCTCGTTTCGCTCTAGATCGTTGGTCTCGACCACCCCAAACAGATAATCAAAGTGATAAGGGCGATTTCGCCAACTTGTCCCGTAAAGCGGTTGCCCCACTCCTTGATGCCGCGCGGGATCGTCAGGATTGGAGTGATAAAATCCAAATCTCTCGTAGATTGCCTGCCGAGGTATTTCGCCGTCATGAATCCAAGCCGGCGCGGCGCCTTCGGTACCGGTGGACCTGGTCTGAAAACTCCCAAACTGGGAGAAATCGTGCCCCTGAGGGCCTAGCTTTGTCGCACTGGTGGGAACCGGCGCAGCTGCAGAAACCGCTTCCTGTGCGCATGAAATGGCCGTGATCACGAAAAAAGTCGCAATCGCTAGCATCTGGACGGCAAATTGGGAGCTTCGGCGCATAGACTTCGTTTCTTCACCAAAAGGGCGGCGGATTGTGATAATTTCGCCGGCGTGCGTCAAGATGAAGTAGGTAGCGCGGCTGTGAAAAGAGTGCCGGTTACGCCGACCATCGATGTGAAAATGCGCAAGCTGGCGGCGTGCTTGGGGAGATCCCACGGTTGTCTTACGACGCGACTTCGAGAAAATAGAAATCAGCCCCGCGACGCTCGTGTCGATCGGCGGGGAGCGACCCGTCTCTAGAGAAGGATCTTTGTGCAATGAACACGCCGTTTTCGGATTTTCGCTCCCCATCGGCAATGGCTTACGCCGAGTACCAACGTCAGCGTCAAATGACGCTAGGCGACCTGTTGCTAGAAAATCGGATCGTCTTTCTGCAAGGCGAAATTCACGACGGCAACGCCAACGAACTGGTGATGAAGCTTTTGTATCTGCAAAGTGAGAATCGCCGGAAGCCGATTAACTTTTACATCAACTCGCCCGGCGGCAGCGTCACCTCGACGATGGCCATCTACGACACGATGAAAGTGGTCTCCTGCCCGGTCTCGACCTACTGCGTAGGTTTGGCCGCATCGGGCGGAGCGGTGCTGTTGGCCGGCGGAGAAGCGGGCAAACGCTTCATTCTGCCGCACGCCAAGGTCATGATTCACCAACCCCACGGCGGCGTCGGCGGCCAGATTTCCGATATCGAAATCCAAGCCGACGAAATTCTCAAGACCCGCGATGTGCTGAACCAAGTCTTGGCCGATCACTGCAAGCAACCGATTGAAAAAATCGCGAAAGACACCGATCGCGACTTTTACCTGGACGCCAACGCCGCGAAGGCATATGGCATCGTCGACGAAATTTTGACCAAGCCGCCCGGCGAATCAGGCGACGAAGACGACGCCTAATCGCAATCGCCGCGGCTTTTATCCAGTCATATTCCCGAACGGAGTTTCCCTACGATGCCTTTGATTCCTTACGTCGTTGAAAAGAGCGGACGCGAAGAGCGCGTCTACGATATCTATAGCCGACTGCTGAAAGACCGAATCATCTTCCTGGGCACCCAGGTCAACGATGAAATGGCGAACTGTATTGTCGCGCAGATGTTGTTTCTGCAGTCCGAAGATCCGGCCGCAGACATCCATTTGTACGTCAACTCGCCAGGCGGCAGCGTCAGCGCCGGCATGGCGATTTATGACACCATGCAGTTTATTACCTGCGATGTGGCGACCTACTGCATCGGTCAGGCCGCGTCGATGGGCGCCGTGCTTTTGACCGCTGGCGCCGCCGGCAAACGCCACGCATTGCCCAATGCGCGCGTCATGATTCACCAACCGTTGGCCGGCATGCAAGGAACCGCGGAAGAAATCTTGATCCATGCGACCGAGTTCAAGCGGATCAAACATCGCCTGAATGAAATCTTGATCAAGCACACCGGTCACACGATCGACCGAATTGAGAAAGATACCGATCGCGATCGTTTCATGTCGGCGGAAGAGTCGTGTGAATATGGTCTGATCGATCATGTCATCGAAAAGATGCCGGGCAAATAAGCCTGACACGCTTTGGAAAATGGCCCTGACGGCCGACTTAGTTCAAGCTATGACGCAATTGCACGACACCGCGGCGACGTTTACTGGTCGCCGCGTGGCGTTTCTTGGCAAGTTGGCCGGCATGTCTCGCAAAGACGCTTCCGCCCTGTTGGCCGCCGCCGGCGCCAAAGCGGTGGAGCGCCCGACCGTCGACATCGACTTGCTGGTGATCGGCGAAAACGACTTGCCAATCTTCGGCGAAATTGATTTCCCCTCCGCCGCGATCCAACAAGCGGCGGCGGATGGGCGGATCGAGATCATCCAAGAGACGACCCTCTGGGAGCGGCTCGGCTTGCTCGAAACGCAGCAGCGGATCCAACGTCTTTATACGCCAGCGATGTTGGCCGATCTGCTCGGCGTCTCCAAAGCGATCATTCGTCGCTGGCAACGCCGCGGCCTGATTCAGCCGGTCCGCGAAGTCCGCAAACTTCCCTATTTCGACATCCGCGAAGTCGCCACGGCGCAGCGACTCGCCCAACTGCTCGCCGCCGGTACTTCGGCCGATCATATCGAACGACAACTTGCATCGCTGCAAAACTTGTCGAGTTGCGTGGATCGTCCGCTTGAGCAACTTTCGATCATCGTCGAAGGCCGCAACGTTCTGCTTCGTCAAGGCGAAGGACTGATCGAGCCGGGGGGACAAATGCGGATCGATTTTGAGAAGCTAGAGCCTGATTGGCTTCCTGAACTGACCGAAAACGCCTCCTCGACGCCACGTCGTACGCCTGCGGCGCTGGTGGACTTGGCGGCCGAGTATGAAGACGCCGGGCGATTTGACGCGGCTGTCGAAGCGTTGGAAGCCGCGGCTACCGACATGGAAGAGTCGGCCGAACTCTACTTTCAGCTTGCCGAACTCTACTATCGCAGCGGCAAGGCCGAACGAGCGATCGAACGATACGCCGCCGCGATTGATTGCGAGCCTGAATTCGTCGAAGCCCGCAGCAATCTGGCTTGTACGCTGGTCGAATTGGGCAAACTCGACGAAGCGGTCACCCAATTTCAGGCCGCAATTGCGATTTATCCCGATTATTTTGACGCACAATATCATCTGGCCCGCCTGCTAGACCAAATGGGACGCGGGAACGAAGCGACCGCCCATTGGGAAGCCTGCCGCTTTTTGGCGCCCGACGACGCACTGCAGGACGAGGCGGCCGAGCGACTTGCTGCGCGGCGGTAACGCCGCAATCTTGCCCCCGAGTCATTCCCCACTTAAAGTGGTAAATGGAACAGACAACAGGCGCACGGCGACCAGGCCAGCGGTCGCACATCCCGGGCGCTGCTATACCTTTCGCCGCTCTTAGGCATTGCCCCCATGAAGCTACTCGACAAGTTGGCGGCGCTCTTCAAGTCGAACCGACTCGATATTCCGGCTCGTTTTGAGCGAATTCGCGAGTCGATTACCGGCACGATGAGCGAATTTATGGTGGTGCGCGAACACTCGACTGGTCGCGTCTACGGCCTGAAAATTCTCGACAAAGAGAAACAGGAATTTTTTGACTCCCGTTTTTCAGGGCTCAAACGCCCCTGTGAAGGCCAAATTGCCTGCGGCATGAAACACCCCAACATCGCCGAAGCCTACGAACATGGCTTGCTGGTCAACGGCCAGCAGTATGTGCTGATGGAAATGGTGGAGGGGCGCGGACTCCAGGCGATGTGCAACGACCATGATCCGCACCTGGAAGGGGAACAGCTAAATCTGCTGCGGCAAATGGCGGAATCTTTGGCCTACGTTCACGAACAGGGATATATCCACCGCGATATTTGTTCCCGCAATTTCATCGTTTCTCGCGACGGCAAAACGGTGAAACTGATCGATTTCGGTCTCAGCTTACCGGCCAAGCCCGAATTCATGACCGCAGGCAACCGCACCGGCACCCCCAACTATATGTCTCCTGAGATCGTTCGCCGCCGGCCGACCGATCAGCGGTCCGACATCTTTGCTTTTGGCGTAACCGCTTACCGACTATGCGCTTACGAGCTTCCCTGGATCGCCCAAACCGGCACCGGAAAAGACGCTCTGCAGCACGATACGATTGCGCCTCGCAATATCACCGCGTTTCGCCCTTACATTGACCCTCGGTTAGCGAAAGCGATTCATAGCTGCATTCAGGTCAATCCGAAGGATCGTCCCCAGACGATGCGCGACTTTTTGACGCTGATCATGGGGATCAAAGAGATCGATACGCGATAGGGCTCCGTAGGAACCGTAGCTATTGGCCCTTGTCGCGGCCGCAGAAATCGATAAACTGGGAAGTTTCCACGCGACCAATTGACGGCTCTAGAAGATGATTCGGGCCGTTTCCTTATACCGGAGATAGAACCGTGACCATCGACAAAAGCTTGAAAGTGAAGCGCGGCGGCATTTCGTCTCGCAGCGTTTTGACCCGCGTTGAACGCCTCGAACAGATGCGCAAAGCCGGCAAATTCAATCCCGAGACCGACTCGCCGATCGGCATTCCGAAGACGCGCGTCATCAAAATCTCGATGAAGAAAAAGAAGAAGGCGAAAGAGGAAGCGACCTAGTCGTTTCGTTCTGCAATCGCACACTCGAAAAAGCCTGGACCGCCGCGTTCGGGCTTTTTTTGTGCGCCCAGCGAATAGTGGTAGAATTCAAGCGTCCCTCTTTTTTGATCCCGCCCCTAAGATAGTGCCCGCATGAAGGTCAAGTTGGAGTATGGTCGTAATGGCTTGGTCGCTGAGATCCCCGATAACGGCAATGTCCGCACGCTCGCTTACAAAGATGCTCCGCCGCTGGCCGACCCCAAAGCGTCGCTACTAGAAGTCTTGACACAACCTCAGGCAACCGCGCCGCTGGCCAAGCTGGCCCAAGGGAAAAAGGACGCCTGCATCGTAATCTGCGACATCACGCGTCCCGTCCCCAACGAAATCATCCTGCGGCCGACGCTGGAGATCCTGGAAGGCGCCGGCATCCCTCGCGACAAGATTGTCATCCTCAACGCGACCGGGCTTCATCGTCCCAATCACGGCGAAGAACTGGTCGAGATGGTCGGGCAACATATCGTCGACAACTACCGGATCGAAAACCACTTCGGCGAGAACCGGGACGAACATGCCTATCTGGGCGAAAGCCCCAACGGCGTGCCGATCTGGATCGACCGGCGCTATGTCGAAGCTGACCTAAAGATCACTGTCGGCTTGATCGAGCCTCACTTCATGGCCGGCTTCTCCGGCGGGCGCAAATTGATCTGTCCCGGCATCGCGCACATCGACACGATTCGCGCCTGGCACTCCCCTCGCTTTCTGGAACATGAAAACGCGACGATGGGTTGCCTGGTCGATAATCCGGTTCATTTCGAGAACACTTCGATCGCTCAAACCGCAGGCTGCGACTTTATCATCAACGTGGTGATCGACGCGCATCGCCGGCCATTAAAATTTGTCGCCGGCGACATGATCGCCGCGTTTGAAGAAGGGGTCGAATTTGTCCGCGATGTCGTCGTCGATACGCTCGATCAGCCGGCAGATATCGTCGTCACCAGCAGCGCCGGCTATCCGTTGGATACGACCTTCTATCAATCGGTAAAAGCGATGGTCGCCGCCGCCAAAGTCGTGAAGAAGGGAGGCACGATCATCGTCGCCGCCAGCCTCACCGAAGGGATCGGCAGCCCGCCGTTTACTTCGCTCTTTAGCCAGTACGACAGTCTCGATGCGTTCATGACCGCGATCCTGGATCCCGATTGCTTTGTGATGGATCAGTGGCAATTAGAAGAACTCGCCAAAGCGGCGCGTCAGGCGAAGATCGTCATGGTTTCTGAAGGCATCCCGGCCGAGCGGCTGAGTCAACTGTTTGTGGAGCCGGCGACAAGTGTGGAAGCGGCGATGGAAAGTGCGCTGATCGAGCATGGCGAAGATGCGTCGATCGCGGTGATTCCGAAAGGGCCTTATGTGTTGGCGCAATTGGCGTGACTTAGCCGGTCTTGGAATGGGTTTCTGCGATTCGTAGTTCTTCTGCCAACGTCGCCCATTGATCGGCTGCTCGATTAATCGGAAAGCGGTTGGCTTGTATCCAAGCCGCCAATAAAAAGCCTGCGAAAAGAACCAACGCTCCCATGATCCCCGCAGCAAGCAATGCAGACTCGCCAATCGCAACGTAGCCGGAGACATTCGATCGGAACGCTGTGATTGCGCCCAACATGAAGCCGCCCACGATGTTTATCAGCAACATACAGAGGGGCAACCACCAATTGGCGATCGTGTTTTTCGGCCGAACTTCCCCGCCCGGCGGAAGGACCATTCTGGCGAACGCCAACAACGTCAACATTGACAGCGGAATCGCCACGGCAAGTTCCCAATGCGTAGACACTACGGCAGCGATTCCGCCGTCGAGCAGAGAGAGGGGAATCACCCAAAACCAATTTCTGTCGAACAGGCGCCGCGTCATTAAAAACTCGCCCTGCTGGGGTTCTCGATTTTGCCGATGCCAGGCATCGAGCCAGTCGAGATTCTTTTGGCAAAACTGCGGCCAATGTCGCTGGCGTTCTTCCGGAATGCTGCTTCGTAAAAAACGATAGAGACGCAAACGTTGCTCGCGGTCTGAAGTTCTACCCGGTTGAAGTTGCAGGCCATCGTCCGTCCAGAGCACGATACCATCCCAGTGCGACCAATCGATTTTCGCGACCGACGATGTAGGTAAGCGGATCTCCTTTTTTTCCCGCACGACCAAGAGCGAGTCTTGATCAAACTCGATCATCGCCCAATGTTGAATGGCGAAATGACAAATCAGACACGTGCCGAACAAGCACGCGCCGATCAAAAGGACCAGCGGTAAAAAGCGTTCCAATTCGCCATAATTGTCGGCGAGCAGCAATGCCGTGAGCGTTGCAAAGGGAACGAGGAAAAACCCCCACCTCGAAATCGCGCGCTCGCCATAGCGCGGGTCGTAGAGTCCCTGCTTTATTGACTTGCTCATGTCGCTCTCAAATTCTGGCAATTTCCTGTTATTCGCTCTACAGTCGCGTTTATTAGCCAGCAGCTTGCCAACGACATTTAAAGTAAACTAGTGTTCCATCACCGCATTTTCCTTCGCCGCCAATTTAGCCGCCGATGACGCCTGACGTTTCCGCCAGCCATGCAGATTGGCGACCTACCTGTTCGCTTGAACTGCTCCATGCGCGGAGTGAGCTGCTGCAACAAGTGCGTCAGTTCTTCCTAACACGCGACTTTCTGGAAGTCGAAACCCCGCTCCTCTCCCACGATAGCGTGATCGATCGTCACTTGGATCCGCTCAGCGTGACGCTGTTCCCCGATCCCCGTCGTCCGGAGGAAGGGAAAAAACTGTGGCTGCAAACGTCGCCCGAGTTTGGGATGAAGCGGCTGTTGGCGGCCGGCGCGACTTCGATCTTTCAAATCAGCAAAGCGTTTCGCGGCGCGGAAGTGGGTGAGCGGCACAATATCGAATTCACGATGCTCGAATGGTATCGTGTCGGCGATGACTACGCGGCCGGACGCCAACTGCTGGCCGATTTGGCCGGCGAAATCTTGGGCGCCAACGTCGAGATGCTGACATATGCAGCAGCGTTTCAGCAGCATCTGGGGGTCGATCCGCATCGCGCCAGCGGAAACGAACTGCTGTCGGTCGCATTGCAAAGTAAAGTTCCGACTCCGGACTCGTACGACGGATCGGATCGCGACTTGTTGTTAGAGTTGTTGTTGACCGAGCTGATCGAGCCCCACTTGGGCGCCGCGGCTCCGACGATCTTGTATGACTATCCCGCATCGCAGGCCGCTTTGGCGCAAGTCAGCCGCGGCGATCCGCCGGTCGCCGAAAGATTTGAGTTGTATGTGCACGGCATGGAACTCGCCAACGGCTATCATGAATTACTGGATGCGAAACTTTTAAGAGAGCGAAATCAGAAGAACAACCAGGCCCGCAGTGAGGATGGCAAACATCGGTTGCCAGAAGCGAGTCGCCTGTTGGACGCGATGGAATATGGCCTGCCTGCTTGTAGCGGTACGGCGCTGGGCATGGATCGCTTGTTAATGGTTAAGACCGGTGCAAGGTCGCTCGCAGACGTATTATCGTTTCCGATCGATCGCGCGTAAACGGCTGGCCGCGGGCAATTTGAAGTTGCGGTATTTCGACCTTGTTTTTGATCAATAAACCACGCGCCACTGGGCGGCTCCTATGAAAAAAATCCCGATCGTCTCGCGCGAATACAAAGTGATGCTCGAACCGAAAAAGTTCGTGGATCTCGACGAGGCGGTGACTCAGTTTTGGGTCGACCTTTGCTTTTTCGCGCATGGCAACTCGCGCGACGCCGTGCAAACGGCGTCGCTGCAACTGACGGAAGAGCGGGAGATCGTCTTTCTTGATTCGCCGGATCATGAACTACGGTTGCTGCATGGACATGTGCTTCGCCGGCGACAAACGTGCGGCGGCAAAACGGCCGAGTACACGCTGAAGATGCGCGACGTCGATCGGTATGTCGCCTCGGGCGCCGATGTTGCAGCGGCGAAAAAAGTGAAGCACAAGCAAAAGTTGGAAGAAGATCTCCTCTTGCTTTCGAGCGACCACAGCAGGTCGCTGATCCAACATAGTCGCTTTTCGCACAGCGGCGTCGCGATTGTCAAAAGCAGTCGCGATACGCCGGCCGACGTCTCTGGGGCCGCCCGGTTGTTCCCTGGGCTCAAGCAGCTGCCGTGGAGCGAAAAAAAGCGGAAGCAGATCCCCCTTTGCGTGGTGAATGACTTTCGTCCCCATGAACGCGTTTATCGCGGCGCCGAGTTCATTTTTGGCGATAAAAAGGGGGAACGCGTCCAAGCGGAAGTCGCGGTGATCCTGTGGACCGCCGGCAGAGCAGGGGAGGTGATCGCCGCTGAATTTTCGTTCCGATACGGCGATCGCCGCGAACGCTATCCGGCCGCGGCGGCGGAAATGGCGAAAGACTTTTTTGAAGCGACTGCTCAACTTTCGGCTTGGGTCCGTCCCGCCGCTCCCACCAAAACGGCGATCGCCTATGGGGCCAGCGATAAGTAAATTGCGACCTTGGTCTCGTGAGATTTGCTTCGCCGCCGGTTTTCGGTTCCCGTCGTCAAAGGTAAGATGACGGCAATCAGGCCGAGTTTTTCTGTCGCCTGGCGATTCAGCCCCCATCTCTTGGAAATCCGCCACATGTCCGAATATCGCATCGAAAAAGACTCGATGGGAGACGTTAAGGTCCCCGCGAAGGCATACTACGGCGCCCAAACGCAACGGGCCGTCGAGAACTTTCCGATCTCGGGCTGGACGTTGCCGCCGGCTTTGATTCACGCGATGGGCTGGGTCAAACATGCCTGCGCCGTCGCCAATCGCGACTTGGGCAAACTGACCGGCACCGGCAAAAATCCACTCTCCGACCAACAGGTCGAAGCGCTGTTGAACGCCGCGATTGAAGTTCGCGAAGGAAAATATGACGGCGAGTTTCCGATCGACGTCTTCCAGACCGGCTCCGGCACTTCCAGCAACATGAACGTCAACGAGGTGATCAGCAATCGCGCGATCGAGATCCTCGGCGGAGACCGCTTCGTCCAGGCGAAGCCGGTTCATCCCAACGACCATGTCAACATGGGCCAAAGCACCAACGATACGTTTCCCACCGCAATTCATGTCGCCGTCGCGATGCAGATCGAAAATCATCTGCTGCCGGCGCTCGAAAATCTGCATGAGTCGCTCTCCAAAAAAGCGATGGAGTGGGACAAGATCATCAAGATCGGCCGCACCCACTTGATGGACGCGACGCCGCTGCGACTAGGGCAAGAGTTTGGCGGATTCGCTCGACAGATCGAGTTGTCCATCGAACGTGCCCGCGTTGCGCAAGACGCCGTTTTGGAGCTTCCCGTCGGCGGCACGGCGGTCGGCACCGGCATCAATACGCATCCTGAATTCTCGAAACGAGTCGCCGTCGAACTGGCGACCGGCACCGGCATTCCATTTGTCGAAGCGGTCAATCACTTTGAGGCCAACGCACAGCGTGACGGCCTGGTGCAATGCCACGGCATTTTGAAGACGATCGCCAATACGCTGTTCAACGTCTCCAACAACATCCGTTGGCTCGGCAGCGGCCCGCGTTGCGGATTCTTTGAAGTCGTGCTTCCCGATCGGCAGCCCGGCAGTTCGATCATGCCCGGCAAGGTGAACCCGGTCATGTGTGAAAGCATGATGCAGGTTTGTGCCCGAGTGATCGGCAATGACGGCACGATCACCATGAGCGGCGCCACCGGCGGCAATTTCCAATTGAACATCATGATGCCGGTGATGGGGCAAACGACGCTGGAAAGCATTCGCTTGTTAGCCTCATCGTGCGACGCCTTTGTCGAATTCTGCAGCGATGGGCTCGAAGCGAACGAAGAAGCGTGCAACGCATCGGTCGAGCAAAGCTTGTCAATGTGCACCAGCTTGAACCCGCTGATCGGCTACGACAAAGCGGCCGCCATGGCGAAAGAAGCGTTCAAATCGGGCAAGACGATTCGCGAACTTGCGAAAGAGCAGGGGGAGATCGCCGAAACGGATCTGAACAAGGCGCTCGACCCGTGGCGCATGACCTTCCCACACGAATAATCGTTAACCAGCTGGTTTTGCCGAACCAAACGTCCCGACATACGGTAATGAGTTATGTTACTCGGCCGATTCGGGACTTTTTTTATGCCGCAACTGCGACAATTCGCAGCTCTCGTGACGCTATTGCTAGCGGCGGCGCCGGTCTACGCCGAGCCCAACGCGTTTCTGTCAGGCGTAGCGAAGTGGATCGCCCTGGAAAATATTCCCCCAACCTATAGCGACGATCGCAAGTGGGGCGGGCAAAAGGATTTCACCAAAGGGGTGAAATTCCGGGGCAGTTTCAAAGACTTTCGAGTCGAGCGACGTAAGAAGCCGGAGAATCACGGCACTTGGAAACGGTATCACGTACAGATCATCCATCCAACGGACGATATCCAAGTCGAAGTCGATTCGCTCGACGTCCAAGGGGACAAGATCACCACGCGGCTCAGCGTCATCGTGAAAGTCACCGCCGAAGCCGAACTGCAAGAATGGAACCGCGGCGTTCGCCTGATGGGGATCTCGGCCGTCGCCGACGCGACGATTCGGATGACGCTCGACTGCGAGACCAAAGTCAAATGGAACACGCTCGGGCTGCTCATCTCGGGCGAGTTACAACCGCAAGTCACCGCCGCCGATCTCACCATGCTGCAATTTGAACTCCAGCGAGTCGGCTTGGCCAACGGCCAATTGATCGAAAAGCTGGGGCACGAACTGAAAGACGAAGTCGCGGAGAAGATCGAAAGCTACGAGCCCAAGCTGGTCGAAAAAGCGAACAAGACGCTCGATAAAGAGATCGCCAAGGGACGCTTGAAATTTGATCTGGAACAATGGGTGCGTCAGCAATTTTAAGCCGTCTCAGGTTCCTGATCCGTCTTCACGTTAGGTTGCTGCTTTACCAGAGTAGCGCCCAGCGCCGCGAGCGGCAGATACAGCAGCAAATCGACATAACCAAACCAAGCGGGATGCGGGATGTCTTGCAAATTCAGAGCCCCGGCGGCAAGCGTCAGCGATCCGACAATCAATGCCGCCGTATACCGGAAGGGACGAGCAATCGCCGCAGCAATCCAACCCGCGACCAAACTGTGTGCGCCATGGGCCGCCAAGGCAAACAGAAACGCTCCCATCGGCAAGCCGCCGATGAACTGGGCGACGGCGGCCTGATCGTTCCAGTCCATTCCATCCGGCGGAACATAGAACAGGAGCGACGTCAGCACGATCATTAGGTTGACCAGCGAGCCGGTCAAAAATCCGGCAAAGACGCCGATAATGATCCAAAAAATCGTCTTCCCATTCAGCATTGCAAACTCGCTATTCTGCGTCGGAGCCATGCGGTCGAGCCTGCAATCCGGCAACGATGAAAGCTCCCCATCCGATCAAATAGGCCATGCCGCCAAAAGGTACGATCATCGCCAGCGATTCGTTTTGGGTGAACGCCAACGCGTACAGCGTTCCAGAAAAGGCGAGGATGCCGGCGAAGAAGCACAGAGCCGAGAAGATCGCGGCGATTCTGCCTCGATCGCTGGCCAACAACAGCACGCCGACGCCGATCAGCGCCGCCGCATGATACATCTGATAGCGCACGCCGATTTCCAGTCGCTCTCGTGGTTTCTCGACATCGATAATTTTCTGGGCCTCGAGATGCGCCTGCAGCGAGTGATCACCCATTGCGCCGGCCGCGACGCCGGTCAGACCGCTCAGCGCCGCCAACACGAGAACAAACTTCGCCATGATTCCGCCCTTTGAAGAAGTAAATTGTCTGGCCCCAGTTTACACGAAATTGGACGAGCGCAAAAAGACGCCGCCGCAGTCGCACTACAAGAGTGCGACTAACGGCGGCCGGAGGTCACGCTTCTTCCAATTTCTGTCGGCTAGCCGCCTATGTCGCCCAAGCCAAGTTTTTCTTCTTCTTCTTCCTGAATGATGATTCGCGGAGTCACCATCATCATCAAGCTTTGCGTCGAGCGACCGATACCAACGTTGCGGAACAAGCGGTTGATGTAAGGCAGTTTGCTCACAATCGGCACGCCCGCTTCGCGACGTTCTTCGCTCAAGCGTTTGATACCGCCCAAGAGCACCGTACCGCCGTCGGGAACGCTGACCGTGGTGGTCACCGTGATAATCGAGAACTCCGGTTGTTGAACCGTCGTACCGGTCATCTGTTCTTCTTCGTTGTCGGTGGTCGTACCGCCGTCCGCCGCATCCGGATCTTCCACCGTTGAATCGGCTCGTGAGGAGGTCGTTCCCTCGAAGGTGAACGTGTCCACTTCGCCGATCTGGCTGAACATCGGAACCAGCGTCAAGCGTACAAAGCGACGATCGGCGGAAACAACCGCTTGGACCGTTAGCGAAGTGCCTTCGTTAAGCACCACGATCACCGGCTGTTGAGCCGCCGCAAAGTCGCCCACCACCGGCGTAACGCTGGTGACGAACGGACGCTGCGTCGAGTCAGTGACGAAGGCCGTTTGACCGTTGAACAACGTGACTTTCGGAGCTTGCATTACGTTCGACCGCAAGTCGCTTTGGGCGGCCTGCATGACGAAGAACGCTTCAATGTCGCTCAACATGGCGAAGCCGAAGCTGCCGCCGATCGAACCCGCCGCAGCACCGAGACCGCCGATGGCAGGCACCGTATTGCCGAAGCTGTTCTGTGAGAAGGACAAGTCGAGATCGGAGGTCGGGTTACCCGTTTGATCCAAACCGATCGTAATACTCGGGCTACCGTCGCTTCCGCGATTGGTGCCGATGCCGGAGGTGTTGTCTTTGATGTCGAGATCGAAGTCGATACCGATACGTTCAAAGAAGTTGTCGTTCAACGTGATGAAGCGAACTTCGATCGTCACCTGCAAGTCTTGCAGACGTCGCAGTTGCTCTAACAAGTCGGCGATCTTGTCGTGAACTTCCTGCGTCTGGCTGACAACCAGGCTCAGGTTGGTCGCGAAAGGTGAGACGGCGCCGGGGCCCCCCAATTCTTCCCACGACTCCGGTTCGATCGTCGTGGTGATCAACTGAATCAGCGAGTCAAAGTCGGGCTGAACGCCGCCGCCCATGCCGCCAGGACCGCCCATGCCGGGGAAACCGAAATTACCACCCTGCGGCGTGCCTGACTGAACCTGACCGCTCCCCATTCCCACGCCGGGGATGAGTCCCGGCGGCAGATTTTGTCCCAGCACTCCACCGTTCGTATTTCCGCCGCCGCCGGCGAATGTGCCCATGCCGTTGGCCGCCGGCAACGATTGAACGCCGCCGTAACCGATCGTTTCGTAAGCCGATTTCAAGGCGCCAGCCAAACCAAGGTTGTAGCTCGGCATGAAGTTCGGAATCGGAATCACCAGGTCCGCTACCTGATAAGTCTGTTGAATCATCTTACGGCTGCGGAACGATTCGCCGGTGATTTTCAGGGCTTCCCCTTCGATCACATACGCCAGGCGAAGCGGCTGCAGGATATGCAACAAAGCGCTTTCCAGGCGAACCGGCGTGTTCATGTTAATCGTAATTTCATGGCTCGGGGTCACCCCTTCGCTGCGCAGGCCTGCTTCATCAATGATGATGTTGATCCCGACGACGCTGGCCAGCGTGTCGACGACCGTTTGCAGCGGCTGCTTATTGAACTTCAAGTCGACCGGAGCTTTGAGAGCTTTGCGAATGCGAATCTCATCGTCGGTCATCTGAGCCGTACGTGCGTCATACTTCTTACGCGACGCGGTCAGTTCTTTCCATTGTTGAGCATCGGAGAAGGTGATCGGATTTCGGTCGTCGTAAGGAATGGCCGATTCTTCCGTACTCATCATCGCGTTGATAAAGCCCGATTCCTTCTTATCCGCCAAAATCATGTTGTTGTGCATCCGGCGAGCCGTCTTCGCTTTCCACAACATGTTTTGCACGATCGGTTCGTTCGGAGCAATTTCGCGGGCCTGACGAGCCAGAACTTCCGCTTCTTCCCAACGCAACTGATCCATCAACTCGTTGAACTGATCCGTAATCTTGACCAAGCGTCCTTCGATTTCGACCTTGATTTGGCGGTTCTCGCTGATTGATTCGTCAATCGCGCGATTCTGCTCATCCAGTTCGATTTGAGCTCGGTTGATCTCGATATAGTTCTTCAGCCCTTCCGAGCTGCGATCGATGCGAGCCAGCAACTGATCTTTCACTTTGGAATCAACCGCCGAATCGGCGACCCGCTGGCGCACTTGCACCAACAATTCCAAAGCCCCCTTCGGATTGCTTTCACGCATGCGGTCGGCGTTCGACTGTTCGCGAGTCACCTCGGCGAACAACTGACGCTGCAGAACTTGCTGTTCGGCGTCGACAGCTTCCAGCGGCGAAGGAGCGCTGCTGGTTTGCTGAACTTCTCGGCCGAGCGGCTGCGTGCTGTAGCGTAGATAGTCTTGCAAACGCTGACGACTTTGCGGATCCAGCGAATCTTTATGCTTCCAGGCCGCCTCAAACATTTGACGAGCGCGAACCTTGTCCCCCATCTTCAGAGCAAGTTCGCCGTCGCCCATCAGCTGGAAGCCGGGATTATCGCCGCCTGCATTCCATTCGGCGTTCATGTTGGCGCCGGCGGGAACGTTGCGAGATTCGTCAAATTCCGGTTGATAGATGCTTTGCGACCCGGCGAATCCGGCCGTCGCTTCGCCTGAAGCCAGGCGAACGCCGCCGCGGGCGCGATCCAACTCCATCATCATGATTTCAGGACGCAGATCGCCTGCAACGTATTCGCGAGGATTGACCCGAATGCCTTTGGATTGTTCAAAGTACATTTCGGCGGCGGCCAAGTTGCCCCCGTCCATCGCGGCTTTGGCTTGCGCCAAAACGGCTTGCTGTTGATCGTGTGCCGAAGCTCCAGCCGGTACATTGGCCGGCGGAATATTTCGCATCGGAGCGGCGCCGACGTTCTGCGAACGACGCGCGATTTCGCTTTTCAACTGATCCGGCGTAAAGCGAGCTTCGCTGTAGTCGCCCCCCAACTGTTCGGCCTGGCGAATCAATCGCTCGGCGTCACCCAGTTGATCGTAGGCGATCAGTCCCGCCGCTTGTTCCAGCATGACAGCCGAGAACATCTTGCCCGCCTGAGGTCCCGGAGGATTTCGGTAGACCGTTTCGGTGCGATGAATCAGCTCGTCAATTTTTTCCGGAGAATCTTGGCCGGCCGGGAAGATCACACCCAAGCTGCGAGCCTGATCGACCAGGCGGCGTGCGACCGCCATGTTGCTGCGAGCCAGTTCAAGCCGTGCGTCTAGCATCAACTTTTTCGCGGCGTCAGGGCCAGACGATTGGAAGCTGCTAGGACCAAATTGATTCGCATAAGGATTGTCAACGGAAGAAGGCTCGGCGACCGGCGGCGTTCGCGTCGGTGCGCTTTGCGGCATCAGCATGCTCGGCTGAATGCCGGCCGTGATCAAGTCTTCGCGAAGACTTTCGGTGTTGTAGGCGCCGGGAGCGAACTTAAAGTCCAGCTTGGCGGCCTTGTGATACAGTTCGACCGCAGCCAGCGATTGGCCATTGGCCAGAGCTGTGCGTGCCTGACCGATCAAGGTCTCCGCTTCCAATTGAGGATTGCCTCGCATGGCGGCGGTTAGCTCGTTTTGCCCAGGCAGTTTTGCGAAGCGTAACTCCTCCAGCGCGGCTTTCGCCTTCGCCGGAGTGTCGCGAAACTTGTCATACAGAGGATCGTTCGGCGTTTGGAACTGCGAAGCGCCGTTGATCAACGACTCCGCTTGATCCAAGTCGCCGTGTCGCATCGCCTGCCGAGCATCGCGAAGCATTTCTTGCTGTTTTCGCAGGTCGACTTGATTGCCGAAGTCCTGTGCCTTGGCGCTGGACCACATGAGTGCGGTCGCAACCAGGCAATACGTCAACGATTTCACGGCGGAATTCAACGCGACTCTCCTTGTCTGATTGAAATGATTGGGGCGTTCAACCGCCCGCCAAATCATCTGAGGAATTCCATTTTCCATCTGTTTATCTCACGCCCCCAAGTGCGACTTGCTTTCCGTCCCGCAACATCCGGCAAATCGGCCCATTTCCCACCGTCGTGGATCCACGCGGATCTCGACGACCGACGGAACATTTCCGTACGGGTCCTGGTAGCGGTGGGGTTAATTACGGATTATCTCTAACCGCGTCAAGCTCAACTTCTGCGCAATCGATACAGATTCCCGCGTAATTGACGACGAGGTTGCTAGCAAATTTCCAGGCCCATTTCTGGCGCCCAGCATTCGCCGCAGGTAAATACCGGCGATCCGCCTTCCAGCACAAGGCCAGTTTCCTCGATTTTTGCGACCGCTCAGCGCGGCGATGCTTCCCTGCAGGCAATTCATTCGCTCCGTTTGAAGCGAATTGCGGCGATGATTACAATGATCGTTTGAATGTCTCTTTGTCACGTGATCGCCAAGAGTCCCACCGTATGCGGATTTTCATCTTTCTCTTCACGCTCTATTTCTCCCTGGTTTCCGCCGCCGCAGCTGCCGAGCCAACGCTCTCTCGCGTCACTCTCGATCCCGCCCAGCCGTATCAGGCCGATCGTAGTGAATCGGTTGAGTACGATGTCGATTTTTCGCTTGTCGTGACTCCGCCGTATCACACGCACAAGTTGAAAGTCTGGGTTCCGATTCCACCGACGAACCACAGTCAAGAAGTAGAAAAAAACGACTGGTCTACCTTTCCGCTCGAAGTCGTCCCGACGATCCACGTCGAACCCAAATATGGCAACAAGTTCGCCTACTTTGAATTCGACGATCCGCAGGGCGCCCAGATCATTCGCCATCGCTTCCATGCCAAGGTCTGGCAATTGGAGTGGAAGATCGATCCGCAGCAGATTTGCTCGGTCGATGCCTGGCCTGAAGCCTTCACGCGATATTGCCGTGGTGAAACCCAGGCAGTCGTCGTGGATCAGCGATTCCACCAACTCGTCTCGCAAATACTTCCAGATCGCGGCAATCCATTGGAGGACATGGAAACGGTGATGGACTACGTGATCCGTGATTTCAAATACGACCACGTAGACGCTTCGCTTCAGGCAAGTTCGCTGCATGCAATGGCCAATCATCACGGGCACTGCAGCGACTATCACGGCTTTTGCGCTTCTATGGGCAGGGCGCTCGGCTACCCGACGCGAGTCACCTATGGGATTTCGCTCTTTCCAAAGAATTCACCGTCGCATTGCAAGCTCGAAGCCTATCTGCCGCCGTATGGCTGGGTTAGTTTCGATGTTTCCGAAACGCAAAAGTTGCTCGCAGCAATCAAGCAAGACGAAGTGCTGAGCGTTGGAGAGCGAGATCGCTTGCTCGCTGCGGCCAAATCGCGACTGTTGAGCGGCTTTCGCGAGAATACCTGGCTGATGCAAACGCAAGGAACGGACTACGAATTGGCGCCGCAGGGAATCGGCCGCGTCCCGGTTGTTCGCACCGCTTATGTCGAAGCGGATGGCGTTGCGTTGCCAGAGCCTGATCCGGCGAATCGAGAAAAGAAGGAATTTGCGTGGATGACGGCTCACAAGTACAGTGCGGACCGCCCGATCACCAATGGGTTCAAAGATCGCAAGCCATTGAAGGCTTACATCAAGTAGAAAACGGAGGCGCGTGCATTGGCGTTTTTTCTGGGTAAACTAGACGTAACTTCCCCGCCTCCTATCGATCGACGCCTTATGAATGCACGCCTCATCTTCGCAACGTTGTCTCTGTTGCTCGCACTCACTTCGTGGAGCCAAGCCGAACGGCGTCCGAACGTCGTCGTCTTTCTGGCCGACGATCAAGGCTGGGGCGACCTGAGCTATCAGGGCAATAAGAATCTGGCGACTCCCCATATCGACGCGATCGCCCAGCAAGGCGCCTCGTTTGATTGGTTCTACGTTTGCAGCTTGTGCGCACCGACGCGGGCCGAATTTTTGACGGCGCGGTTTCATGCTCGCGGCGGCGTTCGCGGCGTTTCGACTGGTCAGGAGCGTCTGAACGTGGATGAACAAACGTTTGTTGAAGCGTTTCGGGATGCTGGTTACGCGACCGCCGCCTTTGGCAAATGGCACAACGGAACGCAGTTCCCCTATCATCCGAACGCGCGCGGATTTGATGAGTTCTGCGGGTTTTGCTCCGGACATTGGGGGAACTATTTTGATCCGTTGTTGGAACACAACAACCAACTGATCCGCGGCGAGGGGTTTATTGTCGATGATCTGACCAATCGAGCCATCCAGTTCATCGAGCGTCATCAAGACGAACCGTTCTTGTGTTACGTGCCGTTCAACACGCCTCACTCGCCGATGCAGGTTCCCGACAAGTTTTACGACAAATTCGCCGATGTCGACGTCGAGATGCGAAATCGTGATCCCGAGAAAGAGGACATGGCGATGACCCGCGCCGCTCTGGCGATGTGCGAAAACATCGACTGGAATGTCGGCCGTGTCCTGCAAAAGCTCGACGACTTAAAACTGACCGACGACACCATCGTAGTTTATTTCTCGGATAATGGTCCCAACAGCTGGCGTTGGAACGGCGGGATGAAGGGGCGAAAGGGTTCTACCGATGAAGGAGGCGTTCGCTCTCCGCTCTTCATTCGCTGGCCCGGTCATATCGCCACCGGAGTCAAAATTGAGCAAGTCGCCGGCGCTATCGATCTGGGACCAACGCTCGCCGACCTGGCAGGCGTCAAGTTTCAGCCGAAAAAGCAACTCGATGGTCGCAGTCTCTCAACGCTGCTGCTGGGTCAGGCAACGAAGCTGCCCGAACGTTACCTGTTTTCGATCCGCATCAATAAATGGAAAAACGTCAGCGTCCGCTCTCAGCGATTTCGGCTCGATTCGGCAGGCCATCTCTACGAGATCGCCAATGATATCGGCCAACAGAAGAATGTCGCCGCGCAAAACCAAGACGTGGTTAGCGAATTAACGAAGGCCGCCGATCAATTCCGCCGTGAAATCGCCACGCAGATGGAGGCCCAAACTCGACCGTTTACAGTCGGTTTTGCGCCCCTTACGCAATTACCGGCAAGAGACGGCAAGCCGCACGGAAATATCCGTCGCAGCGCTCCAGCGCCCAATTGTTCGTACTTCACCGGTTGGAAGAGTGCGGACGATAAAATGACTTGGGATATAGAGATCGGTCAAGCCGGCAAATACGAACCGATTGTCTATTATGCGGCCCCCAAGAGCGTGGTCGGAACGACGCTTCAACTTCGCTTCGCAGGTCAAAAGTCGACCGGCGAGATCCATGCGCCGCATGATCCGCCTGCCTACGGCCCCGAACTGGATCGCGCGTCGCGCGGCAGCGAATCACCGGTAAAAGACTTTACTCCGCTCTCATTAGGGGTTCTTGAACTGCCGGCTGGGACCGGCGAACTGACCCTCTCTGCGCCGGATCTGACCTCCAGCCAAGGGCCTGAAATCCGAATGCTGTTGCTGCGTCGAATTCCTTAAGATTCGCGGAGCCCCGTGAACTTCAGCTTTCTTTCGATCGCATGCGCGATCCCCATGGTCGAACGAATCACTACGACCGAATGCTCTTGCGCGAACTCCCTCTATCCCTTGTGCGTTGCAAGTTGAAAACCGGGGTATATATTTTCCGAGCCTCGAAGACCGAGATGACGGTGGGACTTGGCGCCTAGGGCAAGATCGCGGTGAAATGGCATGAACGTAAACGAACAACGCATCCTACATATCGACGATGATCCGACGATCACGCGGATGATGCAGGCACGTCTAGCCCAGCATGGCTACGCCGTCGACGAATTGCATGATCCGACCTGCTGGCGCGGCGCGCTGGTGAACGGCGGATATCGCGTCGTCATTCTCGACATCGAAATGCCGCAACTGAGCGGTCTCGAAGTTCTGCAACAAATCAAACAATTCGATATCGGCGTCGCGGTCATCATGTTGACCGGCCAGCTGAAAATGAACCTGGTGTTCGAGGCGCTTGGCTACGGCGCGGAATACTGCTTGTTCAAGCCGGCGGACGAATTGCGTCCGATACTTGAGGCGCTCGAAGCGTCCTTCTATCGAATCGATCATTGGCGATCGGCCGGGGCTCACGCCGCTCGCCAGATGCGAATTCAGAAGAAGACTTCGGAAATCAAATCTAAATTGAAAGCGAGCGCCGCCACGTCGTCGTCCATCGTCGGACAGTTGCCGGCCAGCTTTGAGTGGCGCAGGTTCGAGGATTATCTTGTTTTGCGCGGCGCTCTGACGCCGGAGAAGCTTGAGATCGCCCGCGCCGCTTACGCTCGATCGGTCAAGCCGATCGGCCAGATCGCCTTGCAAAACCGCTACCTCGGGGTCGCTGGGCTCATGCAAGTTCTCGAACGACAAGCCGATACGCAGGCCTTGTTCGGAGAAACGGCGATTGAGCTCAAATTGCTAACGCCCGAACAGGTGGAAGACTTACTGGAAAAGCAGCAGCATCTTTCCACAACCCCGCAAGATGCAATCTTTACGGTCGGTGCGATGACGCCGGTCAACTTGAATCGCTATCTCGCAGAATATCTACGAGAAATGGAAGCGTCTTCTTCATGGGCGGTTCCATCGCCAGAGACAACTGACCATCACCATCAAGTTACGGCGACACTATAGTCCCCAACGGTTCAGGAGCACAGCTTGCTATGTACGAAGACAATGAACTAGTCGCCGAGTTCGTAATCGAATCGAACGAGCATCTCGCGAACGTCGAATCGCAATTGCTGGCGATCGAAGCTGGCGGATCCAACATCGACGTCGATCTTGTGAACACCGTTTTTCGTGCGATCCATTCCATCAAGGGCGCCGCCGGATTTTTGGGACTGCGCAACATCAACGACTTGTCGCACAGTCTTGAGAACGTGCTCAACAAGCTCCGTAACCTAGAGCTTGTCCCCAACTCGGCGATGATCGACGTCATGCTTCGCGCATCCGATCAGCTACGATCGATGATCAACGACATCGACAACTCCAACGGCATGCCGATCGCCGATTTCATCAAACAGCTTGATGAGATCGCAGCCGGCGTTGCGCCGACTGTCGCCGCAACTCCAGTCGCCATGGAAACCGTCCAAACAACGGCGGCGGCTGACGAAGACTCACCGATCGAAATCGCGACGCCCACCCTCGTTGCGGAGACGCCGCCGGCTGTCGCGGCGCCGGCCCCTGTTGCGAAAGCGGCCAGCGAAGAAAGTCGCCCGGAAGCGTCGGCCAGCGTCGAAGCGAACATTCGCGTTCCGGTCAGCGTGCTTGATCGCCTGATGAACCTGACGGGCGAACTCGTACTTTGCCGCAACCAGGTGATTCAAGCGATCTCCTGCCGGAATGATTCTGGGCTAGAAGCGGTCGCCTCGGGTCTCGACCAGGTTACCAGCGAATTGCAAGACGCCGTCATGCAAACCCGGATGCAGCCGATTGGTTCGGTCTTCAATCGTTTTATCCGGGTCGTTCGCGATCTGGGCGCCAAGCTTGGCAAAGAGTCGAATCTGCAGATCGACGGCAAAGAAGTCGAAGTCGACAAGTCGATTATTGAAGCGATCGGCGATCCGATGACCCATTTGATCCGTAACTCAATGGATCATGGGCTAGAGACCCCGCAAGAACGAATCGCCGCCGGCAAGAGCCCGAGCGGGCAAATCAACCTTCGCGCCTATCATCAAGCGGGCAAGGTCCGCATTGAGATCGAAGATGACGGCAAAGGAATCAACCCGGCGATCCTGAAAGAAAAAGCAGTCAGTAAAGGCGTGATCACGCAAGATCAGGCCGATCAAATGAGCGATCGCGATGCGGTTCGCTTGATCTTCCACGCGGGCTTTTCGACCGCAGAAAAATTGACCGATGTCAGCGGACGCGGCGTCGGCATGGACGTGGTTCGCAGTAACATCGAGAAACTCGGCGGAACGGTGGATGTCGAATCGACGATCGGCCGCGGAACCAACATCCTAATCACGTTGCCGTTGACGCTGGCGATCATCCCGTCGTTAATCGTTGAGTCTTGCGGTAATCGCTTCGCAATTCCGCAAGCCAATATTGCAGAACTGGTTCGCATTCGAGCCGACGACGAACATCGCTTGACTCGCGTCAAAGGGGTCGAAATGCTACGACTTCGCGGTTCGTTGCTGCCGATCGTCCGCATGAAGCAAATTTTGAACTTAGAGAACGAAGAAGCGGCGACGACCTCGAGCAGCGTCATCGTTGTCGAGACAGGACGCGCCCGCTACGGACTAGCGGTCGATGGTCTGCACGATTCCGAAGAAATCGTCGTCAAACCGCTTGGTCGCCACCTGCGCAGCTGCAAGTGTCTTTCCGGAGCTACGATCCTGGGCGATGGTCACATCGCGTTGATCCTGGACGTTTCCGGAATCGGCGCCGAGGCGAAACTCGACCTGACCGATCAAAGCGATCTCGAAGCGAAACGGATCCAAGACGATCTGCACGCCGGCGAAGAATCGCAAACGTTGCTGATGTTCACGAATCATCCGCAAGAGCATTTCGCCATCCCGATGGGAGTCGTCCTTCGCGTCGAACGGATTCGAGTCGATCAGATCGATTCGGTCGGCGGTCTGGAAGTGCTGCAATATCGCGGAGCTTCGTTACCGGTCCTGCGGCTGGAAAACAACGTCAACGCTCGACCGGCTCCGACAGATCTGGAAAGCGTGTTCGTCGTGATCTTCGACATCAACGGTTATGAAGTCGGCTTGATCGCGCCGCAACTGAAAGACATTCAAAACGTCGCGATGCACATCGACGCGACGACCTTCTGCGAAACCGGAGTCTGCGGCTCGTTCGTGTTGGAGGACCAGGCGATTCGGCTGCTCGACGTCTTCAAGATTGTCGAAAAGCATCGCCCTGAATGGTTCGAACACCACAAGGTCGCGGCCGAAACTCGCTCGCACGATCCCATTGTCCTGCTGGCGGAAGACTCCGACTTCTTCCGACGCCAAGTGAAGAGCTTCCTGGAAGAAGCCGGCTTCCAAGTGGTCGACGCCGAAGATGGCCAGATCGCCTGGGAGACGCTGCAGCGCGGCGAATTCGCGTTTGACTTGATCGTCACCGATATCGAAATGCCTCGCATGAACGGCTTTGAATTTTCTCGCAAAGTCCGCAACTCAGAGCAGTGGAAAGAGATGCCGATCGTCGCTCTAACTTCACTCGCGTCCGACGAACATCGCCGCGAAGGGGAGAACGCAGGCATCAACGACTATCAAATCAAGATGGATCGCGAACGCCTGTTGTCATCGGTCTCTCGACTGACGCAGACCGACGTGGAAACGCTTCGCCGTAATGCGATGCGTGAGGACGCTACTCGAGAACTGTCAACCGCGGGAGTCTAACGATGACTAACAACGAAAAGAAAAGCATTATCGACGGTGAACAACAGTTCGTCACGTTTTACCTAAGCGACGTGCTGTTGGCGATACCGATCGGCTGCGTCCAAGAGATCAACCGTCAATTGGAATGCACGCCGGTGCCGCAAGCTCCGCCATACGTCTGCGGCTGCGTCAACCTGCGCGGCGAAGTGGTCACGGTGGTGAATCCGCGAGAGATCCTGAAACTTGAACCGGCGGACGAGACTCGTGAGAGTCGCAATCTGATCATCAATTCGCAAGGCGAAGCGGTCGGACTTATCGTCGATAAAGTGTCAGACATCCTGACGCTCAAAGCGGACGACGTCTCTGCTCCGCCAGCCAACTTGAAAGGAATCGAAGGACGCTTTTTCGTGGGCGTTCATCAACGTGAAAAGGATGTCGTCGTGTTGCTGAACATTGATGAAATGTTGAACGACACGAGCGAGTACGCATCGCTAGCCTAGTCGGCCGCGCCAATTCGTTCGGGCCGCCGCGTGCGGCCTCACCCCCTTGGCGATTAAGAGGAGCGGAGTAGGAATTCATGAGCGATGAAGATCAGATTCGCGTCCTCGTTGTCGACGACTCGGCTCTGTACCGTAAGTTAGTCCGAGACGTACTTGCCCAAATCCCTCAACTCGAGGTCGTCGGCGTCGCGGCCGATGGACGCATCGCCCTCGACAAAATTGAATACCTGCGCCCCGACTTGATCACGCTTGACGTCGAAATGCCGACGATCGACGGACTGGGGGTTCTGAAAGAATTGAAACGCTTCCCGCACCAGCCCGGCGTAATCATGCTGAGTGCGCTGACCGGCGCCGGCGCCGAAGCGACGATGGCGGCGCTGCAGTTGGGCGCGTTCGACTTCGTGTTGAAACCGGCCGGCGCTACAGTCGAAGCCAGCACCGCGGCGTTGTCCGAAACATTGAAACAGCGGGTCGACGCTTACTTGCGGCGCGTCGTGAGGACGCCCAAATTGGTCGCCGCTGGCCAGACGCAGCGACATGCTGGGGGCACGCCCAAAGCGAGCGAAGAACCGAAGCCGCCTCATCCGGCATCGATCAAAACGGCGCTCGATTTGTCCTTTCGATTTCCGATCGACGCCGTGGCGATAGGGATTTCGACCGGCGGACCGCCGGCGCTTACCGCTCAGTTGCCGACAATCCCCAAAGACTTTCCGGTTCCTGTTTTCGTCGTTCAGCATATGCCGCCGATCTTCACCAAGTCGCTTGCCGAAGATCTCAATCGCCGCTGCCAGGCCGAAGTGGTCGAAGCCGGCGATGGCGATGAGGTTCGGCCCGGTAAAATTTATATCGCTCCCGGCGGTCACCAGATGAAAGTCGAACGAGACGGGGCGCGAACGCGCGTTCGCGTCAATGACGATCCTCACGAACGAAACTGCCGTCCTTCGGTCGATTACCTATTCCGATCGGTCTCGCATGTCTATGGCGGATCCGCTCTCGGCGTGATCATGACCGGAATGGGAGACGACGGCACGGTCGGCTGCAAATTGCTCAAGCGCCAAGGGGCGAACATTATCGCCCAGAATGAAGAAAGCTCCGTTGTGTACGGGATGCCGCGGAGCATCGTCGAGGCCGATTTGGCCGATTTGATTTGTCCACTACACGACGTCGGACGGGAAATCGTCAATTGCGTCAAACGGAGCCGGGGTTAGGAACATGACGCCTCAAGATATTGACGCGATTTGCGGTCTGGTTTACGACCTTTGCGGAATCGCACTCGATAGCTCGAAAGACTATTTAATCGAGAGCCGTCTCGCCGAACTCGTGAAACGCGAAGGTTGCGCCAACTACGTCGACTTCGCGGTCCGCGCTCGTCGCTCAGGCGACGATTTGAAACGAGACGTGGTCAATGCGATCACAACGCGCGAAACCCTGTTCTTTCGTGACAAGTCTCCCTTCGAAGCGTTGATGTTTAAAGCGATTCCGGAACTTGCCGACGAGAAGTCGAAGTCCGTTTACGACAAGCGAATCCGGATTTGGTCAGCCGCTTGCAGCACCGGCCAAGAGCCGTACAGCATCGCAATGACGCTGATGGAAACGTTGCCCGACTATCGCAGTTGGAATATCTCGATCCTCGCAACCGACATCTCCGACGATGCGATCAATCGCGCCAGTCGTGGGCTTTACCCGCCGCTAGAAACGTCACGCGGGCTCGAACCGCGATATCTCAACAAATACTTCACGCCCCAAGACGGCGGACATCGCATTAAAGACGAAGTTCGTGCGATGGTCTCGTTTGAGAAGGTCAACCTGCTGCAAAGCTTCGTTCACCTGGGACGGTTTGACATCATCTTTTGCCGCAATGCGATCATCTATTTCAATGCCGAAGACCGTCGCCGGACCTATTTGAACCTGGCGAATCAAGTGACCGACAATGGATATCTGTTTGTCGGCTCGTCAGAATCATTGATCGACCTGGGACCAAAGTTCCAACCGCAACATCACTGCAAGTCGGTCTTCTATCAACCCAATCGCCAATTGCCTGATTTTATTTTGGCGAACAAAGTGGGGACGGCCGCGACTCCATCGTTGACAGCCGCCCGGTAGTGTTTTTCAGCAAGTCGAACCAATCGTCGCCTTTCGCTCCCGCGAAAGTAGCGTCTTACTGCAGCGCCGGCAATCTGCGGAACTGGAACGCTCTAGTGAAAAGCGCTCTAGCCTGCAATTGATCTTTTGCCATTGGTTGGCTGTGCGTAAAATTTGGGGAAAATGGAATTTCCCCAGCTACGGAAGGATCCGTCATGCGCGTCGCTCCGCTTGCTAGCACCCTCCTCTTTCTCGCTTTGCTGCTGACCGCATCGACGGCCGAAGAGCCGGTTACGCCAACGCCGCTCGGTATCGCCGCGCAACCTTCGGCGGAAGAACTGAAAGAAATTAAAAACATTCGCGCTGCCTTGGGGCCAGAGTTTCGGATCGCCTCGAAAATGTTTGGCGGCGCTCTTCCCCCGGCCCCCCCAACGGTCACCGATTTAGACTCGGATTCGCTAGAACTTGATGCAAGTTCACCAGCTAGCAGCCTTTATTTGCAAGCAACCAAGCCCTCTGTCGAACGCACGATCCGGTTCCTGAAGCTGGCTGAGCATGATCTGAGCGTGCAGTCTCAGTGCGACTGCCGGGGAACTTCCTGGTGCGGCGGCTGCTATTCCGAGGAAGAGAAACGGCAGCTGAACGAGGCGGCGAAAAAGTGCCAAGAGTTGGCGAAACAGCTCGAGAGTCTGACAACTCAGGCGCGAACGGCGTCGCCCAAACCAGCCGCAAATGCGTTAACCCCCAGCATTTAGGCCACATCCGGCTGATCGCCGCCGCCGAGCGGCATTGTTCGTATAGCCGACTGGCGCTATAATCCGGAATTCGTAACTATTTACGATCGTTCTCTTTGTGACGATTCTAGCGTCTTACGAGCAATCGAGGGTATGTCGGGCTACAACATAACTCACTTACGTCAGTTGGAAGCGGAAAGTATTCACGTCTTGCGTGAGGTCGCCGCTGAGTTCGAAAACCCGGTCATGCTCTATTCGGTCGGCAAAGACTCGTCGGTCATGGTGCAGCTCGCCTTGAAGGCGTTCTATCCGGCCAAGCCGCCGTTTCCGCTGATGCATGTCGACACGACGTGGAAATTCCGCGAAATGATCCAATTTCGCGAAGATTACGCCCGCAAAGAGCTCGGGCTCGACCTGATCGTACACATCAACGAGGAAGGCCGCGCCGCCGGCATTGATCCGTTTGAAGACAGCGTTCGTCACACCGACCTGATGAAGACCGATGGTCTAAAACAGGCGCTCAACAAGCACAAGTTTGACGCGGCTTTCGGCGGCGCTCGCCGCGACGAAGAGAAGTCGCGCGCCAAAGAGCGGATCTTCTCGTTCCGCGACAAAAACCATCGCTGGGACCCAAAAAACCAGCGGCCAGAGCTCTGGAATCTGTTCAACACCCGGGTCAACAAAGGGGAAAGCATTCGCGTTTTCCCGCTGTCGAACTGGACCGAGCTCGACGTCTGGCAGTACATCCATCTCGAGCAAATCCCGATCGTTCCCCTCTATTACTCGGCCAAACGGCCGGTCGTCTGGCGGAACGACATGTGGATCTTGGTCGACGATGATCGCTTCGTGCTGGCTCCCGGCGAAAAAATCGAAGAGAAGATGGTCCGCTTCCGGACGCTCGGCTGCTATCCGCTGACCGGCGCCGTCGAATCGACCGCGACCACGCTTCCCGACATCATTCAAGAGATGCTGTTAACCACGACCTCCGAACGTCAGGGGCGCGCGATCGACAAAGATCAGGGCGCTTCGATGGAAAAGAAGAAGATCGAAGGTTACTTCTAACGCGGCCCGGCGCGCGAAGCGCTCTGCTGCGATTCTTACCGCCACACGCCGGAACGCCATGAGCGTTTCCGGTTTTGTCGACTAGCCCAACGCAACATCCATGTCGCACCAATCCGACCTGATCGCCACCGACATTAACGCTTATCTCGCTCAGCACGAGCGAAAAGAGCTGCTCCGCTTTATCACTTGCGGCAGCGTCGATGACGGCAAAAGCACGCTTATCGGCAAGTTGCTGATCGAAGCCAAAGCGACTTTCGAAGATCAGCTGGCGGCGATCGAACGCGATTCGGCCACGCATGGCACCGTTAGCGGCGAGCTTGATCCGGCCCTGCTGATGGACGGTCTGAAAGACGAACGCGAACAAGGGATCACAATCGACGTTGCGTATCGCTATTTCTCGACGGCGAAGCGCAAATTCATCATCGCCGATACGCCGGGGCACGAGCAATATACCCGCAACATGGCGACCGGAGCGTCAACCGCCGACCTGGCGATTATTTTGATCGACGCGCGGCATGGAGTCATGACGCAAACCAAGCGGCACAGCTTCATCACCTCGCTGTTGGGGATCAAGCATATCGTCGTCGCGATCAATAAGATGGATCTGGTCGATTTCAGCCAAGAGCGGTTTGAGCAAATCAAGGCCGACTACGTCGAATTCGCCGCGAAAATGGCGGCCGACGACGTTCACTTCATTCCGCTCTCGGCCCTCAAGGGAGACAACCTGGTCACGGCGAGCCCGAACATGCCGTGGTACGACGGCAGCACGTTGATGCACTTGCTCGAAAACGTCTACATCGCGTCGGACCGCAACCTGCAAGACTTCCGCTTCCCGGTGCAGTTGGTGAATCGCCCGCACCTCAATTTCCGCGGATTTTGCGGTACGATCGCCTCCGGAACCATTCGTCCCGGCGAAGAAGTGATGGCCCTGCCGTCGAAGAAAACGAGCCGGGTCAAAGCGATCGTCACGATGGACGGCGATCAGGAAGAAGCCTGCCCGCCGCTGGCCGTAACGATCACGCTGGAAGACGAAATTGACGTCAGCCGCGGCGATATGCTGGTTCGTCCCGGCAATCAACCGCTGGTCGACGATCGTTTTGACGCGATGGTCGTCTGGATGGATGAAGACCCGATGGTTCCCGGCAAATCGTACCTGGTGAAGCATACGACGACCCTCACGCCGGGGACGATCTCGACGCTGCGCTATCAGATCGATGTCAATACGCTCCATCGCAAAGATGCGCCGACGTTAGCCCTCAACGAAATCGGTCGCTGCGAGGTTCGCCTGAATCGCCCGATCGCGTTTGATCCCTATCCCAAAAATCGCACAACCGGCGCGTTTATCGTGATCGACCGGATGACCAATCGTACGGTCGCCGCCGGCATGATCATCGACCGCAAAGAGAAGAAAGTCGCTCACTGGGACGACGAACCGACCTCGGGTCCCACGAGCGAAGGAGTGACCAGCGTCACCGCCGAGCAGCGCGAAGCCCGATTTGGCCAACAGCCGACCACGCTGCTGCTGACCGGTTTGACCGGCGCCGGCAAGACAACGATCGCCTACGCGCTGGAACGACGTCTGTTTGACGAAGGCCGCGTTTGCGTCGTGCTGGATGGTCAGAACCTGCGGAGCGGCGTCAGCCGAGATCTTGGCTTCACCGCCGACGAACGGTCCGAGAATCTTCGCCGCGGCAGCGAGATCGCCGCGTTGATGAACGGCGCCGGCATGATCTGCATCTGCGCGTTCACCGCTCCGAACGAAGACGTACGCCAAAAAGCGGCCGAAGTGGTCGGCAAAGACCGCTTTGTGGTCGTTCATCTCTCGGCGCCGATCGAGGTCTGTCGCCAGCGCGACGACAGCGGCTTGTATGAAAAGGCGGACTCCGGCGAGATCGCCAACTTCCCCGGCGTCAGCTACGAGTTTGAACCGCCGACGAGCCCCGACCTGATGTTGCCGACCCACGAACTGGAAGTGAGCGAATCGGTCGACAAGATCATGGCGCTGCTGAAAGAGCGGAATGTGATCTAAGTCACCCCCACCGCCGCCGAATAAAGAGACGCCGATCAGGGCGTCTTTTTTTTTGCGCAATTCTCGGTGGCCTCAAGACTGGAGCATGGCAAAGATCTGCGTTTCCAATCGGTCAAAAATTGTCCGTTGACAAAAAGTACGGAGTTGAGGTCGATTACAGATCAAGTATCACAAAACGAATCACGTTCACTCATCAACCAAACTGGTTGTTGTGGGGGAGATTCTTTGCGCTTCGAGTGTTTGACAATCGGACGTTCCCATGGTGGCGACGATTCCTGTTTGCCGAATTTGGACAGAACACACGCTGCGGCGAGACAACGGAACTTGCCGGACGCATGTTTGTCCTGTCCAACCTTTTTGGATACTGCCCCAGCCCAGGACTGGTGGACGCTGAAGGTAGACTTTTTTACGCGGCCAAGCTCGTAGCGTGCCGGGCCTCGAACTGATTGGGCGTTAGGTAACCTAGCGTTTGGTGGATTCGCTCGCTGTTGTAGAACGTTTCAATGTAGCGGAACACGCTGAGTCTGGCCTCTTCGATGTTGGAGAATTCTTCGAACTTCGTCCGCTCGTGCTTGAGCGACCAGAAGAATCGTTCCATCACTGCATTGTCGTAGCAGCAGCCGGTGCGGCTCATTGAGCAAGTGATTCCCAGCGTTTTCAGCGTTCGCTGATACTCGTCGCTGGTGTACTGACAGCCGCGATCGCTGTGATGCAGCAACTGCTTCGTGTCGGGCCGCCGCGACTCGATCGCGTTGCGCAGCGCGTTGCTGACCAACGTCGTCGCCAGGCTTGTCGACAACTCCCACCCGACCACTTTGCGACTAAATAAATCGAGCACCACCGCCAGGTAAACCCAGCCGGATGCGGTTGGCAGATACGTAATATCGGTCACCCATTTTTGATTCGGGGCATCAGCCGCGAACTGTTGATCGAGGAGATTGGCGGCCGGACGCTTCGTGGGATCGGCCTTGGTCGTTGTCGGGTTGAAACGGCTGAAAACCTTGCTTTTCAGGCCTAAATCACGCATCGCTTTAGCGACGGTGTTGCGACAGGGCGATTCCATCTCGTCGCTCGCCTGCAGCTTTTTCGCAATCTTTTCGCTGCCGTAAATTTGATCCGACTGCTCGAAAACGTGTTTCACCGCTTGATGAATTTTCGCGGTCCGCAGCGCCCGGGGACCAGGCTGCGCACGGAGCGAGCGATAAAACCCGCTCTTGCTGACCTGCAGCACGCAGCACATGGTCTCGACCGGAAAGGAGTCACGATGTTGAGCGATCCAGGCGAATTTCACTGCGACTCCTTCGCAAAATACGCCGTCGCTTTTTTTAAGATTTCTCGCTCAAGTTCCGCTTGCTGCAGTTCCTTGCGCAGCCGCTTGTTCTCGGCTCGCAAATCTTCGAGCGAAGCGTCATCGCCGCACGGTTTCGGCTTTGGGGCGAGCTGCTTGTGCCATCGCCGCAGGCTCCGTTCCAGCACATTAACCGCGTCGGCCGCCGCCGAAAACGAGTAACCTTGCTTGACGACCAAGTCGACCGAGTCCTGCTTAAACTGTTGAGAGTACTTCCGTGGCATCCGATTCGATTCCTGAGACATGCAGACCTCCTGAAGGGATTTTCCAAAAATCCTTCAGCGTCCACCAGTCCTGGGCTGGGGCAATACAAAACAGATCGGTCCGATCCTGTCCAACCTTCGGACAACAAACAGATCGGTCCGATCCTGTCCAACCTTCGGACAACAAACAGAGCAGTCCGATCCTGTCCAACCTTCGGACAACAAACAGAGCAGTCCGGTCCTGTCCAACCTTCGGACAAAAACGGAGCGGTCCTGTCCAACCTGACGGACGAGAAACACAGGCTTGCTACTGCGCTTTGACTTCCGGCAGTTTCGCGACCACCACAATCCCAATCGTTGAAAGAGTAGCGATCGCCGCCATCACCAGCGGCGTCGGTTGCATCAAAAACATCGTCAGCGTGACGCAGATGCCGACCAGCAGCATTGCTTTGATTTTTACATTCCTCCGGACGCCGCGATGCGCGTTCCAGTCGCGCAGGATCGGACCGATCAGGCGGTTGCGGAGAATCGCTGCGTTCAGTCGCGGCGAACTACGAGCCGCAAAGTAGCTGGCCAACAGCAGAAACGGCGTGCAGGGGAGGACCGGCAAGATTGCCCCCAAGATTCCGAGCGTCAAAAAGAAAAGAGCCCCCGTGACAAACATCACGCGGCGCAGTCCCACAGCGGCGACCACCGGCGACTCTTTGACCAACGTGGTTGGCGTGCCATGAAATCGCAATCGACGTTTGGTAGTTGTCTTGATCGTATCCATGCCCAAACCTCGTAAGTCGACTCTCCCCGAGCCCCGCGCCGCCTATTGCCAATGTACGTCAGCAAAATTAGACAGCAGCATTATCTGGCTATCGACCGTTGAGGGGAAAACCTGCATGGTTAGGAAAAACAAACCGTCTGCTAGCGTTATTCGGAATAGTCACCCCAGAAAGGTGATTCCTCGTTTGCAAAATAACCCCAGCCTCGGAAAACCGGCTTCCCCTTTCTGCGGCCTTCTCGGATGCGTGTTGATCACATCCCTGTTTTCGACAAACCTGACGGTCGCCTCCGAAATAGCAAAGATGATCGAGAATAGAGAGGGGGGGAGATTTATGCATTCGTTAGAGCGACGCCAACCTACGTAAATGTTACGTAACAAGCGGGAATTCTAGGTGGTTTGCGGCGTCTCGTGGCTTGTGACGGCTATCTGCTCTCCGCTAGAATAAGGCGTCATTTTGAAGCGCCATTCCCCTCTTTAGGGAACTTCTGCCGCACCAGCGGTAGCTGCAATCGGCGGATTGGGCGGCATCTCGCACGGAAAAAATCATGGCGCTCTTGAATTGGGTCCGGGGACGCGTTTTCAACCTGGTCCATCAAAATAATCTTGTTTACAACACCTGCTGGGAAGATCCGCGACTTGATCGCGTCGCTCTCGAGCTAGAGCCGCACCACAACGTGATGGTCATCACGTCGGCTGGTTGCAATGCGCTCGACTATGCGTTGGCAGGCGCCAATCACGTATACGCGGTCGATATGAACCCGCGTCAGAACGCGCTGCTCGACCTGAAAAAAGCGGCGATTCGCGAACTGGAATATGAAGACTTCTTCCAGATGTTCGGGACTGGCCGCTTGCCAAATTTCCAACAGATCTACGAACAAAAGCTCCGACATGCGTTGCCGGAATGGTCGCAGTCGTACTGGAATCGCAAGATCCGCTACTTCCGCCCCCGTAAAAAGCGGAGCTTCTATTTCCGCGGCACTTCGGGCTCGTTCGCCCGCATGATGAACATTTACGTCGATCGGGTGCTTCGCCTGAGGCCGCTGGTGCTGGAACTGCTGGATGCGGCCAACATCGAAGAGCAGAAAGAGATCTACGAAAAGGTGCACAAACGCCTGTGGACCAAGTCGCTGAAGTTTGCGATGAGCCGCGATACGACCTGGTCGCTGGTCGGCGTCCCCCGCGCCCAACGCGAATATCTAGAGCAACATTACGAAAACGGCATCGTCGACTTCGTTCAAGAGAACATGCGGGCCGTCTTTGCTGAGTTGCCGATCCAAGACAACTACTTCTGGCGCGTCTACATCACCGGCGAATATACGCCCAAATGTTGCCCTGAGTACTTGAAGCCGGAGAATTTCCAACGGCTCAAGGACGACGTCATCCACCGCGTCAGCACGCACACCGATTCGGTCGAGCACTTTCTGCGAAAGCATGACGGCACGCCGATTCACCGCTTGGTGCTGCTGGATCACATGGACTGGCTCACCGGTTCGCTCCATCCGTATCTCGTCTCCGAATGGCAGGCGATCATGGATACGACCCGCGAACATGGCGCTCGGATCTTGTGGCGCAGCGGTGGGATGGATACGCAATTTGTGAATGAGGTCCCGGTGACCGTCGACGGTCAAAAGCGGGAAGTGGGCGACATGTTGCAGTACCACGACGAAACCGCCGATAGCCTTCATCCGAAGGATCGAGTTCACACATACGGCGCGTTCCGCATTGCCGATTTGGCCGCCTAGAACCTGTTCCTTTCGATTTTCCCGCACGCGCGATCGCTGCTTTATTGGGAGCGGTCGCACAGCCATTTTCGACGCAGCGCCATGGGCATCGCCTCCGATCTCAAAGTTCTTTATCACCTGGCGGTCAAACCGGTCCGCGGTAAAAACCACGCCGAGCGGCTCGAAAGCTTCTACGGCGGCCAGGCCGAAGCGTACGACGACTTTCGCAAGCGACTGCTGCAAGGTCGCCAGGAGATGTACGCGTCGCTAGAGCTGCCTGAGGGGGGCGTCTGGGTCGATATGGGCGGGGGAACCGGGTCGAACCTCGAATATCGCGGGGACGACATCCCCAAAATGAAAAGCGTCTACGTCGTCGATCTCGCTTCGTCGCTCCTCCAAGTCTGCGATGAGCGGATCAAGACCCGCGGCTGGGAGGCCTCGGCCAAGACGGTCGAAGCCGACGCGACCAAGTTCACTCCTGAAGAAGGACTGGCCGATGTCGTCACGTTTTCTTACTCGCTGACGATGATCCCCGACTGGTTCGCCGCGATGGATAACGCACTGCGAATCCTCAAGCCAGGCGGGTTGATCGGCGTCGTCGACTTCTATGTTTCGCGGAAGTATCCGCACGAAGGCCGCACGCAGCACGGCTGGTTCAATCGCAACTTTTGGCCGGTCTGGTTCTCGTCCGACAACGTCCATCCCTCGGCCGACCACTTGCCTTACCTGCAGCGCCAGTTTGAGACGGTCACGCTGGAAGAACGTCGAGCCAAGGTCCCATACTTGCCGCTGATCCGCACGCCGTACTACTACTTTGTCGGACGCAAACCGGCGGTGTAGTCGAATCTCTGCAGGATCCGCGTTTAGCTGGGCGGGCCGGTTAGAATTTCAACGCCATCGGATGTTAGCGCCAACGTGTGCTCAAAGTGGGCGCTCAGAGAGCCGTCACAGGTGACGACCGTCCAGTGATCTTTGGTGACCTTTGCTTCTCGTTTGCCGACGTTGACCATCGGCTCGACCGCCAATACCAGGCCGGTCCGGAGCGGGAAGTCTCCCTCTTTTTGGAATCGCTTGGAGAAGTAGTTGGGAACCTGCGGAGACTCGTGCATTTCGCGGCCGATGCCGTGCCCGACGAATTCGGTCACCACCGAAAAATCGGCCGCTTCGACGTACTCTTGCATCTCGCGGGCAACTTCGCTCCAGCGACTTTTCCGCGACATGAGATCGATTGCGATTTGCAGCGAACCTTGCGTAATCTCTAGCAACTTGGCCGCGATCGGCGAAACGGTCCCCACGGCATGCGTCACCGCGGCGTCGCCGCACCAACCGTTCACTTTGCAGCCGGTATCGAGACTGACAATGTCCCCTTCGACCAACTGCCGTGAGCCAGGCATCCCATGGACCACTTCTTCGTTGATCGAGACGCAAGTCACTGCGGGAAAGGGAATAACTCCGGGAACGCCTTTGAAGAGCGGGATCGCGTCATGCTGAATAAAGACGTTCTCGATCGCCGCATCGATTTCGGCGGTCGTCGCGCCAGGACGAACCAATTGGGCGGCGGCCTGGTGAGCTTCCCAGACCACAAGTCCCGCGTTTCGCATCAAAGCGATCTCGCGGGCCGATTTCAACGTAATAGAAGGCATGTCAGAGTCGTGTTAGTCGCTACGCAGGTCTTTACTAACGCCGTCGACGATGGCCTTGATTCTAGCGAAGACTTCGGCTGGCGTTCCCATGCCGTCGACGTTTTGCAAGATCCCTTTTTCCTGGTAATAGTCGAGCAGCGGCGATGTCCGTTCTTGATAGATCCGCATTCGCTTACGAATCGTCTCCGGCGTATCGTCAACGCGACCTTCTTTTACCGAGCGATCAAGCAATCGACGAAACAATTCTTCCTGATTGACATCCAATGTCAGCACAAGGTCGAGATCTTTGTTTTGCTGATGAAGATAGTCATCGAGCGCTTTAGCCTGGCCAATGGTGCGAGGAAACCCATCGAGCAAGCAGCCTCGCTGGCAGTCGGAACGATCAAGTCGTTCACCAACGATTTGCACCACAATCGGATCAGGAACCAATTGGCCGTGATCCATGTGCAAAGAGGCGAGCTTCCCCAATTCAGACCCACGTTTCTTGGCGTCTCGCAACATATCCCCCGTAGCGACGTGGGGGATATTCAAGTATTCGACCAGGTTCTGAGACTGGGTGCCTTTGCCAACGCCAGGAGGTCCAATAAAGATTAACCGCATTATTGCATCATTGACGTGATCGACTCGATGGCAGGCCGGGCAAGGCGCGGCGTAATAGGAAGGCGATGGTTGGGCCCGGCCAAAGCCGATTTGGCCCAACGTTACGCTTCCAACAAGCCCTTATAGTTTCTCATGACGAGGTGGCTGTCAATCTTTTGCACGAGATCAAACGCAACGCTCACCGCAATTAAGAGCCCGGTGCCGCCGTAGAAACTCGCAACCATCGGACTGACGCCCATCCCCGTTGAGATCAGCGTAGGAATAATCGCAATCACAACCAGGAAGCTGGCGCCGACATAAGTGATGCGAACCATCACTTTTTCCAGGTACTCGGCAGTTCGACGTCCTGGGCGATAACCCGGGATAAACGAACCAAAGTTACGCAGATTGTCGGAAACGTCTTTCGGATTGAAAGTAATCGCAGTCCAGAAGTAGCAGAAGAAGTAAATCATCACGATGTAGCAGAGATTGTAGAGGAACGACGAACCCTGGCCAAAACTACGTGCCAGTTCGTCAAACATTGAATTCCCTGTCCAGCTAGCGAGTCCCTGGAAAATGATCTGCGGGAACATCAACAAGCTGCTCGCGAAAATGATCGGCATCACGCCCGCTTGATTGATGCGAAGCGGGAGAAACTGCTTGGTGCCGCCGTAAACCTTGCGACCGCGAACGTGCTTGGCGCTTTGGGTCGGAATCTTGCGTTGAGCCTGGGTGATAAAGACCACGCCTGAGACTACCGCGACAAAGAGCACCACAAGCGTAATGATCGTCTCTAAACCGTATTTCTCGGGCGAGAAATTGTTCAGCTCAAAGGTAGAGTTTTGCAACAGGTCGAGCCCGGCCATCGGCATTTGGGCGACGATACCGGCCATAATCAACAAACTGATCCCGTTGCCGATCCCGTATTCGTCGATCTGCTCACCCAGCCACATCAGGAAGATCGTGCCGCAAGTCATGATCATGACCGCGACAAATTGCCAGCCTAAGGTGAGTGTTGGATTGTCTGGACTCGCCCAGAAGGCGGAATTCACGATGGTCTCACCATCAGCGCCCGGTAGCAGCATCATCCGGACATAGACGAAGCTTTGAATCAAACAGAGCACTACGGTTGCGTAGCGCGTATATTCGTTGATCTTCTTCCGCCCGGTCTCTCCTTCCTTCTGCAGGTCTTCGATCGGTTTATAGACCGTTCCCAGCAGCTGAAAGATAATCGACGCCGAAATATACGGCATGATTCCGAGACCAAAGATAGTCATCTGTTGCAAGCTGCTAGCGCTGAAAACCGACACTTGCTCCAGAAACTGGGAGAAATTGCTGTTTTGTTCGGCGCTTTGCTGGGCCAATTCGGCGTCGACCATCGGCAACGTGATCTGCCACCCGACGCGATAAATCGCGAGCAAGAAGAGGGTGAGCAGAATTCGCTTGCGAAGTTCCGGAACGGTGAATATGACGCGGATCTTTTCCCACATTGTTCCGTATCCATTTCGACGGAACCATGACTGGGAAAATGCGTTTTCCGCCGTAGTTCCGTGCGATGCTATTGCAATGAAAGACAGCAGTATAAGTCACCGACTCGCATCGGCGATAGGTTACTTCTTCGCTTTCGCTTCGCGAGCCGCTTTCTTCTTATCTTCCACCGGCGTTTTGCCAGGGACGATAACGCACGAGCCGCCAGCGGCTTCAATTTTTTCTTTGGCCGAAGCGCTGAAACGATGCGCTGACACAGTCAGCTTCTTCGTCAGATCGCCGTTGCCCAAGATCTTCAGCTCGTCATAACGACGTTTGGCCAGACCCTTGGCGCGAAGCGATTCTAGCGTGACTTCGTCACCGGCGCTGAATTCGCGTTCGAGGTCCGTAATGTTGATCGCAGCGACCGTGATGGCGAACTTGTTAAAGAAGCCCCGTTTCGGCACTCGACGAACCAGCGGCATCGTACCGCCCTGGAAGATCGGATTACGCGAATAACCGGCACGGCTCTTGGCGCCTTTGTGACCACGACCCGAAGTCTTACCGTGACCCGAACCTGGTCCGCGACCAATACGCTTGCGTTTGCGGTTCTTTTGGATACCGCTGTGTACTTCGTTGAATTCCATTAGAGGGCGACTCCTCGCAGGCGTTGAATGTCGTCTCGAGTCCGCAGCTGCTTCAGACCTTCGATCGTGGCTTTCACCAAAATGACCGGATTGGTCGAGCCGAAGCTCTTGGTCAAAACGTCGTGGATTCCGACCGCTTCACAAACGGCGCGAACGGATGCGCCTGCGATGATCCCGGTACCCGGACGAGCCGGAACCAAAACCACCTTGCCGGCGCCATAGCGACCGATCACCTTGTGCGGGATCGAACCGTTGACGATGTTCACCGCCGCAAGCGAACGTTCGGCCTGTTTAACAGCCTTTTCCACGCTTGGCGGAACTTCGTTGGCTTTGCCGTAACCGCAACCGACTTTGCCTTTACCGTCGCCACACACAACCATGGCGGCGAAGCTAAAGCGACGACCACCCTTGACCACTGCGGCACAACGCTTGATCTTTACGACCTTTTCCACAAAGGCGCTTTGGCGGCCGCCTTGCTTATCTCCGCCGCGTCGATTGTCTTTCGCCACGATTGGCTCCTTTTCGCCCGGGGTTCTCCCAGGGAGTCATCAATATCTGGTTTGTATTAGAACTGCAGGCCAGCTTCACGCGCGGCGTCGGCCAGCGCGGCCAAGCGGCCGATGTATCGGAAATGTCCGCGATCAAAGCAGACCTGGGTCACGCCAGCGGCGGCGGCTCGTCCTGCGATCGCTTTGCCAACCGTAGCGGCGGCGGCGCAATTACCACCGGACGCGTCACTACGCAGATCGGTGTCACGGGTCGAAGCCGAAGCCAACGTCACGCCACGCTCATCGTCAATCAACTGACAATAGATGTGCATGTTACTGCGAAAAACCATCAGACGGGGGCGTTCAGCCGTACCGCGGACTTTTTTTCGGTTGTGACGGCGGCGACGGAGTCGCTGCTTGTTGATAAATTTTTCGTGATTCACGTTACGTTTCTCTCCTCGCTGGGATGAACCCTGTGATTCGCCATGCGATCATAAACGCGTTAATTATTTGGATGCAGCCTTGCCAGGCTTCAACTTGATCAATTCGCCTTGGTAACGCACGCCCTTGCCCTTGTAAGGCTCCGGCTTGCGTGCCGAGCGGCATTCGGCGGCGAACTGCCCAACGCGCTGTTTATCGATCCCTTTGACCAGAATGTGCGTTTGATCTGGGCACGTTACGGTCAAATCGGCTGGTATCTTTTTATGAATCTCGTTCGCATAGCCAACCCGCATCTGCAGGATGTCGCCAGCGATCGCCGCCAAGTAGCCGACGCCCACGATTTCGAGACGCTTCTCGTAACCTTTGGAAACGCCTTCCAGCATGTTCGCAACCAAGGCGCGAGTCAGGCCATGAAAGGCCTTCGATTCACGCGAGTCGCTAGCAGCGGCGACAGTAACATCGTTGCTGTCGGAATTGACCGTAACGGACACCTCAGGGCGATGCTCATAAGAGAGCTTCCCCAACGGGCCTTCTACGTTGATTACACGATTCGTAACCGAGATGGTTACTTTTTCGGGAATCGCAACTGGTTTTTTGCCGAGTCGTGACATCGGAAGGTTAATCCTGTTTCGTCAGTGAGCCCGCTTTGCTATTGGGCCCTGAAAGGTAGCGCGTCGCTTACCAGATCTCACATAAAATTTCGCCGCCGACGTTCTTTTGTCGGGCTTCGCGATCGCTAATTACGCCATGGCTCGTGCTGATCACACTGATGCCCAGGCCGTCGAGGACCGGTCGTAGGTCGCGGCTTTTCGTGTAAATACGACGTCCCGGCTTACTGATGCGACGGATCGTTTGGATCACGCGCTCACCGTTTGGACCGTATTTCAACTCTAACCGGATTTGATTGGCCGGTTCAGCCTCAACCTCTTCCCAGTCCCAGATGTAGCCCTCGCGCTTCAGCACGTCAGCTACGCCTTGTTTGACCTTCGAAGAAGGCATTTCGACGTGCGGGTGTTCAACGCGAACCGCATTGCGGATACGTGTTAGCATGTCGGCGATCGGGTCAGTCATCATCGTCTATGGGTCCCCTTTACCAGCTCGCCTTGCGGAGTCCAGGAATCAAGCCGCGGTCGGCCAATTTGCGGATGCAAATACGGCAGACCCCAAACTTGCGATAGACGGCGCGCGGCCGGCCGCACAGATTGCAACGCCGTTCGCTACGCGAGGAGAACTTCGGCTCCCGCTTCGCTTTTGCGATTTTGGATTTGCTCGCCACGGTACTCTACCTGTGTGGATGAAAAAAAGCTTTTCGATTGGAAGCGTAGCGTTAGCGACGTGCGCCCGGCTTCGACTTCTTCTTGACTTTACGCTTCGCATCTTTCGAGAACGGAAGCCCGAGAAGCGTTAGCAGCTCCAACGACTCTTCATCGCTCTTCGTCGAACAGACGAAGGTGATGTCCATTCCTTGCGGACGCGTGTACTTGTCCGGGTTCAATTCCGGGAACACCAGTTGTTCACTGATGCCCATCGTGTAGTTTCCGTTGCCGTCAAAGCATTTCGGGCTGATGCCGCGAAAGTCGCGAACCTGCGGAAGCGCCAAGGAAATCAGGCGATCCAGAAATTCGTACATTCGTTGGCGACGCAAGGTAACCTTGCACCCGATCGGCATTCCTTCGCGAAGGCGAAAGTTTGCGATGCTTTTGCGAGCTCGGCAGATCAACGGACGCTGACCGGTAAATTCGGCCATCGCCGAGACTGCCTCGTCGACGTGCTTCTTTTCTGAAACGGCAGTACCGACGCCCATATTGACGACGATCTTCTGCAAGCGAGGAAGCGACAGTCGATTGGTGCGACCGAGCTTCTCCGCAAGTGCGGTAAGCACTTCGTTCTCGAACTTTTCTTGTAAACGGGGTTTCATCGTTTACTCTTTCCCTTCGCGGCTGCGAAGGCACATGTATCAGTGGATGAATTTACGACTAACTAGCTGGATTTCCGGGCCGGGGCGATTTCGCCCTGGTCGGCGTTGCACTTCTTGCAGAAGCGAACTTTGACGCCGGAATCAAGCTGCTTGACTCCCAAACGCGTACGTTGACCACAGGCGTTGCAAACGTACATGACGTTTGACATTTGAATCGGGGCTTCCCGAATCAGTCGGCCACCTTGCGGATTACGCTGCGAAGGCTTTACGTGCTTGTACATCTTGTTGACCCCTTCGACGACCAGCTTGCCAGCCGTCGGAAGGACCTTAAGCACTTTACCTTGAACTACCTTGTCAGCTCCCTTGGCGGGGCGAGAGCGGTATTCGCCGGCGATGATCTCAACGCGATCATTCACTTTAATAAGCATTACAGCACCTCGTTGGCCAAGCTGACAATACGCATGAATTTCTTCTCTCGCAGTTCACGAGCGACAGCTCCGAAGATACGAGTGCCGCGCGGGTTACCGTCTTTGTCGACGATCACCACCGCGTTGCTATCAAAACGGATGTAACTGCCGTCTGCACGACGCGTCGGTTTTTTGACGCGAACGATGACGGCTCGCACAACCGCTTTTTTCTTTACGTCGGCGCCGGCAATCACTTCCTTCACCGAGCAGATGATGACGTCGCCCAGCCCGGCAGTTCGCTTACGCGTTCCACCTAGAACCTTGATGCACATCACTTGCTTGGCGCCGGTATTGTCAGCGACAGAAAGTCTGGTTTCTTGTTGGATCATGACTGTTTCGTCCTACTACCCGCAATTTGCAGGAGCTATGCCTTACGACTCGCTCGCCAGATTCTCGGCCGCCTGTTCGCGGGCGGCTTTGAGGGCGGCGACATCGACTTCACGGCTCTTTTCTACGATACGAACGAGCGCCCAACGCTTTGTCTTCGACAGCGGCCGGCTCTCGATAATTTCGACCTTGTCGCCCAGTCCCGACTCGTTGTTCTCGTCGTGAACATGGCAGACCATGCGGCGGGAGTAGTACTTACCGTACAACGGATGACGCAAGCGACGAGTGATTTCGACGCGACGCGTCTTATCCATCTTGTCGCTGGTCACTTTCCCGAGCAAAACTTTCTTGGGCATCGTATCTATTCCGAAGCTGAATGGTTAGCGAATCGAGCGTTAGCTCGCCGTTGCGGCGGCTCGCGTTCGTTCGTTTTGAATCGTTTTAATACGGGCGATCAGGCGACGGCGACGCAGCAGCTCGGTAGGAGCGTCAAGTCGTTCGGTCTGAGCCTGCATCTTCAAGCGGAAAATCGACTCGGCGGCGTCCTTTAAGGTCGCAACCAATTGATCGTCGCTCATTTCCCGCAGTTCGTTCGCTTTCATCGTTCTCTACTCTGCTGACTTGAGCTGGAGCCAAATTACGCGTCGCCGGCGGCGGTCGTCAGGTCAGGACGCTTCCGTACGAAGCGACAACGAACCGGCATCTTGTGAGCTACGCGAGCCAAACAAATACGCGCTTGCTCTTCAGTTACGCCTGACAACTCGTACAAGACGGTGCCTGGCTTTACGACGGCAGCCCAGTAATCCACTTCGCCTTTACCCTTACCCATGCGGGTTTCGAGCGGCGTCGAGGTTACCGACTTTTGCGGAAAAATCCGAATAAACAAGCGACCGATGCCGCGGACATACTGTTGAGCGGCGATACGACCGGCTTCGATCGTGGCTGCTTTGATATATCCAGCTTGCGTCGTTTGAAGGCCGTATTCGCCCAACTCTACGGTGTTACCGCGAGTAGCGTTACCTCTTATACGCCTTCTTTGACTTTTTCGGTGCTTGACCCTCCGCGGCATTCGCGACATCGGATTCGTTCTCCTCGTAAAAACCGTTGTTTATCCAAACTTGGACCCCGATGTGTCCCTGCGCTGTTTTTGCTTCGGTGAAGCCATAGTCGATCTTCGCGCGGATCGTCGACAACGGAATCGAGCCTTGAATCGCTTTTTCGCGACGAGCCATTTCGGCGCCGCCCAAACGACCAGCCAGCTGCACCTTGATGCCGCGGGCGCCAGCTTCCATCGTCGATTCCAAGGCACGTTTCATCGTGCGGCGGAAGCTCGAACGCTTCGCAAGCTGATCGGCTATATCTTCCGCCACCAGTTGAGCACGCAGCTCGGGGCGACCGATTTCCTCGATCTTCATGTTGATGCGGCGGCCGACGAGATTCTGCAGTTCTTCCTGCAGTTTCTCGACTTCTTGACCCTTCTGACCAATGATCAGACCAGGTCGCGCCACAAACAACGTTACTTTGACTTCATCGCGAGTACGGTCGATCTCAATGCGATCGATACCGGCGTTGCGATACTTTTGGCGAATCTTTTCATCCGGATGACCGCCGATGAACTTCCGAATCCGCTGATCTTCAAACAGCAGATCGGAAAAGTCCTTCTTCGACGCGAACCAGCGGCTTTTCCAGCCCTGCATCACGCCTGTACGGAAAGCAATCGGATTAACTTTTTGACCCATGCGTCAATATCCTGGTCGAAAACGTAAACGGCGAACCGCTTAGATTTCGATCTCCTCCAAGGTGACGTGAATATGACTGGTACGCTTCAGAATCGGATATGCGGTGCCGCGTGCCCGAGGGCGGAAGCGTTTAATAATTGGTCCGCCGTCGACTCTCGCTTCGGCGACGATCAAATTGTCTTGCTTCAGCGACTGCCCGCGATTCTGACTGACGTCCTGAGCATTACCCAGGGCGCTTTGAATCACCTTCTCCAGCATCCGTGCGCCGCGGTGCGGCTGAAAACGCAGGATGTCGAGCGCCTCATCGGCAAACTTGCCCCGCACCAGGTCCGCGAGCGGACGCACCTTGCGGGCGCTGATGCGAGCCAGCCGGTGGGATGCTTTAAATGCCATGACGATTCTCCGAAAAACCTTCGCCTTTGCGAAGTTTGCACTGGGCTACGTGTTATTTCTTCTTCTTGTCAGAACCGTGACCACGGAAGGTACGCGTCGGGCTGAACTCGCCCAACTTGTGCCCGACCATGTCTTCCGTCACGTATACCTTCAAGTGCGCTTTGCCATTGTGAACCATGAACGTGTGCCCAATGAATTCCGGCACAATCGTGCAGGCGCGGGCCCAGGTTTTGATGGGGTCTTTGCGGCCGGTGTCTTCCATCTTCTGCACTTTAAAGTACAGCTTCGGTTCGACGTATGGCCCTTTTTTTTGTGATCGACTCATGTGTAGGTCTCGTTAGGCGATATCTGCTTTCGCATTCTGGGCGGCTTACTTGATCAACTTCAAGACGCCGTACCGACGAGAACGACGGCGACGAATAATCGCCTTGTTCGAAGCCTTTTTCTTGTGACGCGTGTGGCCGCCCTTGGTTGGCTTGCCTTGCGGCGTCACCGGGTGACGTCCACCCTTGGTTCGACCTTCACCACCACCATGCGGGTGATCGACCGGGTTCATCGCTGTACCGCGAACATGCGGACGACGACCCAACCAACGCTTACGGCCAGCTTTACCGAGCACGACTTTTTCGTGTTCTGGGTTGCTAACCTTCCCGATCGTGGCGCGGCATCCGGCCGGAACGCGACGAATTTCACCGCTGGGCAAAGACAACTGAGCCCAGTCAGCTTCGCACGCCATCAAAGTGGCGCTGGAGCCGGCGCTTCGGCACATCGTGCCTCCGCTACCTGGCGCCAATTCGATATTGTGAACCGTCGTACCAGCCGGAATCTTGTTCAACGGCAAGCAGTTGCCGACTACTGGAGGCGCTTCAGGCCCGCTCATCACCATTTGGCCTGCGACCAAACCATCGGGAGCGAGGATGTAACGCTTTTCACCATCCGTGTAGTGCAACAATGCGATGCGGCCCGAGCGATTCGGATCATATTGAACCGAGTCGACCTTCGCGGCGACGCCATCTTTGGAGCGACGAAAGTCAATCACGCGGTAGCGTCGTTTATGACCGCCGCCACGATGACGAACCGTGATTTTACCTTGGTTATTGCGACCGCCATTCTTCGTGAGCTTACGAAGCAGGCTCTTCTCCGGCTGAGCGCCCTTCGTCAATTCGGCGAAGTCACTGACCGACGCGTTTCGGCGTCCAGCAGAGGTCGGCTTGTATTTGCGAATTCCCATTGTCTTTTATCTCGTTGGCTGAACAGGCTGAAGAGCCATGTCGCTCGTCATGATGAATGGTTTAGAAGAAGTCGATGCGATGCTCGGCGTCGAGCGTCACCAAAGCCTTCTTCCAGGCCTTCGTCATGCCGTTACGAAATTTGTAACGGCGAGTCTTCCCTTTTCGCGTTTGCGTGCGAACCTTAGCGACCTTCACCTCGAAGAGCGTTTCGACGGCACGCCGAACGTCTTCCTTGGTCGCTTGCGGGCTCACCTCAAAAGCGTATTGATTCTGTTCCGTCGAACGCTCGACACCTTTTTCGGTGACAAGCGGACGAACGAGGACCTGATGCGGGTCCAACGTCAGTTTTGAATTGTTCGTGGTCGTAGCCATTGCGGCCTCTACGTGCTAACGAAGCTGATTCGCGTTACTCGGCGGTTTCGCCTACCGGCGCCTTGGCGGACTTCGCCTGGGCTGCCTTCTCTTTGATCGCATCCATCGCCGACTTGGTGACAACCAAGCGTTTGGGAGACAGGATCTTTAATGCGTTCAGCTCCGAAACCGGGCTGACCGTGACTTTTTCGATGTTGCGGGCGCTCTTGTAGACCTTGTCGTCCAAGCTCGCGATCGTGATCAACGTCGAACCGCCGTAAACCTTCAGGGCCTTCAGCGTGTTGGCGACCGCTTTGGTTTTGACTTCGGCAAGAGCCAATTCATTGAGAATGACCACTTGGCCGCTTTGAATCTTCGAGGCGAAGGCCATGCGAGTGGCCAACTGCAACGCTTTGCGATTCAAACGATACGAATAGTCGCGAGGACGCTTCGCATGAATGTGACCGCCGCCACGACGCACGCCGCTACGCTTGTGACCAGCACGAGCGTTACCAGTTCCCTTTTGACGATACATCTTCTTCGTCGAACCGGCGACTTCGCCGCGGGCCTTCGTGCGGTGCGTACCTTGTCGCAGGTTCGCCTGGTACATAACAACCGCGTCGTGCAGCAATTGCTTGCTGATTCGCGGGGCGATGTCGGTTAGCTCGATGTCGTAGCTACCCACTTTTTCGCCAGTGGTATCATAAATTGGCAAACTTGGCATGACTCGTGACTCTTCTAGGTTTCGCTGGATCTCGCTAAGTGCGTGACCGGAAACTTAAACCATGTTCGTTGCTTTGACGACGACAAAACCGCCGTTCGGACCAGGCGCCGCACCGTAGACGAGAATCAGATTGTTTTCTTCATCCACTTTGACGACCTTCACGTTCCGCTGCGTCACTTTCGCGTTGCCATACTGACCCGACATGTTCAAACCCTTGAACGTGCGACTCGGGTAGGCGGAGCAACCGGTACCACCGGTGTGACGGTGAACTTTCTTCACGCCGTGCGTGGCTCGCTGACCGGCGAAGTTGTGACGCTTCATCACACCTGCGTAACCGCGACCCTTGCTGGTGCCGACGATGTCAACGGCCTTCACTTCGGACAAGACGCCAACCTTGACTTCCTGACCGATCTCAAACCCTTCGGTCGAACCACGCAATTCACGCACGAACCGCTTCGGCTCGCAATCCGGCTTGGCGGAAGCTTCGACACCGGCGGCGGCGAGTTTCTTAGCGCGTTTGCTGGAGAGAGGGGCGACTTGACCACGTTCGCTACGATTGGCCAGACGGCGAGGCTTATCATCAAAACCCAACTGCACTGCTTCGTAGCCGTCGCGCTCCTGCGATTTCAGCTGGAGCACGTGACACGGACCTGCTTCGATGACCGTAACCGGGATGATGTTGCCAGATTCGTCAAAAACCTGGGTCATCCCGACCTTGCGGCCGAGTATGCCTTTTGTCATTTTTCGTATCTCTGTGTGGTCTGTCGCCTTGCCTGCCAGGATCGACCTGTCGGTCGATTACCCGAGAGGCTTCCAGCCATGCAGATACATCCGGGTAAAAAAATGAATGGGAACCTGCGCGACTATCGCGAGGTAGCCTTGATCTTGATATCGACGCCAGCCGGCAGATTCAGCTTATTCAAAGCCTCAATCGTCTTGGCGGTCGCCTGCACAATGTCGATCAGACGCTTGTGCGTACGAATCTCGAACTGCTGACGAGCCTTCTTGTCAACGTGCGGGCCCGACAGAACGGTGTAACGCTCAATGCGGGTCGGCAACGGAATTGGGCCATGGACTTCGGAATGAGTTCGCTTGGCGGTATCTACGATTTCTAGAGCACTCTGATCCAGGATCGAGTGGTCGTAGGCTTCCATCCGAATGCGAATAACTTCTTGGGCCACGGAACCATTTCCTTCGCTGCAAAGCTCGACTCTCGTCGAGTGAATCTCTCTTTAAGCATCCCAGCGAGTAACTGGGAAACCGCCAATCTTAAAAATTGCGAGGCCCGTCGTCAATGGGCGGCGAGTGGTTTGGCGATGAATTTCATCCGAAAAGCGAAAACTCATACCGGACCTGGGGAAATCTCGTCGCTAGCGACGATAAAGCGGGCCCCAATAGGGCGGAAACTACATCAAAAACGTGTTCGCAACTTCCTGCGGAGCGGCTGCATATTTTAGCGGTTCCATCGAAGAACTAGCCCTTCCCTGGCTCAAACTCCGCATGGCGCTGGAATATCCGAACAACTCAGCCAACGGAGCATGTGCTTCGATCAGCGCTTCACCGCTGCGGTTTTCCGTTTTGGCGATCTCGCCACGACGTTTCATGATATCGCCGACAAAATCACCCAGATTCTCCTCAGGCGTGATGATTTGCAGCTTCATAATCGGCTCCAACAGGACCGGTTTGGCCGCTCGCATCGCTTTTTCAAAGGCATCGCCCGCCGCAATGGCGAACGCAGTCTCCGTCGAGCCGACTTCCGCCGACTCGACGCCGAGCACCGTGATCCGGATGTCGCCGAGCGGAAAACCGCCGATAATTCCGCCGCCAGCGCCCCGTTGCCGCAACTCTTCCATCGCGGCCTCAACCATACTGAACGGCACGTTGTCGGGACTACCCTTGCTGATCACCGTGATCGGTTGCGCCGGATTGTCGACATGCTCCAGCTGAATCGTCACCTTCGCGAACAACTGCTGCCCGCCGACCATGCGATGACATTCGCCGGTCACTTTCGCCGACCCGCCGACGGTCTCGCGATAACTGACACGCGGCTTATGGACCTTTACATTCAGCTTGAAATCACGCAGCAAGCGGTGACGAATCACCTCTAAATGAAGCTCGCCCATGCCGCTGATAATCGTTTGCCCCGTGTCGGCGCTCTCCGTCGCTCGGAATGTCGGATCCTGGCGCTTCATCATCTCAAGCGTATCGTGCAGCTTGTCACGCTCCGCTGAAGACTCAGGCTCGATCGCCATCGCGATCACCGTCTCGGGAAACTCAATCGACTCGAGCAAAATCGGCGACTTCGTATCGCACAGCGTATCCCCGGTCACCGAGTGACGCAGGCCGATCACGCCGACAATGTCACCTGCGCCTGCAGACTCGACCTGATCTTTGCGCGATGCCTGAATGTGCCACAACTGGGCGCAGTTTTCTTTGAGATCTTGTCCCGGATTAAGCAGTCGCGAGTTTTGCCGGAGCGTACCGGAGTAGATCCGCACCCAGGTCATATCCCCATGCTTGGCGGGCAAAATCTTGAACACCAGACCGCAGAACGGCTCCTCCGGGTCGGGCTTACGCAACTCCTTCGCATCTTTTTTGCTCGGATTCGTTCCTTCCACCGGCGGAACATCTTGCGGGCTAGGCAGATAGTGCGTTACCGCGTCGAGCACCGGCTGCACGCCGATTCCATCGAGCGCAGAGCCGCATAATACCGGTTGAATTTGACGCGATAATGTCGCCTGTCGCAGGGTTTTGCGAATCAGATCGACCGGAATCGGCTCTTCCGCCAGACTCAATTCCATCAGCTCTTCACTGAGGTCGTAGAGCGGCTCCAGCATCTTCTCACGCCACTCTTGCGCGCGAGCGGCCTGATCCTCTGGAATTTCAGCCAGCTTCACCTGAGGTGGCGAGACATTGTTGTCAAACGTCAACAACTTCATCTGTACCAGGTCGATCACGCCGCAAAACGCATTCGCCAAATGGGGCGGACCACTGCCGATCGGAATCTGAATCGCCACCGGATTCGCTTTCAGGCGATTTCGTATCTCAGCGAGCGTCCCCTCGAAATTGGCGCCTTCGCGATCCATCTTGTTAATGAACGCGAACCGAGGCACCTTATAGCGATTCGCCTGACGCCAGACGGTCTCGCTTTGCGCCTCCACTCCTTCCCGCGCACTAAAGACGACCACGCCTCCGTCCAGCACGCGCAGGCAGCGCTCCACTTCGGCCGTGAAGTCCACATGCCCTGGGGTGTCGATCAAGTTGACGACGTGCCCGCTCCACTGAAACGTGACGCACGCCGAATAGATCGTGATGCCACGCTCTCGCTCTTCTTCGTCAAAGTCGGTCTCGGTCGTCCCCTTGTCGACAGCGCCAACGCGATGCGACGTCCCGGAGTAGTAGAGCATCCGCTCGGTCACGGTCGTCTTGCCGGCGTCGATATGGGCGATCACCCCAATGTTGCGAATTGTCTCAAGCTTACGGTTCATTTCTCGAGTCTCTGGCCAGCACGTATCTTAGGGAATCGGTCATTTTCGGCTTCGCGACGGCGGACGGCTACCCCCTTCCATACGGAGACGAAAGGTTCGCTGAGCGCATAAAAAAACCGCACCGACAAAAACCGGTGCGGTTTCTCTTGATTTGTCGCAATTACCAAGCGAAGTGGGCGAAAGCCTTGTTCGCGTCGGCCATGCGATGCACGTTCTCGCGACGCGTAACCGCAGCGCCTTCGCGGTTGAAAGCGGCGAACAATTCGTCGGCCAACTTCAAGTGGGTCGGACGTCCTTTTTTGTCACGCACGGCGAGCAGCAACCAGCGAATCGCCAGCGATTGCTGACGCGTGCGATTGACCTGCATCGGCACCTGATAGGCGGCGCCGCCGACACGCTTCGAGCGGACTTCGATATGCGGCTTCACGTTCTCGATCGCCTGCGTGAAGACATCTAGCGGCTCCACATCAGGAGCCTTCTTCTTGAGCTCATCGAGAGCGTTGTAGAAGACGTTTTGAGCGACCGTCTTTTTGCCGTCGTGCATCAAGCAATTGATGAACTTGCTGACCAGCAGCGACCCGTATCGCGGATCGGGCTTCAAGGTTTCGCGGCTGGCGGTAATCCGGGCCATGTTTCTTTCCTAAGCGTTTGTTCGGGGGTTGCGAGCGCGTTAGCTCTTCTTGGCGCCGTAACGGCTGCGAGACTGCTTACGACCGTTCACGCCGAGGGCGTCGAGCGAGCCGCGGACAACTTGATAGCGAACGCCCGGCAGATCGCGAACACGGCCGCCGCGCACTAGCACGATCGAGTGCTCCTGCAGGCTGTGACCTTCGCCCGGGATATACACGGTGACTTCTTTGCCGTTCGACAAGCGAACACGGCAAATCTTACGAAGAGCCGAGTTCGGCTTCTTCGGGGTCATCGTGCGAACCTGAAGGCAAACGCCGCGCTTTTGCGGGCACTTCTCGAGGACCGGCGACTTCGAGAATTTGCGTTTCTTCTTACGCGGCCGCCGAATCAACTGGTTAATCGTGGGCATCGAAAGTCCGTATGGCTGCTACTATTGGAGCAATTGAGTGCAGTGGAAACCAATCAAAATACCGGATCCGCGGCGGCTGTCAAGCCGTAATAGTCCGCTAGGACCGGTCAAAAAAGCAAAGGCATGCGATCCTAGAGGGAAATCTAGGAGCATGCCGAGCTGAATATTTTTGCTGACCGGCAAAATGGGAAAACGCGACGTGCGATTCTCCCCTCGATATATCTTCTACGTGATCCGCAGACGTGCTGCGGATCACGTGTCTTATTACGTACGTCAGCTCGAAGCCGAACTAGCCGTCGTGTTCGTCACCGCCCAAGTCAGACGGATCAAAAATAGTCGGTTCCGTTGGAGCCGGGCTCTGACTCGGCGCCGGGCTAGTTGGCTCTGGGCTTGGACTGGGGCTCGGGGGAAGTTGTCCGCCTCCCAGCAAGTTATCCAGTGCCGATGGCGTGTTGGCGGCGCCTTCGTCCATCAGCAGTGGGAAGCTCTCTTCGCGAGTCTGTTCGCGACGGAAGTTTTGCGCCATTTCGGCCAACGCTTCCGGATTGATGCGAACTTCGGCCTCTTGGAAGCTGCGGAAACCGGTACCCGCGGGAATCAAGTGCCCCAGGATGACGTTTTCTTTCAACCCGACCAAATGATCGACCTTGCCCGCCAGCGCGGCTTCGGTCAGCACCTTGGTCGTTTCCTGGAAGCTCGCCGCTGAGATAAAGCTGGAACTTTGAACCGCCGCTTTGGTGATGCCGAGCAACTGCGTCGACGCCGTCGCCGGCTTCGGTCGCGAACCCTTAGTCGGTTTCCCACCGAGAGCTTCGATCTGGGCGTTCTCTTGTTCCAACGCATCCTTCGGAACGATCATCCCCTCCCCAAACTGCTGGCTGTCGCCGGGATCGGAGATTTTCAAGCACTTGGCGAGATGTTCGTTGGCCGAACGGAACTCGATCTTGTCCATCACTAAGCCCGGCAGCAACGTGGTGTCGCCCGGCTTATCGACCATCACTTTTCGCAGCATGCGAGCCACGATGATTTCGATGTGCTTATCGTTGATTTCCACCCGCTGGCTGCGATACACCCCTTGAATCTCATGAAGCAGGTACTGCTGCACCGCTTCTTCTCCCGAAATCCGCAAGATATCGTGCGGCACGAGCGGCCCGTCAATCAGCGATTGACCAGCGCGAACAATGTCGCCCGAGTGAACCAGGAAGCGTTTACCGTGCGGAACCAGGTGTTCGCGTTCGACACCGGTCTCGTTGCGAACGATGATCGTACGCTTGCCACGCTTCTTTTCGCCCAGGATCTCGACGGTGCCGTCGATTTCGGCCATGACCGCCGGGTCTTTCGGTTTGCGAGCCTCGAAAATTTCGGTGACTCGCGGCAGACCGCCGGTGATGTCCTTAATACCGCCTGATTCGCGCGGCGTATTGGCGATGACGGTACCAGCGTTAATCACGCGACCTTCGTCGACTTCGATGTTCGCCTTTTCCGGCATGTAGTAAACGTCGAGCGGCTTGCCGTCTTCGTCTTCGACCACTAGCTGCGGATGCAGATCACCCTTGTGTTCGGTGATCGTACGACGAATCGTGCCGCTGGTATCACGTTCCAGCCGCATGGTTTCGCCTTCGACGATGTCTTCGTACCGGACCTTACCGCTAACTTCCGACAAAATCGGAATCGCGTGCGGGTTCCAGGTGCAAAGGACGGCGCCGGTAGCGACTTCGTCGTTTTCTTCGACATCCAGGATGGCGCCGGTCGGAACCGAGTAGTTCTCGATTTCGCGGCCCTTGGCGTCAACGATCGCGATTTCACCATTACGGGTCAACACGACATTTTTGCCTTCGTCGTTCTTCGCCAAACGGAGTCGCGTGAACTTGACGATACCGCCGCGGGTCGAACGCTTTTCGTGCTCTTCCGTGTCGGTAACCGCCACGCCGCCGATATGGAACGTACGCATCGTCAACTGCGTACCAGGCTCACCAATCGACTGAGCGGCGATAATGCCAACCGCCATGCCTTCTTCGACCATGGCGCCTGACGACATATCCATGCCGTAACAAGCTTTACACGTGCCGAGGAAAGCGTCGCAGGTCATCGGGCTACGAACCTGGATTTTCTCCAGGCCCAATTTTTCGATGCGGCGAGCCGTTTCGAGCGTGATCATTTCGTTTTCACGAACAATCACTTCGTCGGTGATTGGATGGACGATGCTCTGACGGCTGACGCGACCCTTGATCGCATCGGCCAAAGCGACTTCCACCTTTTCGCCGCGGTAAATCACGCCTTTGGTAATACCCTGAGTCGTTTCGCAGTCGTCCATCGTAATAACGACGTTCTGCGCCACGTCCGCCAGTTTACGCGTCAGGTACCCCGAGTCAGCCGTCTTCAACGCCGTATCGGCCAGACCCTTACGGGCGCCGTGCGTCGAAGAGAAGTACTCCAGTACGGTCAAACCTTCGCGGAAGTTTGACTTAATCGGGGTTTCGATGATTTCGCCGGACGGCTTGGCCATCAAACCACGCATGCCTGACAGCTGACGAATCTGTTCGGTACCACCACGAGCACCCGAGTCGGCCATCAAGTACACCGGGTTGATGTAGCCGAGACCGCCGCGGTCGTCGTTCTTCATCGCTTCCATCATCTCGGCGGTAATCTGCTCTCGAGCGTGTGTCCACGCGTCGAGCACCTGATTCTTCCGCTCTTTGTCGGTAATGATGCCGCGATCGTACTGCTTCTTAAATTTCATCGCCTTCTTGTCAGCTTCGGCGATAATTTTCGGCTTCGAATCCGGCGTCACCAGGTCGTCGGTCGCAAACGACAAACCGCTGCGGGTGCTTTCGCGGAACCCGAGTTGGTTCATATCGTCCAACAGCTCGATCGTGGCGCGACGACCAAGACGCTGATAGCAGTCCGAGATAACCTTCGACAGTTCGCCCGATCCGAGCGAGTGGTTGTAGTAGTCCATTCCGTCCGGCAGCATCGCGTTGAACAGAATGCGGCCAAAGGTGGTTTCGATCTGGCTGCCGTGCTTGCCGTCTTCTTCTTCCGACTTCAGTCGTTGGCCCTTCGGCAGACGGACCTTGATCTTGGCGTGCAGATCGATAATGCCCTGACTGAAAGCATAATCCGCTTCGTCGGTCGACGAGAACGACATCCCTTCGCCCGGGCGATTGGGAAGCGTAATCGTGATGAAGTTACAACCCATCACGACGTCCTGCGACGGGCTCATGATCGGCTTACCGTTCGACGGCGCGAAAATGTTGTTGGTCGACAACATCAGCGTGTGCGCTTCAACCTGAGCTTCGATCGACAGCGGCAAGTGAACCGCCATCTGATCGCCGTCGAAGTCGGCGTTGAAGCCTTTGCACACCAACGGATGCAGGTGAATCGCGTTACCTTCAACCAGGATCGGCTCAAACGCCTGGATACCCATGCGGTGCAACGTCGGAGCACGGTTGAGCATCACGGGGTGATTCTGGATCACCGATTCCAAGATATCCCATACTTCTTCGTCCTTCCGCTCGAGCATCTTCTTAGCGCTCTTGATCGTGTCGGCATGACCGAGCACTTTCAACTTGCGGATGATGAACGGTTGATACAGTTCCAGCGCGATCTTTTTCGGAAGACCGCATTGGTGCAGCTTCATGCGCGGACCGACCACGATCACGCTACGAGCGGAGTAATCAACGCGCTTACCGAGCAGGTTTTCGCGGAAACGACCCTGCTTACCCTTGATCATGTCGGTCAGCGACTTCAGCGGGCGATTGCTGCTGCCGAGAACCGGACGCTTGCAACGGTTGTTGTCAAACAACGCGTCGACCGATTGCTGCAGCATTCGCTTTTCGTTGCGAATGATGACTTCTGGAGCGTTCAGGTCGACCAGCTTCCGCAAACGGTTGTTGCGGTTGATGATGCGGCGATAGAGATCGTTCAAGTCGCTGGTTGCGAAGTTGCCCGAATCGAGCAGCACCAACGGACGCAGGTCCGGCGGAATGACCGGAATAACGTCCAGCACCATCCATTCCGGCTTGTTGTCGCTGTCACGAATCGACTCGACAATCTTCAACCGGTTGGTCAGGTCTTTTTTCTTCTGCTTCGAACCGGTCTCTTGCATTTCTTTGCGGAGATCGATCGACAACTGCACCAAGTCGAGCGAGCCAAGCAGTTTGCGAACCGCTTCGGCGCCCATGTCGGCTTCAAACGATCCTTCGCCGTACTGCTCGCGAGCCTGACGAAACTCTTCTTCCGTCAGCGTTTGAAATTTCGCCAGTTCGGTCGTGCCGGGATCGACGACGACGTAATCTTGGAAATAGATCACCTTTTCCAAGCTCGAGGTCTTCATCGCCAGCAGATTGCCCAGTCGGCTCGGCATCGCTTTGAAGAACCAGATGTGAACGATCGGCGCAGCCAGTTCGATATGGCCCATGCGCTTACGGCGAACGCGGCTGTGCGTGATTTTCACGCCGCAACGATCGCAGATCATTCCCTTGTACTTCATGCCGCGGTACTTGCCGCATGAGCACTCCCAGTCCTTTTCCGGGCCGAAGATGCGTTCGCAAAATAGCCCGTCTTTTTCTGGACGGTAAGTGCGGTAATTGATCGTTTCCGGCTTCTTCACTTCGCCGAACGACCAACTGCGGATGTCGTGCGGCCGTGCCAGGCTGATCTTTACCGCGGTGTAGTCGTTAATCCGGTCATACGAGCCTTCGAGAATGCTCATGTGCCTGTGCTCCTTGATGTGATCGCCGCAAGCGGCGCTGGATAATTCAGGGGGGGGAGGCCGCTGCGGCGATTCGCAACGGCCTTCGACCGGACGCCATTACATGCGACGTTTTTCGAGCTGCATGTTCAAACCAAGACCACGAATTTCGTTGGTCAACACGTCAAAGCTGGCAGGCGTGCCGGCTTCCAATGTGTTTTCGCCTTTGACCATCGCTTCGTAGATCTTGGTTCGCCCTTCGACGTCGTCGCTCTTCACCGTCAGCAATTCCTGGAGGATGTAAGCGGCGCCATAAGCTTCGAGCGCCCAAACTTCCATTTCTCCAAAACGCTGACCGCCAAAACGGGCCTTGCCACCCAGCGGTTGCTGGGTAATGAGCGAGTAAGGTCCTGTACTGCGGGCATGCACCTTGTCGTCGACCAAGTGGTGCAGCTTCAACATATAGATGTAGCCGACCGTGGTCTCTTGGTGCATCAGCTCTCCGGTACGGCCATCTTTCAAACGAATCTTGCCGTGCCGCGGAAGCCCCGCTTCTTCCAAGCAGTTATTGATGTCCTCTTCCGAGGCGCCATCGAACACCGGAGTAATCGATTGGAAACCGAGCTTGGCGCCCGCCCAACCCAAGTGGGTTTCGAGAATCTGACCGACGTTCATACGGCTAGGCACGCCCAGCGGATTGAGCATGATCTGGATCGGAGTTCCATCGGGCAAAAACGGCATGTCTTCGACCGGCAGAATCTTCGCGATCACACCCTTGTTACCGTGACGACCGGCCATCTTGTCGCCAACCGAGATGCAACGTTTGGTCGCGATGTACACTTTGACCATTTGCAACACGCCGCTACGGAGCTCATCACCCCGCTTCATGCTGTTGAGCACGCGGTCACGAACATCCAGCGCCGCTTCCACCAACGGCCAACTAGTAGCGTAGGCTTCGCGAATCTGTTGAATCCGCTCTTCGCTGCGCAGGTGCTCTAAGATCTTCTTCAGGCGGAACTGCTGAGCTTGCTCCGCTATGAATTTCGGATCCTGATCTTGCGTCAACGGCGTGCCGTCTTCATCGGTCAGGGTTTTGCCAAGGATCCGCTCGAACTCGACGATCATCGCCGCGAACGCTTCCGAAATCTTGGCGTTCCCTTCGGTTTCGACTTCCTTCAGCCGTTTTTCAAAGGCCTTTCGTTCGTCGTCCGACAGGCTCATCCGACGTGCGAATTTGTCGGTGTGGATCACGATCCCTTCGATGCCCGAGGGAACTTCCAACGAGTCGTTCTTCACGTCTTCGCCCGCACGACCGAAAATCGCGTGCAGCAATTTTTCTTCCGGCGTCAGTTCGGTTTTCGACTTGGGCGAAACCTTGCCGACCAGAATGTCGCCCGGCTTGACGAAGGTGCCAACCTGAACCACGCCCCCTTCGTCCAAGTTGCGAAGCATCTTTTCGCTGACGTTGGGGATATCGCGAGTAAAGTCCTCACGGCCGAGTTTCGTTTCGCGAATCTCCACATCGAATTCTTCAATGTGCAGCGACGTGTAAACGTCTTGCTTCACCAACTCTTCGCTGAGAATGATCGCGTCTTCGTAGTTGTAACCGTCGAACGACATAAAGCCGACCAACACGTTACGCCCCAAAGCCAACTGGCCATTGTGCGTCGCGGCGCCATCCGCCAACACCGTACCGACTTCGACCTCTTGGCCGACCGAGATGATCGGGCGTTGGTTCAAGCAGGTACGTTCGTTGAGGCCGACGAATTTTCGCAACGTGTAGTTGTCAGTGCGTCCTTCGGTCGTCTTAACAACGATTCGCTCGGCGTCGACATATTCAATCACGCCAGCACGTTTGGCTCGGATCATCATGCTCGAGTTACGAGCAACTTCCGTTTCTAAGCCGGTGCAGACGATCGGCGGTTCCGCGATCAACAGCGGCACTGCTTGGCGCTGCATGTTTGATCCCATGAGGGCGCGGTTCGCATCGTCATGTTCCAGGAACGGGATCAAGCTCGCCGACACGCCGACCATCTGGCAAGGCGCCACGTCGATGTACTGGACCGTCTTCGGTTCGACCAGGTCGAAGTCAGAACGGTAACGAGCAATGATCAAATCGCCCAGCAATTGCCCCTTCGCGTCGGTCGGAGTATCCGCCGGAGCGACGAACGCATCCGACTCTTCGTCAGCACGCAGCCAAACGATTTCGTCGGCGATCTTACCGTCGCGAATCACGCGGTACGGCGTGATCAAAAAGCCGTATTCGTCGACTGCCGAATAAATCGCCAAGCTCGAAATCAAACCGATGTTCGTACCTTCCGGCGTTTCAATCGGGCAGATGCGACCATAGTGCGAGATATGAACGTCGCGAACCTCGAAGCCTGCACGCTTACGATTCAAACCGCCTGGGCCAAGGGCCGACAGACGACGTTCGTGCGTCAACATCGAGAGAGGATTGGTCTGGTCGACGACCTGCGACAATTCGCCCCGGCCGAAGAAGTACTCAATCGCCGCCGAGATCGACTTCGGGTTGATCAAGTTGCGGGGAGTCATGTCCTCCGCATCCTTCAGGCTCATCCGCTCTTGAACGGTGCGGCGAAGCTTCAAAAAGCCCTTACGCAATTCGTCGCAAGCCAATTCGTCAATGGTGCGCAGACGACGATTACCCAGGTGATCAATATCGTCTTTGCGAGCCGTGCCGTCGCCGTCGAGAATCGACATGACGTACTTGATCGAGTTGATCAAGTCGCTCGGGCGAAGCGTCTGCTCCCCTTCATTAACTTCGATCCCCAACTTCCGGTTCATACGGAATCGACCGACGCGACCCAAGCGATAGCGGTTGTCGTCGTAGAACTTTTCGTCGAATAGCGTCTTCGCCTTTTCCAGCTGCGGCGGGTTGCCCGGTCGCAGTCGTTGATAAATACGCAGCAACGCTTCTTCATGACTTGAAGTATTATCTTCTGTCAGCGTGTTGAAGATGATCGGAATCTTCGGCGATTCCATCACTTCGATCTCTTCGGTAATGCCTACCGAGCAGATCAATTCGGCCGTATTGCGGCTGATCTTCTGGCCGGCCTCGACGATGATTTCGCCGCTACGATCGCTATCGATCGGGTAGACGATATCGTCGACGGCGATCTTGCCTTCAATCTTAGTGATGCTGCGACCATCCTTCACATGCACTTTGGTCGTGTCATAGAAGGCGCGGATCAAAGCAGCGTCATCGCTCAACGAGGGATCCATCGCTCGCAGCAACGTCGTCGCGGCGAATTTACCGCTCTGGTCGATACGAACGGTGAAGGAGTCTTTCTTCGTGATATTGATCTCGATCCAACTGCCGCGTTCCGGAATAATCCGGCAACTGGGCAACCGACGATCCGAGGTCGTTTCGGCTTCTTCGACGAAGTCGACACCGGGACTGCGGTGCAATTGGCTCACCACGACGCGTTCGGCGCCGTTGATGATGAATTCACCACCACCGAGCATCACGGGCATATCGCCCAAGTAAACTTCTTCCTCAATCGGCTCTTCCTTGTTCAGGCGAAGCCAAATGCGGAACGGAAGGCCGTAAGTCAAACGAAGTTGTTTGCACTCCTGCGGCGTATATCTCGGTTTTCCCAGCTCATAACGGACGTAGTCCAACTGGACGGTTCCGTCATAGCTGTTGATCGGGAAGATCTCGCGCAGCACGCTTTCGATACCAATTTCGGGGTCTCTCGCGTCGGAATCTAATTCCTCCTGGAGAAACTTGGTATAGCTGTGTGTTTGAATTGTCGTGAGATCGGGGGGCGACATATAAATCGACCCACTACCGAAACGACGAACTTCCGTAGTTTCAAGACGTCGCTTGTACGATGTAGCCATAGGACGCTGCTACTCCTGGGCAAGTTCGGAGATCGAACGACTGCGCTGCTAGCAGTACGTCGCGCAGAGAAGAATCCCTGGCGACAGACGTGCGGGCGAGCAAAGGGGGAGTGAAAGACGCACGCGTGGACAAGAATTACCCCGTGGGTGGGACATAGTCCCTTCTTGGGAAATCGCCCCCTCTCTGCCGTTCACTGCGCGCACCACTCCCTGGGAATCGTCCATGCGCAGGAGAAAAGTAGAGAAACCGGTTAAATTCAAGACCACACCTCGCGACGTCGCCTCTTAGTATACGGGAGGCGACGTCGAAGTGAATACAGGTAATCCGTGAAATCGATTCGAGAAGTCGGAATCCGACTACTTGATTTCGACTTCGGCCCCTGCGTCGGTCAATTCGGCCTTAACCTTTTCGGCGTCTTCTTTCGACACGCCTTCTTTGACCTTGCTAGGAACGCCTTCGGTCAATTCCTTGGCTTCCTTCAGGCCCAAGCCGGTGATGCCGCGGATGGCCTTAATCACCGAGATCTTGTTCCCACCGAAGCTGGTCATGATGACATCGAATTCGGTCTGAACCGCGGCTTCTTCAGCCGGGCCAGCAGCCGGACCGGCCATCATGACGCCGCCGCCAGCGGCAGCTTCGATGCCGTGGGCGTCTTTCAGGTAATCGCCCAATTCGACCGCTTGCTTCAGGGTCAAAGTGGCGATCTTATCGCCGAGGGTCTTCAGTTCTTCCGAAATTTCGATCGTGGCAGTTTCTTCGGACATCTTTGTGTCGATCCTTTCTCATCTAGCGCCCAGCCGAGGCCGAGCATAAAAATCTATCTGTTTATTTCGTAACGGGTTTGGCGTAACAGCCGTGTGCGGACAGTTGGTCGCGAACGACGAATTACTCGTCGTCCCCTTCGCCCAACTTCTTGATTTGACTGGCGAGCTTCGCTCCCGGGCCCTTAATCTGGGCGCCGAGCGTGCGACCCGGACCAAGAATCTGGCCGACCAACAGGCTGAGTTGCTCAGCGCGGTTGGGCCATTTGCTGACTTCTACCAACTTTTCAGCCGACAAAGCCTCGCCGTCCATCACGCCGCCCTTGGCGGTGAACTTCGGCATCTTCTTGTCTTCGTGCAGCTTGACGATCTCTTTCGCCAAGTCGACGATATCCTCGCCGCCCCAGACGATCGCAGCGCTCCCTTCAATGTCGGAGAAGGCCGGCCCAAGCGACGTACCTTCACAGGCGCGACGGGCCAGCGTCTTCTTCACCACCAACAGGTTAATGTTCCGACTGCGGAAGCTACGGCGAACGGCGACGGTCGAGTTCGCATCGAGACCGGCGACATCGACCACCAAGAGATCGCTCACGCCGTCGAGGCGTTGCGAAATCTCTTTCGTCATCAACTCTTTTACGAATTTGCTCATAACTGTTCTGCTTTAAGATATATCCGCAACGGACGGACGCTTGAATTGATTGGGCCTACAGGGAGACGCGGACGCCGGGGCTCATGGTCCCGGCGATCGCAATGCTCTTCACATAGATGCCCTTTGCGGCGGCGGGCTTCATGCTGAGGATTTGATTCGTAAAGGCGCGAATGTTTTCGATCAACTTCTCTTGATCGAAGCTCATCTTGCCAACGACCGCGTGCACAATGCCGGTGGAGTCGTTGCGGAATTCGACCTTACCCGCTTTGTATTCTTTGACGACGCGAGCCACATCCGGGGTAACCGTACCCGCACGAGGCGAAGGCATCAGACCACGCGGACCGAGCACTCGACCCAACGGACCAACCAGGCCCATCATGTCAGGCGTTGCGATGCAAGCGTCGAAATCAAGCCAGCCATCTTTGATCTTTTTGGCCAAGTCTTCCGCGCCAACCGCATCGGCGCCTGCTTCTTCAGCCAAGCGAACATTGTCCCCCTTGGCGAAGACGACGACTCGCAACTCTTTACCGATACCATGCGGCAACACGATCGCGCCGCGGACCAGTTGGTCAGCCTGCTTCGGGTCAATGCCCAAACGCATGGCGCAGTCGACGGTCTGATCGAACTTGGTCGTGTTGTAACCCTTCAGGATCTCTACCGCTTTTTCGAGCGGCATGGAATCTTCCGTGGCCTTGGCGGCTAGGGCGCGATATCGCTTAGAATGCTTTACCATCGTCGGACTCTTTGTTCTTCTGTGCGTGGTCTTGTATCGGAGTGCTGCGTGGGACGTAATCACCCAAACGCTTATTCGGTAACTTCAATGCCCATGCTGCGAGCCGTTCCGGTGATCATCCGGCGAGCATGCTCCAGGTCGCTGGCGTTCAGGTCATCCATCTTCTGCTTACAGATTTCGTCAACCTGATCCATCGACACCTTGCCAACCTTGTCGACGTGGGGGCGACCGGCGCCGCTGGCGATACCGGCGGCCTGCTTCAGCAACGCAGCGGCAGGGGGGCTCTTGCAAATAAACTCAAAAGTACGGTCGTTGTAAACGCTCACGACGACCGGAATCGGCATGCCGTTGAATTCCTTGGTCTTGTCGTTGAACTGCGTAACGAACTGACCCAGGTTCACGCCGAACTTACCGAGCGACGTACCTACGGGAGGAGCCGGAGTGGCCTTGCCGCCGGGCACTTGAAATTTCGCTTTACCAACCAGTTCCTTCGCCATGTCTCTTTTCCTCGGCGGCGAACGTGCAGTTCACCGTGGATTGCTGAATTACTTGGGTATTCGGTGGGCCGATAACGACAGTCAATCGATCGCACTTAGGCGACGCAACCGGCTGCAGAAATCGACAGGCCGACGACTCGCAATGGTTACACCGGCTCCATTTGCCAGTGTTCCATCTCGACCGGAGTCGTCCGACCGAAGATGTTGATCATGACCGTCACGCGGCCATTGGTTTCGTCGATTCCTTCGACATCCCCTTCGAAGTTCTCGAAGGTTCCTTCGGTAATGCGAACATGGTCTCCCAACTTGAAACGGATGTTGGTCTTGACCGGTTCTTCGCCTGTTTCTTCGTCTTCAACCTTCTTCGTGATTCTCTCTACTTCGTGCGCCAGCATCGGAGTCGGCCGCCCTGCGGCGCCAGTAAAGTCGCCGATCCCGCCCGTCTCACGCACCAAAAACCAGGTATCATCGTTGATCGCCATATGAACGACGATGTAACCGGGGTACAGCTTACGCTTGGTGATCTTCTTCTTGCCGTTTTTGAACTCGACGATATCCTCGGTCGGAACCATGACTTCGTCAAAGTACGCTTCGAGGCCCGCCATTTTGACGCGCCGCCAAAGGTTCGCGCAAATCGACTTTTCTCGATTGCTCTGCACCTTCAGGATGTACCAATCCATCTCGCCGACTTCGACAGGAGCTTCTTCCTCCTCTTCGATCAGCTCAATTGGCCCGCGATTACGCCCCTTTTTGGGACGAGCCGGCTTCGGCGACTCCTCGGCAACAGTCTCTTCCGTCGACTCAGCACCAACAACCGCTTCAGCCATTTCGGGGCCCGACTCGGCCTCTCCGGCGCCTGGAGCCGCGGCTTGCTCTGCTTCGGCCGGCGACTCCGCTGGCTGCGATTCAGACTGCGGCGCGTCGGACGACTCTGCCGCTTCCGGCGCAGCGCCTTCGGCGGTCACGTCCTCAGCAGACAATTCGTTCTCGTTTTTCGACTCGTTATCCACAACCTAATCCCTTGGCCAATCGCCACACTAATTGAATGCGTATCGCAGGATTTCAATCCATCTTTTCAGCACAAATTGCCAAAACACGTCGTACGCAAACAGCACGGCCGCCAAAGCGAACACAAACAGGATCACGACGGCGCTGGCCCGAATTAACTCAGCCCGCGAGGGCCAAGACACTTTGTTCATTTCCGCTTCGACCGCGATCAAAAAGTCGGCGAATACCGGCCAATTAATCATGCGATAAGCGATCCAAAACCCGGCGATCAGTAACGCAGCCGGAACGCCGACTTGAATCCAGCGATCCTGACCTTGATTACGGAATACGTCGAATAACTGCCATGCTGCAACGCCGACCAACGCCCAAAGTGCGAGCATTGTCGCCTGCCGAGCGGTCCGACCTTGCGAACGCTTGTAGCGTCCGGTCTGAGCCAACTCTTGGACGAAGTTTCCGGCTGTAGCGGCGGCTCTCTCTTTTGCCATCGCTGCGTGACTTTCTTCCTAAAACGTCGCTGGCCGGGCCATAGACGATGACTTAATTTACGGAACGACGAATCGATCAAAGGCGAAGGCCCCAGATCAACCGACGAAAGCAGGGGCGGAGGGAATCGAACTCTCAACCTCTGGTTTTGGAGACCAGCGCTCTGCCAATTGAGCTACGCCCCTAAATTGCGGACGCCCGACCCATGTTTTCGGGCCGGGCGCCGCAAAAATTTTCACTCAACGCCTTTAGGCGAGGATCTTCGTAACGACGCCCGAACCAACGGTGCGGCCACCTTCGCGAATCGCGAAACGAACGCCGTCGTCCATCGCGATCGGCTTGTGCAGTTCGACTTCAATGCGAACATTGTCGCCCGGCATGCACATTTCGGCGCCGATTAGGTTGGCGGTTCCGGTCACATCCGTCGTGCGGAAGTAAAACTGCGGACGATAGCCGGAGAAGAACGGCGTGTGACGCCCCCCTTCTTCCTTCGACAAGCAGTAGATTTCCGCTTCAAACTTGGTGTGCGGGGTGATCGTACCCGGCTTGGCCAGCACCTGGCCACGCGAAATGTCTTCACGCTTGACGCCGCGAAGCAAGCAGCCGACGTTGTCGCCCGCATAACCTTCTTGCAGAATCTTGTTGAACATTTCGATGCCGGTGACCGTGGTCTTGGTCGGGGCGTCATTCAAACCGATGATCAGCACTTCTTCGCCGACCTTCACCACGCCGCGTTCGATACGACCAGTCGCGACCGTTCCACGACCTTCGATCGAGAACACGTCTTCGATCGCCATCAGGAACGGCTTATCCGCTTCACGAGCCGGTTCCGGAATGTAGCTATCCAGGGCTTCCATCAGCTCCGTAATGCACTTACTGGCTTCCGGATCGGACGGATTGTTGTAGGCCGGCAGCGAGGCGCCGCGGATGACCGGGCAATCGTCGCCAGGAAATTCGTACTTGCTGAGCAATTCACGAACTTCCAGCTCAACCAAGTCCAGCAACTCTTCGTCGTCAACCAGATCGCACTTGTTCAGGAAGACGCAAACGTACGGCACGCCAACCTGACGAGCCAACAGAACGTGCTCCTTCGTCTGCGGCATCGGACCGTCAGCAGCCGACACGACCAGAATTGCTCCGTCCATCTGGGCGGCGCCGGTGATCATGTTCTTCACGAAGTCCGCGTGACCCGGGCAGTCAATATGGGCGTAGTGACGATTCGGGGTCTCGTACTCGACGTGTGCGACCGCGATGGTCACCGTCTTGGTCGCGTCACGAACCGTACCGCCCTTGGCGATTTCGGAGTACGCCTTGTTCTTCGCCAAACCCTTGGCTGCCTGAACGGCGAGAATCGCGCCGGTCGTGGTGGTTTTGCCATGGTCAATGTGGCCGATGGTGCCGACATTGACGTGCGGCTTAGTTCTTTCAAATACGTCCTTGGCCATGTTCTTTGTCTTTCGTAATCCCCACTGAATCAGTGCAAACTTGGAGCAAGCGGAAATAAACAACTAGCGAAGAGCTGCTGATGGGACTTGAACCCATGACCTCTTCATTACCAATGAAGTGCTCTACCACTGAGCTACAGCAGCGACATACGCGGAGCGCGCATGATCGCCACAGGTTTTCCAGAGAGAACTACGCGTCCTCTCCGAACTGCGGCTAAGCGCCGCCCAAGCGGGTGAAGGGAATCGAACCCTCGTCTTCAGCTTGGAAGGCTGTTGCTCTACCATTGAGCTACACCCGCACTCATCTCTTGACGATCGAGATCGTCGCTATTCTCACCTTTTACAACCACATTCCGCCAGCGGGCATAAGCCGTTTGACGTCATTTTTTTGTAAGTGGGGGGTACAGGATTCGAACCTGTGAAGGCATTGCCAACAGATTTACAGTCTGTCCCCTTTGACCGCTCGGGAAACCCCCCGCACTTAACACTACGCCCCACGCCCTTATCGCCGCATTTGACTGCTGCGATCGCCCGCCCGAAGGCTGGCGCGGATTCGCTTGAGTACGAAAAGCCGCATCGCGGAAGCTAGCGGAGGGAGTCGAACCCACAACCTGCTGATTACAAATCAGCTGCTCTGCCAATTGAGCTACGCCAGCCCGTTAGTCGGGCTATAATCGAAAACAGACTAATATACCGACTTGGGCAAACCCCGCAAGTCGCCTTCGCCTGCTGCCCGCCAAAAAACACCAGGAAGTTTCCACCGCCGAGCTAGATCTTTCCTGGCTTACCAATTAGGTAAAATCAAAGACGGTTTTCGCCCCTCTTTCTACCAGACGGCCCCTCGCCACGAGAGGTTCATCTCGCCTGCCCGATTCGCCAATGTGAGGCAAGACGATGGGGATCAATTTCGAACGACGAGGCGGGTATCGGCCTCGAAATCGCTTGGACCATGCACGAGCGGAGTACGCACCCCATCCCCCCCCATTGCAGCAGCGTCGCTTAAGCTTCTCAGCAGCAGTGCTCAATGCCTAGGCATATTCACACGAAATCAACGCCGCCCACTAATATTCCTGGCTGGGATTTTATAAAAAATGAAAAATCTCCTTCCTATCAAGATGCCTTCGGCGTTATAGTCACTGATTACGGCCTCATTTTTCTTGGTGACCGCCGAAAAGTGACCATTTTGGGACCATCGCTTCGGCGCCTGTTTTGTTTACATTGCCAATCGGTCTTTTCATTTTTTCCACATGCCGCGATCTCTGTGCGGACAGCGCAAAGCTACCGGCGAAATTCCCTTTTTCTTTGGTAAATCCCGATGAACCTGCGACCCTCAACTCAAAACTCCGGTTTCACTCTCGTCGAATTGCTAGTTGTGATCGCCATTATAGGGGCCTTAATCGCCCTTTTGCTGCCAGCTGTGCAGCAAGCTCGGGAAGCGGCCCGCCGCATGCAGTGCAGCAACAATATGAAGCAGTTGGGGCTGGCGCTTCACAACTTTGAAAGCACCTACAAAGAGCTGCCGATGGGCAACGACACCAACCATAACTGGAAGGTCCGCATTCTACCGTTCGTAGAACAATCCGTGCTCTATGACCAACTCGATACCAGTGGAACCAACCCCAGCGCCTTCGATGGCCGCTCCTTCGTCAACAATCAGGTTCTATACACCGCGAGCGTCCCCGGCCTCGTCTGCCCTTCCAGCCCGCTTCCGGAACGCAATCCGGCGATGACCTCCTCCGGGAGAGCCCCAAACTGGTCGCAAGTCCATGACTACGTCGGCATCTCTGGCGCCTACCCTGATCCGCTGGGACGCTCAAGCGTCTGCACTCCGGAAAACGCCGTGCAGTCGGGCACGTACTGCAACAACGGCACATTTATTAATTTCAAAGGCCGTAGACTCGCCAATCTGATCGATGGCACTTCCAACACCTTTGTCGTGGCCGAACAGTCTGGGCAGGTCGACGGTATCGAGAATAGCGCCAATGCCCTCGGCGGCTGGGCCGGGCTGCGAACCAACACTGTTACCAGCAGCGACGGCAGGAACATGTGGGACAAAGATACGCAAATCAGCAACATCACCTACAGCAGCGGCTATACCCAAGGAACCACCACATTCCGGTACCCCATCAACAGCGCCTGGCTTTCTGGAGCACCCTCTGGAGCCAACAGGTGGACCGATGTAAATACAATCATCAACTCGTACCATCCTGGAGGAATCGAAGTTCTTGCTGGAGATGGCTCGGTGCAGTTTGTCTCAGAAGCAGCCGATATGGAGACGCTTCGCCGAGCGTTCACGGCGGATGACGGACTCGTCATTGAAGCGAATTTCAACTAATCGCGTTCGCATTAGGCAAGCTGAATCGCTTCGTTGTCATTCCCGGAGAATTTCCATGTCGCACCGACTACAAAATCCACTATTGAATTTGCTGACCATCTGTCTGAGCTGTTGCGTGCTCGTGGGCTGCAGCCACCAACCGCGTTCTCATATCGAGCGCACCGACATCTCGGCGACTGTAACAAACGGGGGGAGTCCGCTTGCCGGCGCCCTGATCGACTTCTCCAATCCCGATAGCGGCGAAGCGTACGGCGGAACGCTCGACGCAGAAGGTCGCGTCCGTCTCCTAGGAGTCGCTGTCGGAAACTACAAGATTACCGTGCAGCCGCCCCCAGGCGATCCGCTCTCAGATACGCCAAGCCGAGTTCCCCAGGAGGACATGCAGATCTCGCGGCAATTTCGCGCTTCGCACCTGACGCCGCTACAAGCCTCCGTCAGCGATGAAAAATCGGACTTCGCTTTCGAGCTAAAAGATTTCGACCTATCGAAGAAACGGTAGAGAGGCAAGCACGAAAGGCTTGGCCCAGAAGCAAAAAAAGAACCAGAAGCTCGAAAGCCTCTGGTTCTTGCCTGATGGAAATGTCATTCGCAACGGAGCGAATGTTAGTTCACTTCGGGAATGTCGAGTTTCGCTTCTTGGGCGGCGACTCGCAGTTTGTTGAGCGCTCGGGCCTCGATTTGGCGAATCCGCTCTTTGGTGACGCCCAACTCGGCGCCCACTTCTTTCAACGTTTGCGGTTCGTGATCGTGGTCCAAGCCGTATCGGCGGATGATGATCTTCTGCTCACGTTCATCGAGCCGATTCAAAATCCGCTGAATCTGCCGTTCGCGTTGCTGCTGCATCGCTTCCTGCTCATACTGATCGCTGCGATTATCGACTCGCCCTTGGAACAATTCGTCCAAGCTGGTGCGGAATCGATCACGATGCTTGAACTCGACCGGAATCGTCCGAGCGAAGTTCTTCATGATCGCCCAACTACAGTACGTGCTGAACTTGTTCCCACGCGAGTAGTCGAACTTTTCGACGGCTCGGATGAGCGACATGTTGCCGTCGCTGACCAGTTCAAAGAACTCGTCGGCGGCGCCCAAGTGACGCTTGGCGATCGAGACGACCAGACGCAGGTTCGATTGCACGATCTGGTTTTTCACCTCGACCGCGCTCTCGTACAAGCGTTCAATCTCGTCCATCACGCTCGCTTTGGCCTTGCTGGTTTCGACGCTGTCACGCAACTTCGCCGCCTGATGCTTCAGGTAATTGAACTTACGGAACAGGTGATATTCCTGCTCGCGAGTCAACAGCGGAGCTTCGTATAGCGAGGCCAAGTACGAGGGGAGTCCAGCAGGCGGTCGCGTACGACGTGTCGCCGTTTCGGCCACCGGCAGCGGGCCCAGGATTTCATCCTCCATACTCGCATCGTCAAACACTTCGTTATAAATGCAGTCGAGCGGCAACTCTTCGATGTGGCTCGCCCGAACTTCATTCACGACGCGATAAACGCTGTTCTTCGTCCGATGGTATCGCTCGGCCAAGCGATCGACAGAAGCGCCGTCGCGATACGCTTGGAAGATTCCTTCTTTGGCGTCATCACTGAGCGGGCCGGTCGATCGCGGGAAAACGGCCGTATCGGCATTCTTTTCGTCGTAGTTTTTCAGCGTGTAGCGAATCGTTTCGACGCTGCGGTTCATCCGCGTCGCGATTCGACGAGCGACTTCGGAAGGACCGCCGCCGGCTCTCGCCAGACGTCGAGCACGTTCGATGATCTCGTCTTTTTCGACATCGGTCAGCTGACTGAATTGACGGCCACGTTCGATCCGATCGGCGTTGGTCCGCACGAAACGCTCAACGCTGCTCTTCAAAAAGCCGACTCGCTTGCGACCTTCAAACAAAAATCGACGGCTAACAAGCCCCTGTTGTCGCCAACGTGAGATCGTTTTAGTAGAGACGTTAAACTTGCGACTGAGCTCCTCGACCGTCAAAACTTCTTCTCCCGCCAGTTCGACTGGAACATCGGCCGAATCAGAGAGATCTTCGACGAACAGACGGAGATCGTGCGCCGTCTCTTTTCCTTCCACGGTTCCTTTCGGATTGTCATCCGGGCGGAAGTCGGTAATGCGGAAGTAGAGGTATTCGTAGGGATAGGTCTTTTTCGGATCGATTTCACCGAGCAGGCGTTCTGCCCGATTGGCCTGATCCATCTTTTTATCGCGCGGCGCGAACCGAACTTGTTGGTCGCGAAAACGCCGCATGCTTTCAGATTTGTAGTTCGTATTCACGGTGTCCCTCACTAGGTGAGCTGTGCCAACGGCGATTATCCCTGCGAATAACTCGCACGCGTCGGACTTTAGGGGTGCAGCGTCCTTCCCGGACGCACGTCACTCAAGCACTGGGACTGAAAACCTGCAAAGCAGGGGCCTCTTTCTGTCGAAATGCTTGCCGCCGGCAAAAAGAATCGAAAATTCACCTTGTTTTTATTAGTGAACCCCAAGACTATTCGTCAGCGAATTGTTCATTGGTTTATACGCAGATAGGTGCGAAAAGGTTGCTGAAATGTTCGCCTTTTTTTTCAAGTTCGCGATTGGGATATGGGAATCCCGAGATGAGAGGTGATGAGATAGGAACCGCTAAACGATCGCCTGACTTAACTTTACGTCAAATTTTGGCTTCGTGTTCGTTCGTTATCTCACAACTCCATTTCGGTCAACCGCAGGAACAACCCCAACATCCCTCCCAATCGGCTGGACTTGGACGCCCGATTTTGACGATGCTTCCGAAGAAGCCGTTTTTCTCGCGCGACCACTGGGATCTCGTTACATGAACTTCGATGCACGATTGGCGTTATTCGTTTCGCTTTCCTTTTTCATCCCGGCATTTTCTGCAGCCGCCGAACCAAGTGTTCAGATGAAAGTGAGTCCCGATGCCCAAAACCGTGTCGTCAAAGTAGTTATGGAGGTCGAAGGGACCGTTCGCGTAAATCCCGACGGGACCAAAATTCGCGAATTTCCCATGGCCCTGACCGGCACCCTTCAATATGACGAGCGTATCCTCGGGACAGACTCCCCAATTGCGGCCATCCGCAAGTACGACGAAGCCTGGGCCGACATGAAGTTGAACGGCCAGGATGAGCGGACAACGCTCCCTGCCTCCAAAACGTTGGTCGCCGCCGAACTCGATGGGGGACGCCAAAATCTGTTTTTGACAGAAGGGCACTTTAATCGCGCCGAATGCGATTTGATTAATGTCCAATGCAGCAGTTTGCTAGCAGGGCATTTTCTGCCGAAAGAAAAAGTCAAAGTTGGCGATCAGTGGACGTTCGACAACGATCGCCTGGCCGAACTCTTCCTGCTCGACGCCGTTTCGCAAAACGACATCCAGGCCAAGCTGATCCAGATCACAAAGACCCAAGCCAAGATGGATATCAGCGGCGCCATCGCTGGCGCCGCTGGCGGAGTCGCGACCGATCTATCGATCAAAGCCAAAGTTAATTTCAATCTCGAAAACAACACGGTCGAATGGGTCGCCGCCGCGATTGACGAAAATCGCGCCATCGCCCACAACGCCCCCGGCTTCAAAGTCAAAGCAGTCATCCGGATGTTGTCACAACCGGTCAAAGAGACCGTCGATTCGCTCAGTGACGCCAAACTGGCGAAACTCGACCTGACTCCCAACGCCGGCAAAATGCTACTGGATTACGAGGCGAAAGAAGCCGGGTTCGGACTGCTGCTGGAACGTGACTGGACCATGATGAGCGAAACCGCCAAACAGTCGGTCTTCCGCCTGGTAAAGCAGGGAGATCTGATCGCCCAGTGCAACGTGACCCGCATCAGTGACTTGAAGCCTGGTGAGCAGATGACGCTTGAAGCGTTCCAACAAGAGGTGCAGAAGTCGCTGGGCAAGAACTTCGCCCAGTTCGCCGACGCGTCAGAAGGGCTTTCCTCGAACGGTCTGCGACGCTTGCGGGTAACGGCCAACGGCGTCGCCGAGAGCATGCCGATCGAATGGATCTACTACTTGTTTTCCGATGACTCGGGTCGTCGCTATTCGATCGTCTTCACGCTCGAAACCACTTTGGCGGAGAAGTTCGCCGAGGCGGATCGCAATTTCGCCTCTGGTTTCGAGATGCTCTCGCTTCCTGAACCGAAAGCGACGGCGACGACCGACGCTAGTGAAGAGCCGACCGTTCGCGCCGCTACGGCGCCGGAAACCAGCATCCTAAAGAAGTAACCGCGTTAGGCGGAACTCTTGGGAAGCTTGCGGGGAAACGGCGAAGGTTGATAGGGAGGGAGCGGTTGCCCCGTCTCCTCTTCCCAGCCGTTGCGTTCTTCTTCGCTCGCATAGTAGCGCAGCCAAACGTCCGGATCGTCGTCCGGCGGCGCACAATTGAACGACAGCGAGTGTGACGGCAAGTCGACCATCTTCTCGTACGACGTCAAAATATCCCGCTTCAAAATGCAGTAAAGCTGCCGATCGCTAAGATGATCCGTGAAGTCGAGATAGATCCGCTTGCTAGCTAGAGTCTGGATCGAGCTCCAAAGAAGTTGGTGAATTTGTTCATCCGAAAGCGTATCTGGCGAAGGAAGCTGCAGAGGAGGAGAGAACCACTCCCCCAGCGGCAAAATCGGAGCGCGTTCCCAAGCCAGAATTGCGGTCAGAAATTCGTTCTCGACATGCAACGGAACGCGTCCGTTATCAAGGCACGCGATCGACTCGTCGAAATACGGCTCTAACTCATCGCGCAGCTGCGCGTTGAGAAGCAGTTGGTCGACTTCGTCAGGGTGCGGGCGGCGAATTCTCACAGTGGGCAGGCCTTCATCAAAACAGCCAGGCGAAACTTCATGAATGCTCTTCGAGATGCACGTTCTCCATGACTTTAACAACAACCGATTTTGCTTCAAGATTTCGAGCATGATTACCGGGGCAGATTTCCAGCAGTTCTGCAAACGGAACGTGTGCGATCGTTACAATCCCGACAGCTTTCCCGTTACAACCGTTTTAACCCGGCGAAATTCGGCGTCTGTTCAAAAGATTTTTGCAAGAATAACTGGACTTGCCGGAGCTAGCGGTCGACGCCTGGGCAAGCAGCCGCTGCGCTCCCTGCTTATTTCACAATCTTTTCCAGCTCGGATTCAAAACTTCGCTGCGCGTATTCCGGAAACGACCACTCATCAGCGATGGGATCGACTTGCAGAAAAAACTGCGGCCGCTGCAACTGTCGACAACTTATCCCGAGACACGCGATATTTTCGGCCTTCCGCTTTGCCGGCAGGTCGACTCCGCGGGAATTGCAGAGCTCTCCCACTAGAGGGGAGCCTGCAAGCGCGAATGACGCCGCTAGGCATCTACAGAGGGATGATTCATGAAGACTAGGGACGAAGCGAGCTGATCGCCGCTTGTCGGGAAGCTGTGCGGCGCCTGATTCGAATCCAAGCGTGAGAGCACAATTCGTCAGGCAATTCACAGATCCTGGGTTGGCGATCGCTAGTCTTGCGTCTTACGATAGAACGTAGAGAGATAACCGATCTCGCCCCCAGGCAGCCAACGTTGTGCCCTACGTTCAGCCCACCCATCTAATTCGTCAGTTACATCTCGCCCCAAACCAACTGGTGATGGCGGTCGCCGGCGGCGGCAGCGAGGCGATCAGCCGCCTGCTGCAAGTTCCCGGCGCTTCGCTAACCTTGCTGGAGGCGACCGTTCCCTATTCCAGCGTCGCACTGACCGACCTGCTGAAACGGCCCCCCGAACAATACTGCAGCGAAGCTACGGCTCGCGCAATGGCGGTCAGCGCATTCTTGCGAGCTCGCAAGTTGTGGCAAAAAGCGGCGGCGTCCGGTTTGGCCAGCGGCGAACAGCCTCCTTTGATGGGCGTCGGCTGCACGGCAAGTCTGAAATCGCATCAAGCGAAAAAAGGTCCGCATCGCGTCCATTTGGCGATTCAAACTCCGGAAGCGACCACGGTCGCCAATCTGGTGCTGACCAAAGAAGCTCGCACGCGTGACGAAGAAGAAAAACTGACCGCTGAATTGATCTTGGACCGACTTGCCGCTGCGGCCGGTCTGACCGAGACGCTCCGTCTAAATTTGCTCCCCGGCGAACAGATTGATGAGACGGTCTATCGTGCTCAGCCAAGTTGGCGCGAACTCTTGCAAGGCGATATTCGGGCATGCGTCGGGTCGGGTGAGGCCGGATCTCCGAGTGAGAATTCCGGCGTGGTAATGTCCGGCGCTTTCAATCCGCTGCACGAAGGTCACCTCGAGATGGCGGCAGTCGCCGAACAGATTTTGGGGCGTCCGGTGGAGTATGAAATCTCGATTGAGAACGTCGAAAAGCCGCCGCTCGACTTCGGCGAAATGGCGGAGCGCGTCGAACAATTCGAACCCCCGCAGCGCTGCTGGTTAACGCGAGCGCCTACCTTTGTGGAGAAGTCGAGAATCTTTCCGGAAACGACGTTTGTGGTCGGGGCCGACACGATCGTGCGAATCGCCGACCTGCGTTATTACAACGACTCCGAAAAAAAACGGGATGCCGCGATTCGAGAATTTAACGAGCAAAACTGCCGCTTTCTGGTCTTTCCTCGGCAGGTAAAAGGGGAATTCACGACGCTGGAAGAGATCGAACTTCCCACGCCTTTGCGCAGACTGAGCGATGGTGTCAGTCCAGAGCTGTTTCGGGCCGATATCTCGTCCACCGAGATCCGACGGCGAATGAGCGAACTGGGCTAAGCACTTTTCGCGAATCTCTTTTTGTCGATTGTGACCAGCGGTCCCCTTGCCTATAGTAATTTTGTCCTACCGGACGACCGCTTCGGTCTCAAACGACAAATTCACAACAGCTCATCTGGACAATTTCCTCCCCGTGACGACTCCTCCCTTCTTCTTCGGCGTGGACGTTGGTGGAACCAACATCAAGCTCGGCCTCGTAGACGACGAAGGCCGCACGCTGGCCTATCACAAAATCGCCACCGATGAACCGCATGGTCCCGCCAGCGCGATCCGTCGTGTTGCGATCGAGCTGCGCACGATGCTGGCCGATATTGGTCACACGATGACGGACGTCGCATCGATCGGCTTGGCAATGCCAGGCATGATCGACATCGTCAACGGCAGAACAATGGAGCCGCACAATTTGCCGCATTGGTATCACTTCCCGATTCGTCAAGCTTTAGAAGAAGAGACAGGCGCGACGGTCATTCTGGCCAATGACGCAAACGCGGCCGCGTTCGGCGAGTATTGGCTCGGCTCGGGACGCGAATTCCGTAGCATGGTCCTACTAACGCTCGGCACAGGCGTCGGCGGCGGCATCATCGTCAACGACACGTTGGTCGAAGGGGATCATAGCTTTGGTTCGGAATGCGGCCACATCATCATTGATTTCAACGATGACGCTCGCCCAATCCCTACCGGTCAGCGCGGCCATTTGGAAGCCTACGCCAGCGGCACGGCGATCGTAAAGCGAACGCAAGAAGCGTTGGAGTCGGGCGAGAAGAGTTCTCTGATGGCGCGGATGAACAAAGGCGAAAAACTGACTCCGCTGATGGTTGCCGAAGAAGCCGAACGCGGCGACGAACTTTCGCTATTCATCGTGATGGAAACGGCTCGCTATCTTGGTGTCGGCGTGGTGTCGCTGATGCACACGATTGACCCCGGCGCCGTGGTGCTGGGCGGAGCAGTCAATTTTGGCGGCGCTGACTCGCCGCTAGGCACGATGTTTATCGAACGTGTTCGTGAAGAAGTAAAACGTCGCGCCTTTCCGGTTCCGGCCAAAAAGACGGCGATTCGCTTTACCTCACTCGGTACCGACGCGGGATATCTCGGCGCTAGTGGGCTGGCGCGACAAGCCTATCTGCGCGATCAACAAGCCCCCGTTACTTCGTAGCCAGCGATCGCTTGGGCGGCGATGATTGTGATTGCGTCGCCATGCGCCTACACTAAGCGAATCTCTCCCGATTTGTATCTCTTTTTCGTATGCGCCCCACGATGAGCGATTTCGCCAACTCAAACGAAGACGTCGACGCCAAAAAATTGGAGCCGCCGGAAGGGAAGCAGCCCTTTTCTCCTGACGACGCGTTGCCCGAAGTAAAGCCGCCGACGTCAAAGTTCTTGATGCAGCTATTCATCGCGCCGCTGCTGATCGTTCTAGGAGCGGTCTCGTTCGTATTGATCCCGCAATTTCTCGCCGGCTGGCACGGAGATCCGCGCACTTACGTCGAAGAACTGCAGCGTCCCAGCGATTCCGCCTGGCAATCGGCCTGGAATCTGGCCGAGGCGTTGCACGATCGTCGGAACGAAGAACTGAAAACCGATCCGGCGTTCGCCATGCAGTTGTCGCATCTGCTGGACGAACAATTGGCCGAATCAGGCAAGCTCGACGAGAAGGAAATTTGGCTGCGCAGTTTCCTCTGCCGCGCGATCGGTACGCTCAAGACCCCAGAGGGTCTACCCGCGCTTTTGAAAGCCGCCAATCAAGACGCGACGCCGGAAGATCAACAAGTTCGCTTGGCCGCGGTCGAAGCGCTGGCCGAAGCGATCGACAACCTGGGCGCCAAAGGGCTGCGTGACGATCCTCAGGTCTGGGAGACGTTACAAGCAGCGTCAACGGTGCGCAGCGATTCGTCTCTCCCATTTTCGCAGCGTTATGAAGATCAACTCCGCAGCCGGGCCTGTTTCGCGCTGGGAGTCTTGGGAGGCGATCGCGCCAACAATCGTTTGGATGAACTCACCAGCGACTCCTTCTCCGATGTCCGCTACAACGCGGCGACCGGCTTAGCGCGGCAAGGAGATCTGCGTGCGACGCCGATGCTGCTTGAGATGCTCGATCCCAACAAATTGCCCGCAAAGGAACTTGTTGCGCCGGCCGATATTCTGGACACGATCAGCGCGGACGATTTGCAGATTCGCCAGCGCGTTCAGCAAGCGTCGACCATGAACAACGCCATCCGCGCCATCGTGATTCTGGCGCATGAGAATCCCCAGTTGGATCGCGCCCCGGTGATCCAGCAACTCGACGCACTGCTAAAGACAGAGATCCCGTTGCAACTTCGCGAGGTAGCGAGCGAGGCGAAGATGGTGTTGGAGGAGCCGACCGGCTCTCCGATGAAGTAGTGAATTACTCTTCCAAAAATCGGATGTGGTAGAAGCCGACCGAGTTGATTGCGGGTTCCGTGATCACATCACCAACTCCCGCAGCGATAGCGCCGCGAACCGATTCGAGTTCTGGCTCGTTCAATTGCGAGCGGGTGAATTCGCGAATTTTCAGGATGATCCCATTTCGCACGCGCCGCTGCTTCTGGTCGAACTCCGTCTGAAATTGCTCGACCTGGTATTTCGGCATGATCACATAGGCGTGAAAGTCCAACATGATCGTGCTGTTGGTTTTGTCTTGGGGGATCGTAATATCGAACGACCCCAAATCGAACTCGGCCGGATCAGTCGGTTTCGGCAGATTCTCGACATCACGAAACTGCATCGGCACTTCGCCGCACCCCAGTGCGACCAACAGCCAACAGAATGCGGCGATTATGCTTCCGCTTCGATTCATCGCTTTGCCCAAACCTCTAAAAAAACGCAATGCCTTACTAATGTAGAACGCCGTTTACGCCAGGGCTGACGTTGAAACCGAAACAATCGTTACAACCGCTCTTCTGCGGTAAAAACTATTTCCCATCGCTGAATTGCGATCCATATTTCGGTGTCGACTTTCAAAGCGTCTCTTCTCTCTCATCTCTGCTAAAGAAACGACATGCTGAGCTTTTCGCTACACAATTTGTTATGGCTGATCGGGTGCCTGGCCGCTTTGGCGACGGCGTTCGGCTGTGGATCAAGTAAGCCTGCGCCAACTTCCTTCGAACCTTGGATCGAGGAAAAGGTGAGTTGGGAAGAAATCGAGCTAGGCGAGTTTTCGATCACCGTCTTGGCGGCCGATGATCCGACGCGGATGCCAGACCTGGACGAGTATCAAAACAGCGTCGCAATTCATTTCAACACGCATTGTCTGGTCGATCCCAATGACAAAGACAAAGTGCTTGAGATTTTGGATTCCAAAAAGGGACGGCTTTCGGACGAAGTAATTCGGACCTGCCGAAACGCAAACTTGATTGATCTGGCGGACCCAGAATTGCGGCTCGTCCGAGCCCAACTGCGTGACTTCTCAGATCAGTTAATTGGGCAAAGTTTGATCAAGAGGTTCGTTTTTACCAATGTTACGCTCGAACGCTATTAAACATCTGCTGTTGTTCAGCTGTGCGGCAGGGGCGCTGCTTGCCGGTTGTGCGGCGGAACCGCCGGTCGAAGTGGCTCAGGCCGACCAGCCTGAGGCGCCGCCGGTAGAGATGGCGATCGGCGATTTCAAATTTCGGATGTCTGATCCGACCGCCGGCACGACCACTAAGTTTAACTTCGCGCTGTATGGCCTGGTTCCTGCTGACCAAGTGACCGATGCCCAAGCGGCGATGACCGAACGCGAGCAGCGTCTGCGCGACCGCGTGTTGCGAACGGCCCGTGAAGCGAGCCCCGTTGAACTGGAAGATCCCGATTTGACCATGTTTCGTAAACGGATGTTGCTGGAGGTTAATCGCGAGCTGGGCGAAATGTACTTCCAAGAGCTATTTCTCGACCGTTATTGGGTGAAGACGCGCTAGTTGAGCCCTTCTCCCGGCGGTTTCGTGCTGTCGATCACTCGCCGCCGTCGACGAGTTTGCTAAGATGACAGGGATGACTGACAGCTCCCCCCCTGAACCGACTCAGCGCGAGACGCTCGACTCGTATGACTCAACGCCGACGACGCCGGCAGTTCCGCGCGCGGAAAGTGCGTCTGCGGCCACCCCGCCGCGTCCTGTTCGCCAGCGTCGCGTCTTGCTGCCGATCTTGCTGTTTGTCGCCACGTGTCTCTCTACGTTCTTCGTCGGTTGGACCCGTTGGCAGCCGACGATGTTGCTGGGGGGAATGGTCGACGCCGAATACGATCCGCTCCTTTCCGATCCGCTGGTCGAAGGGATCCGACTTGTGCTGCGACACGTAAGCGTGAGCGACGGCTTGATCTATATGGCTTGTTTGCTGGCGATCTTGTTCGCCCACGAGATGGGACATTTTCTGATGACGGTCCGCTATCGAATTCACGCTAGCTATCCGTACTTCATTCCGATCCCCATTTCGCCGATCGGCACGATGGGCGCCGTGATCGGCATGGACGGTTTGAAAGCGAATCGCCGACAGTTGTTTGACATCGGCCTAGCCGGTCCGCTGGCGGGACTGGTCATCGCGATCCCGGTGCTGTACGTCGGCATCTTGCAAATGGATTTAACCAAAACGGCGCCCTCTCCGTATTCGCTGGATGTCCCGCTGGGGCTGGCTTGGGCGATGGCTTGGTTTCAGGTGCCCGGTTACTCGCTTGGCGATCCGGTCGCTCAGGCGCAGCTGAATCCCTACTTCATGGCAGGCTGGGTCGGGCTGCTGGTCACCGGTTTGAACATGCTGCCGATCAGTCAACTGGATGGAGGCCATGTCGCCTATACGCTGTTTGGCAAATGGTCCTACTTTCTGGCCTGGGGCGTCATCATCGCGGCGGTGACCGCGATGGCGTTGGGCGCTGGTTGGACCTGGATCTTAATGCTGATTCTGGTATTGGTGATTGGACCTGCCCATCCGCCGACCTCGGATGACAGCGTCAAGATCGGCGCCGTTCGCTGGATTGTCGGCTTTACGTCGCTGGTGATCCCGATTCTTTGCTTTCCGCCGCAGGCGATCATCACGTAAAGTCGAGCGTTCGGACTTGTAAGCTGCGCATGAATTATTTCGCACACGGCAGGCTCTTTCTCGATCGGCCTTACTTCTTGGCCGGCACGGCTGTGCCCGATTGGTTGAACGTCGTCGATCGCAAGATGCGCGCCCGATCGAAAGGGGCGTTGCCTCACTGCGACGCAAACGATCCGTGCATGGCGGAAGTCGCCCGCGGCGTCGTTCAGCATCATCATGACGACGATTGGTTCCATCGCACCAAAGCGTTTGGCGAACTCTCCTGGGGTTTCACCGTCTTGATCCGTGATCAAGTGGGCGCCGATGACGGACTTCGTCCCAGTTTTTTGGGGCATATCGTGGTTGAGCTGCTCTTGGACGCCGAACTCGCGCTGCGAAATCCCGGCTTGTTGCCGGCTTATTACGACGCACTTGCGCAGATCGAGCCGACGAAAGTTGAGACGGCCGTCAATCAGATCGCGACCCGCAGCAGCGACCGCTTGGCCTGGTTCATCGAACGATTCCTCGAAGTCCGCTTCTTAGAAGACTATGCCGAGGATGAAAAGCTGACTCTCCGCTTGAATCAGGTCCTTCAGCGCGTCAAACTACCGGCACTACCGAGCGGCTTCGCTCCGCTGTTGCCGACGATGCGATCGGCCGTCGCAGAGCGTTTTGATGATTTACTTTGCCCCGAAGCTGACTCTTCCCATTAGATCCGCCCCCTTTGCCTTGATAAGTTTTGGAGAACACCCATGAAGTTCGGCATGAACCTGTTGCTGTGGTCCGGCGATCCCGATGAGAGTCTCTTGCCGGTGATCGAAAATCTGAAAGAAATGGGCTACGACGGCGTAGAAATTCCGCTCTTCAATCTCGATGTCGACAAGTGGGGCAAGTATGGCGAAAAAATCAAAGATCTCGGTCTCGGCTGCACCGCGGTCACCGTCCGCAACGAAGGGGATAACCCGATCAGCGCTGACGCCAAAGTGCGCGCCGAAGGAGTTCGCTTGAACAAGCAGACGCTCGATTGCTGCCAGGCGCTTGGCGCCGAGACGCTGGTTGGCCCTTATCATTCGGCGATCGGTCTGTTCAGCGGTAATGGTCCGACCGCCGACGAGTGGAAATGGGGCGTCGATTCGATGCGTCAAGTCGCCGAGCATGCCGGCCAGGTGAACGTGATGCTGGGCGTCGAAGCGCTCAACCGCTTTGAGTGCTATCTGCTCAACACGCATGCTGATTCGGCACGCTTCGCTCGGGAAGTGAATCATCCCAACTGCCGAGCGATGTACGACACGTTCCACTCGAACATCGAAGAAAAGTGTATCGCTCAAGCGATTCGCGATTGCAGCGACGTGCTGGCCCATGTCCATATCTCGGAAAATGATCGCAGCACCCCCGGCACGGGGCACGTCCACTGGGATACGAACTTTGACGCGTTGAAAGAAGTCGGTTACGACGGCTGGATGGTGGTTGAAGCGTTTGGTCTCGCCTTGCCGGAAATTGCCGCAGCGACGAAGATCTGGCGCAAGATGTTCTCGACCGAGCTTGACCTGGCTCGTGACAGTCTGGCCTTTATGAAGAGCGAAGTCGCGAAGCGTTGGAACTAAACGCCGCAAGAAGTCGCCTATGAGCAACCAGTCGGAATCTGATGACGAGCCGTTCGGCGACGACCTGGACGAAGGGTTGTCGCTGGAGAAACTGAGCGCCGCCTTCGCCGCTGCGATGGGGGGAGACGAACCGTACGCCGACAGCGAGGAAGAAGAAACTTCGCAACCGGCGGTCGAAGAAGAGTCGTCTGAAGACGCGGTCGCTCGGGTTTTGGCGACCGAAGATGAACCGGACGATTGCGAACTTTCCCCCCGGACCATCCTTGAGTCGATGCTTTTTGTCGGCAGTCCCGATAACGCTCCGCTATCCGCCGAACGGGGATCTGCACGGATGCGGGGAGTCGCTGTCGATGAGATCGCCGACCTGGTCGAAGAGCTCAATCAGGCTTACCAAGAGGAAGGCTGTCCTTACGAGATCGTCGCCTCAGGGGGCGGTTTCCGCATGAAGCTGCGCGACGAGTTCACTCGTCTGCGCGAAAAGTTCTACGGCAAAGTTCGCGAAGCGAAACTCTCACAACCGGCGGTCGACGTGCTGGCGCTGGTCGCCTACAACCAAAATATCACCCGCGAAAAAGTCGACAAGATGCGGGGTAAACCGAGTGGACCGTTGCTCAATCAACTGGTCCGACGTGAACTGCTGAAGCTGGAAAGAACCGGCAAAGGGAAAGCAAAGCAGAAGACCTACGCGACGACCGAGCGTTTTCTCGAGATGTTTCAACTCAGCACGCTCGACGACCTGCCGCAGCCGCAAGGCTTGGACCTAGAAGATTAGAGCGTTTTCCCCGAAGGCTGTCGCGTCTTCAGCGTCGGCAAGGCAAGCTGGCCAAGGCGACCGAAGCAGGCGAATCCTAAGATTCGTCGATGCAGGTCAACGCAGACCATCGCAACCGCAACCAGCTGAAACGCTACAGACGGAGAGGGAACCGCTCTAGTCCAGCGAGAGGGTCGCGTCTTGATCGCGGGCTCCATGCAGGACGCGTAAAACAATGAGCTTTTGCTCCGTCGAACGATAGTAGATTGCGTAGTTCGCATAGCAAAAACGACGATATCGATATCTTGAAATCTTGGGGATTTGCTCACCCATTTCTTCGTTACCAGCGAGAGCGACAAATCTCTCGTGAATTCCTTGCAGCACACGATCTGCCGCGTTCATGCTTTCGTTCGCTATATAAACCCAAATCTCGTTCAGGTCGAACTCAGCGTCTGGCGTGAGAACGATGTCTAGCATTCGCCGTTCGACTGCCTAGCATGCAAAGCATCTCGTCCCGCCTGTTTAATTTTCTCCATATCAAACGGGATATGCTCGCCTCGTTCATCCTGAGCGATTGCAGTCGCCAATCGCTCAAACTCCACTTGTCGATCACGAAGCAAACCAAGCGCCGCTTCGACGACCTTGTCGGTTGACTCATAGGCGCCGCTGGCGACCTGCGCTTCGGCGAATTTCTGTTGCGCTGGCGTTAGTTGATAGGACAATGATCACTCCTCAGGTCGATATCCGCTATTTCCGCAATTCTAACTTCCCCTGCAACGCGATCCAAGCTTTCGCTGCAAATGCTAGCACAGCGGTGAATTGATCTTGGCGGATGCAGGGGACTAGGTATACTCCGCGCCCCCTTATTTATCGCCCGGCGGTCGCGTGCGCCAGCCGTTGCGGGCGAATTGACCAAGTTGCATTAGAGGACAGTTTGACATGTCCACGGCGAAAACCCGCCTTGTCGGTTTTATTTGTTTCGTGATTGCATTGACGTTTTTCTCGTTGCCGCTCCGCAGCGAAGAAGCTGCGTCAGGTGCTGCGCCGGCAAATACAAAGCAAGATGATATTGCGCCAACTCCGACTCCCAGTTCGTTCAATTCGCCAAGTCGTTTGCCGCAACCGCCTACGAGCGGCGAATCGGTGCTGCGCATCAAGACGCCGTTGACGAAATATCCTGATACCAAGAAAAAACCATCGCAAAATGATGGCCCGCTGAAGATCTCGCGTATTCTCGACGGCAATGACATGAAGCCGAAAGCGAAGCCGCCAGAACCGGCGCCGCGAGTCGAGCCGAAACCGGTCACTCCTGTCCAACCTGCGTCGGCGATGCCCAAGGCAAAACCGGTTGCGTCCGCCAAGCCAAGCGACGACATCCATTTGCTGGTCGCCGGCAAGACCCAACGAAGCCAATTGGTTGAATTATGGGGCGAGCCTGCAAGTCAATCGATTGTCGACGGACGCACGCTGCTCGTTTTTAACACGGCTGGTTTTGAACGCGCCGAGGCGACCTTCCAAAACGACACGCTTGAAACGCTCTTTCTAGTTTTAAAGCAACCGTCGCCAGCCGACCAGGTTCGCCAACAATTGAAAATCGTCGAAAGCGAAGGGGCGAAAGTCCATGACGAATTCGGCGTGCTGTTGGGATTGGTCTACCCGGAACGGGGCGCATTGTTCAGCTATGCTCCGCAAGAGCGACAGTTTCTGGTCGAAAGCGTCGTCATCCAACGACCGACTGCCGAAGCTTTTCTGATTCGTGCCAAGGGTTATCAGGCCGATCGAATCGAAGCGAAGCTGGCCGACTTGAACACCGCCGTCAAGCTGGAATCCTTTAATGCCGCCGCCTGGCACGAGATCGCGATTCTCCAACGCCGGCTGGGACAAATGCCTGACGCGCTGTCGGCTGCACAGACCGCCGCGACCGGCGTTGGCGCCAAACCCGAATATCGCCTGACGCGAGCCTTGATTCAGGCCGAAATGGGCCAGTATGACGATGCGTTGAATGTGACCAAAGCAATCGCCGAGAATGTCGCGCTGCCCAAAGAAGTTCGTGCTCGAGCCTATTGCCAATGGGGTGATTTGGTCGCACGCGGGCCGAGTGAAGACGTCCGCTCAGCGCTAGCTCATCATCAGTTGTCGATCAAACTGGCGGCGGAAGAAATTCGAAATCCGCTCGACGAAGTGCGTCGCGCCGCCAAACTGATTCTAGTCGACGCTCACCTGGCGGTCGCGACAGATCTGGCGGCCGGACAATGGCAAAATCGTGAATTAACCGTTCCCAAATGGGTCGACAGCACCGACGCCTTCGTAGCGAACCTAATCGACAAAGAAGGCTTCTCGCGTGAATTGGAACTTGCTCGCTTGCAGAAAGCGATCGCCGCCTACAACTATTTTGAATCCGAATTCGACACCACCGAATCGGTCGACGCCATCCTAAGCGTCGGGCGTCAGCTGTTGTCGCAGACCAGCGATCCCTCATATCAGACAGTGATCGAGTGGGAAATGAGTCAGGCGTTGATTCAAGCGGCGACGATTGAACAAAATCGAGGTGAGTTTGACGACGCAATGCGGATCGCACGCGAGACCGCAGCGCTGCTAGAGCATGCTACGCAGACGCGGCAACTGTCGATTTCAGACCGGATGACGCTCGGCAATTTCTACTTTCGCGTCGGCGCCGCTCAGGTCGTCAGCAAAGGGGATCATGACGAAGCGATCCGCTGGTATGCCGACGCCGAAAAGCAATTCAAGCATTCCGATATCAAAAATGTCGCCTTTGGACAGCGCGGCGAAGCGCTGGCCAGCATGGCGGTTTCATACTGGGAAACAGGGCGCCATCAGCAGGGCTTGGATCTAACCGAGCAAGGGGCGAATCTCCTTAAACAGGGAGTCGACGCTGGTGAAAACCAGCTGGATTCGCTGATCGCACCTTACGCAAATCTGGTGACGATGTACGAAAGCCAAGGAAACGCGACCAAGCAAGCCGAGTACGCCGGCAAGCTGGCGAAGCTCCCTCAACCGGCCTCCGAATCGACCCCACGACGATAACGCCCAATTGGGCGTTCGGTTGCGATGCCGAAAAACTACTTCCTGCCGCTCCGGTGATGCCGTATCATGGACGAGCAGTTCGCCTCGGCGGACTGGTAAATTGCACCCTCGTCATCGTTGTTACACACCCTATCTCCATGGAATGAAGGTCCCGCTTCCGCCATGGTCTTTGAGCACATCGAAAAACTAAAACGCGAATACACCGACAAGTACGTCGTTGTCGATCATGATCGCCCTGAGCTAAAACGTTTCGCCGAAATGACCGGCGTCGTTCGGACGGTGAACATGAGCGGGCGAGCACTTGTCGAATTCGACGGCATAAACAACATCGGTTGGTACGACATCAATGTCGATTTCCTGAAGGTCGTCGATAAACCGATTCCCAAGCCGGTTGCGGAGAAAAAACCGGCCGCCAAAAAACCGCCGGCGTCCGGCTCAGCCGCCAAGCCGGCGGCAAGTGCGGCCGATATTCTGGCCGCCGCGCGAGCCAAAAAAGGGGACGCTCCCGCCACGCCGGAAGCGAAGAAACCTGCTCCCGGCGCGAATACGGCCGACATCTTAGCTGCCGCCCGCGCCAAAAAAGCGGCGCCCAACACGGCCGACATTTTGGCCGCAGCACGCGGGAAAAAGCAAGAAAGCAGCGAACCTGCCGCACCAAAATCATCTCCTGCACCGGTGAGCACCGCCGATATTTTGGCCGCCGCCCGAGCGAAAAAAGCGGCTTCGGCAGAACCCGGGGAAGCCCCCATTGCGGAAGTCGTGCAGTCGACGCAGGAGCCTGCGGCCCAAGCAGAGAAACCGTCAGCGGGCCCATTGCCGACAGCGACAGCCGAAATCCTTGCTTTCTGCCGCGAGCGCGACGCATAGTCGGTTACCGCCAATTGGCGTAAAATGGCGGGCGGCTCTTCGCAGATTTTTCCGCCTTAACGACCGACGCGCCCATGATCTTGCTGATCGATAATTACGACTCGTTCACCTACAACCTGGTTCAGCGACTGGGGGAAATTAATCCCGGTCTTGATCTGCGCGTCGTCCGCAACGACAAAATCACCCTCGACGAAATCGAAGAATTGGCGCCAAGCCATTTGATCGTTTCGCCCGGTCCTTGCACGCCGAACGAAGCGGGAATCTCGGTCGAATCGATCCAGCGATTCGCCGGCAAACTGCCGATCTTGGGCGTCTGCTTGGGGCATCAATCAATGGGACAAGCCTTTGGCGGCGTCATCGTCCGCGCCGAACGTCTGATGCACGGCAAGACCGACGAGATCCATCATGACGACAAAGGGCTCTTCGCCGGCATGCCCAATCCATTTATCGCGACGCGCTATCACAGTCTGGTGATTCGCCCTGACACGCTGCCGGAAGAATTTGAAGTCTCGGCATGGAGCATTCTCCCCAACGGCGAGCGCGAGATCATGGGGATTCGCCATCGCGACTGGCCTCTGGAAGGTCTGCAATTTCATCCAGAGAGCTTTTTAAGCGAAACCGGTACCGATATGCTCGCGAGGTTTCTGCAGATGACCTCTTCGCAAGCGGCCTAAGGGATACAATGATCTCGATCACCGAAGCGCTTGATCTGATTGATCAACACGCCTCCAAGTCGCCAGCTCGGCAGGTCGCCGCGCTCAACGCAATCGGCTGTTTGTTGGCGGAAGATGTCGCCAGCGATATCGACTCTCCTCCCCACGACAAAGCAATGATGGATGGGTACGCCGTCCGAGCCGTCGATCTGGCAAGCGGCGCCGCCGAACTCGATGTCATTGAAGTGATCACCGCCGGCAGCGTGCCAACTAAGAAAATCGCCGCTTCTCAAGCGGCGCAGATCATGACCGGAGCGCCGATTCCCGCTGGCGCCGACGCGGTTGTGATGATTGAGCAAACGCAAATCATCGGCGAAGCACGCGTGCGGATCGAAGCGTCTCAAGTCACGTCGGGCAAAAACATCATGCCTAAAGCAAGTTCACTCGCACGGGGAGCGACCGTTCTGTCAGCCGGCAAACGCTTGCGTCCGCTGGAAGTGGGCATCTTGGCCGAAGTGGGACGCGATCATATTTTGGTCGTTCCCCAGCCGCGCGTCGCTGTTCTTTCGACAGGGGACGAGTTGGTGGAAGTCGGAGAAATGCCTGGTCCGGGACGCATTCGAAACAGCAACGGGCCTATGTTGGCCGCGCAGATTGCCGCCGCCGGGGGCACTCCTGAAAATCTGGGAATTGCACGAGACGTACGCGAAGAACTGACCGAGAAGATTGCCCGCGGTTTGGAAGCCGACATTCTGGTGCTTTCGGGCGGCGTTTCGGCCGGCGTGCTGGATCTAGTTCCGTCAGTCTTGGCTAAGCATCAGGTCGTCCAGATCTTCCACAAGGTGCAACTCAAGCCGGGCAAGCCGATCTGGTTCGGCAAGCGCACGAGCCTAAACAAGACGACGCTAGTCTTTGGATTGCCCGGCAATCCGGTCAGTAGCTTGGTCTGTTTTGAACTGTTTGTTCGCCGTGCGATCGGCCTGCTGGCAGGTCGAACCGAGAACGAACTTCGCAGCGCCGAGGTGGAACTTGCCGAGCCCTTCTTCCACCGAGGCGATCGTCCGACGCTCTTCCCGGCGCGATGGGTCAACGCTGCGCAGCGGACCGCGGCGCCGCTTCCTTGGAAAGGTTCGGCCGATCTCGCCGCGATGGCGGCCGCCGACCTACTGCTCCAATTTCCGGCAGGGGACGCCGAATTCCTCGCTGGGGATCGGATCTCAGGATTAGTTTTGTAGCAGATACCCCTGAAGACAGGTGCCGCCAAGCTAATGTGGTGGTACGATTGGCAATGCTTGGCAATAAAAGGCGATTTCCGGGCAAAGCATGCAGAAAACGGGACTTCAGTGGGGCAAGAGCACATGGAAAATCTCAAGGCGCTAGCACAACAATGGTTTGAAGAAGTTTGGAACCAGCGCCGCGATGACGCAATTTTTGAGTTGACCGCAGAGAATGCGATCGCCCACCTGGAATCCGGCGTCGACATCAATAGCGCCGCCATCTTTAAATCGTTCCGCGATAACCTTCTCGCCGCATTACCAGACATGAAACTTCAGGTGGAGGACGTCATCGCCGAAGGCGACTCCGCCGTCGTTCGCTGGAGTTTTATCGGCAATCATCGCGGCGATGGGTTTGGCTTCAAACCAACGGGACGAGAGATCCAAGCTCGCGGGCTCACTTGGTTTCGTTTCGCTGATGGGAAGGTCATTGAGGCCTGGGACAGCTGGAATCAAAGCTCTATGTTTCAGCAAATGATCGGTGACAACCCGGCGTCGAACTCCGCATTTCGAGCCACGTAATGAGAATCCGACATAGCGAGTAGGCGGCCCAGGCCCTATCTTATCTCACTGCTGCTGCTTGCTTCCTTCCGACGATGGCCGCCCTGTGAACGATTCTTTATCTTCAAGCGACAATCCAACTTTGCCGCTGATGTCGCTGCGCTGCGTCGCAGGTTGGAGCTTGTTTAGCGCAATCACGCTGTATTTCGCTTTTCCGCCTGCGGGACTTTGGCCGCTCGCCTGGATCGCGCCGTTGGGCTGGCTGGCGATCGTGCGAGTCGAACGCCTACCACGACGCGCTTATGCGGCGATTTATCTCTCTGGAGCCCTCTTTTGGCTCGCGCTGCTGTATGGAGTTGGCAATTCGCATTGGGCGACACGCCTGTTTGGCTGGCCGACGCTTTGCGGTTATCTGGCGGTCTATACGCCGCTGTTTGTGGCGACTTGTCGAACAGCAGTCCAGCGCTGCAAGATCCCGCTGACGATTGCTGCGCCGGTCTGTTGGGTAGGTTGGGAGTTTGTTCGCGCTCACTTCGCGACCGGCTTTGCTGTCGGACTAATCGGTCATACCCAAGCGGCGCAACTGCCGCTGATTCAGATTTCCAACTTAGTGGGAGCATACGGGGTTAGCTTCGTTGTCGTGCTGTGGGCGGCGGCGATTGTTGACGCGGGACTGATCGACCGTTGGATACGCCCACAACCGGCGGCCCCGACTCTCTCTTTTCGACTCACGGCATTCACCACGGCAACCATTCTGCTACTCGCGACGCTCGCCTATGGTTGGCGACAACTTGCGACTACAGAAGCCGGCGTCAACGAAACGCTGACGGCGGCGCTGGTGCAAGGTTCCATCGATACGTCGTTTGATGATCCAACTCAGCCGCAGCGAACCTTCGAGCAATACGTCCAACTTACCGATGAGGCGACGCGCGACCGGGATGATCTCGATCTGATCCTGTGGCCCGAGACGACCATGGGAAACAACGCGCTAATCGAGGTCGACGGCGAACTCTCGGTTCCAGCGGACGCGACGATAACGGCCGAAAGGTATCGCGAACTGCTGCTCCGCTACCGTGATGAATATTTGCTGCTCGTTGACGAGTTGGCCAATCGCCGTTGGAAAACTCCGTTGCTGCTGGGGACCTCGACGCTTCGTTATGGTCAGCATGGCACGCAAATCTTTAACTCGGCCCTCTACATACCGCTGGATCAGGCTCCCCAACTGCGCTATGACAAGACGCATCCGGTGATGTTTGGCGAGTATGTCCCGCTGGGAGACGTCTTTCCTTGGATATACAAAATGACGCCGATGGGCGGAGGCTTAACGCCTGGTGCTGGACCGGTGGCGATCGATGTCGGCGAGCGGGTTCGATTGATTCCGTGCATCTGTTTTGAGAACACCGTGCCGCATTTGGTTCGGCGACATGCGGCGGCAGCGGCCGATCCGACCAAGACCGAGATTTTGGTGACGTTAACCAACGACGGCTGGTTTTGGGGGTCGAGCGTGTTGGACCTACATCTGCTCTGCGCCCAGTTTCGCTCGGCCGAACTGCGAAAACCGATGCTGATCGCCGCGAATACCGGATTTTCAGCTTCAATCGATCGTAACGGTCGCCCGCTAGCGATCGGGCCGCGTCAAAAAACGAAAGTGCTGATCGTCGACATTCCCCTTGATACGGCTCCGCCAACCATCTACCAGCGTTATGGCGATCTGTTTGCCGGAACTTGCGGTGCTCTGACGTTGCTGCTGCTGGGGCTTGGATTCATCAGCCGTTGGCGTCGCAAGAACTAAAAACAGTCCTTTTGGCGGGTCCGGGATACGGTAATCGGCCGTTGAAGGCCGGTAGATTCGGCATGATCCAGCGACATGCCGCAGTTGGGCTGGGGAACGCCGGGAATGCACGACCGCAAGGTGAGTTGTAATCTATAGTTATCACGAAATCAGAACAGTTTTTTCCCCGGATGGGGGCGAAATCCGGGTTTCAGCGTTGATCGAAGCAAAGATCAGCGCCGATTTTGTTGACACTTGCGAACGGCCACAATTATACTGGGCTTGCAACTTGCGTAATCTCCCCAACTTCCGCATTGCTGATCCTCGTCTGGTGCACGCCTCTGCGGCGATTGCGGTAGAGCGTCAGGCAAGCTTTTCGGTCGTTGTTCCCTTCCACTTTTCGTAGCGCCTGCGGCGCGTCCCGAAGCGTCCTTTTTCGGGTTTGGCGTGAGCCACAAAGGAGTCGAATTCGATGAACCTCATCGGCAAGATCTTCACGGTCCTCATCTTTGTGATGAGTCTCGTGTTCATGGCGTTCTCAGTCGCCGTGTACGCCACGCACAAGAACTGGAAGGACGAAGCGAAAACGCTGACTACTACAAATCAAACCCTTTCGTCCAAGCGGACCGAGTTGGAACAGCAGTTGGGCGAAACGAAACAAATGCTTGAACAAGAACGGGCAGCGCGTCGCTATGCGTTAGCCGCGTTGGAAGTTCGCAGCTCGCAGCAAGAGCGTCAGCTAGCGACCCAGCAAGCGTCGCTTGATCAAAAGGTGAAAGAACTGGACCAGAAGAGCGCCGCGCTCGATCAGGCCAGCAAAGTCGCGATCGCCGCCGAAACGCGAAATACCGAGTTGGAAAACAAGCTGCAAACCGCCCAGCAAAATCGTGACGCGATGTTCGCCAATGTCGTCACGACCAGCGATCGCGTGCAAACGTTGCAAACCAACGAAGAACGTTTGAAAGAGCGTGAAGGCCAGTTGGCCCAGCAAACCGCTCGTCAACGTCGCGTTCTCAACGCGAACGGACTGACCGAGTTCACCAACGTCGACGGCGTGCCGCCGAAGTTGGATGGACGCGTGACCGCGATCGGCGCCAACAACTTTGTCGAAGTTTCGCTCGGCAAAGATGATGGTTTGAGTATCGGCAATACGCTCGACATTTTCCGCGGCGACCAGTATCTCGGACGGGTTATTATTCGCAAAGTGAGCCCCGATCGTTCGGTTGGTGAAATCCAACGCGAGTATCGCAAGGGCGAGATTAAGAAGGGTGATTATGTCTCCACAAAGCTCGGGTAATCCCCCCAAACAAAAGCTGAACATCTATTCGATGCTGCTGATCCTGTCGTTCATCGCTTTGCTGATCGGCGCGATTCTGATGTACCTTGAACTGAACCAGTTCGGCACTTTCCCGCAATGGAAGGTTTCGCAAGCTTCGCCCGCTACGGCGATCGCATTGCCCGCGGCGGCGCCGTCGGCCATCGGCTAGTTTGGCGCTGGCGCTGGTCGCCAAATTTCGTAAGCTATCACGGCTGGTCCATCCGGACCGGCCGTTTTTTATTGCGCTGAAAGGATTCGGGCATGATTCGGCTCTCGCGCCAATGCCTAGCGATCGATCTTGGCCCGGCCAGCACGATTATTTGTCGCGGCGACGAAGGAATCGTCCTGGACGAACCAACTGCCGCGGCGGTCCAGACTAGCACCGGCCGCATCTTGCATCAGGGCGCCGCGGTCGGACGACTTGCCCAAGCGCTGCGTGATCGGACTCCCAGCGAAGTCGCCGTTTCCTATCCGCTAGCAACCGGGCGCGTGGCCGATCCGCAGATTTGCCAGGCGATGATGCGGCAGTTTCTGCAGAAGTGCACAACTAGACGCTCTTTTTTCGGTCCGCAAGTCATTTGCACCGTTCCGAGCGGCGCCACCATGGTCGAACGAGCGGCGCTGATCACGGCTTTACGCGGCGCTGGTGCGGCACAGGTTGGGCTGATTTTACGCAGCGTCGCCGCGGCGATCGGCGGTGGAGCGCCCGTCTTAGAAGCAACCGCCGCATGCACTTGCGAGATCGGCTCGACGCAAACCGATCTTGTCGCGACCTGCTTGGGGGAAGTGCTGGCCGAGCGCCGATTGCCGATCGGCGGCGACACGCTGGACCAGGCGATTGTCGACGCCGTCCGCACCGATTTCAACCTCCGAATCGGATCGAGTCAGGCGGCGACCCTGCGGACGGAGTTTGGCTCCGCGTATGCGCGTGAAGAAGAAACAGCGCTCGAAATCCATGGTTCCGATGGGATTACCGGAGCTCCCCGCACCTCCCAAATTACTACGCAACAGCTGCGTGAAGCAATTCAAAAGCCGCTCACCGAAATCGCACTTGGAATCCGTGAATTGATTCAGCCGTTGGCGCCGCAGCTTGCCGGCGACCTGGCTCAGCAAGGCGTCTTGCTTTGCGGCGGGCTGTCGCTGACGCCGGGAATCGCCGCTTTCTTTTCTCAAACTGTTGGCGTTCCCTGTCGCACGGCGAGCATGCCGCGCGAAGCGGCTGCGTTGGGCGCTTCTATTGTCGCTGCTGATTCTGATCGCTGGCGAGGAATTCTGCTGTAGAATAAATCATCGTTGGCCATTCTTGTGGAGCCGGCGCCTACATCAGGTGCGTCAATTTGACGCACGAAAATCGCTTACGTTCCTAGCGCAACCGACGTACAGTAAATAGAGAAGGAGACGCAGCCATGAAAATGAACAAGATCCTCTTTCCGACTGACTTTTCGCACTGTGGCGACGCTGCGATGCGTTTAGCGACAGCGATCGCCAAAGACTTTGGAGCCACGATCATCATCGTGCATGTCGAAGAGCCGCCCACCTCTTACGGCGGCGGCGAAATGTACTACGGCATGATGGAACCGTCGCTCGACGAAGTGAAAAAGATGATGCACGAAGTTCGGCCTACGGACGCCGCCGTACCATGCGTGCATCGTTTAATCAGCGGCGATCCGCCGCATGCAATTCTCCGCCTAGCGGAAGAAGAAAAGGTCGATTTGATCGTCATGGGAACACATGGACGGACAGGGTTTTTGCACTTACTTATGGGCAGCAACGCCGAAACGATCGTTCGCAAAGCAAAATGCCCAGTACTAACTTTCCGTCAACCCGACAAGGTTGCGGAGTAGTTTATTGCTCGCCGCCAATTGCAAGTCGTAGCGACGAGCCAAGGAGGCGTATGATGACTGGTAACTCCTATCTCAACTGTAGCGACGAAAGTATTCGTCGCCATGTTCGCGAAGAACATCGTCAGATCAACGCAGAGCTCGACAAACTCTTCGCTTGCTGTCTGGGCGAACAGCATGGATGCGATTCGCAGACCGACTGGAAGAAGATCCGCGAGCGTGTCCATCACTTGCGGGAAAACATGGCCCATCATTTCCGTGAAGAGGAAGAAGGGTCTTGCTTGGATGAAGCGGTGGCGCGACGAACGACGCTGGGGCCTGAAGCTCGCGAGATCGAGCGAGAACATCCCGAGCTTCTAGCGGAATTGGACGGATTGATCTCTTGGCTCGACGATGAGCCGCCGCTGGAAACGACGCTGCAAATCGCGCGAACGCGCCTCAACGCGTTCGCCGAGAATTTGCAGAGACACGAAGTCCGCGAAGACGCATTGATTCGCCGCGGCGTCGGCGGATTTGGGGAGGACGACTAACCGCACCGATCCATTTTGCATCTTACGTCAATCGCAACATTCCTATCGATTAGGCAGGCTGGCCAAGATTCGTCAGCCTGCTAGCAGCGGCATGCCGATCAATGATAAGGGAGATCTCCGCTTTTGTCCCCTCCAACGATTGAACGCCGATGCCATCCGTAAGCAACATTCTGCTGCAAAAAGATATCTTGCTCGAAAGCGGCACTAACGAGCTGGAGATTCTCGTATTTTCCGTTGGGCGATTTACCTTTGGCATTAACGTCGCCAAAGTGCGCGAAGTCTTGCCTCGCCAGGCGATGACCGCGCTGCCGCAAGCGCATCACTCGGTTCTCGGCGTTTTTCAGCTGCGAAATAATGTCGTCCCCTGCGTTTCGCTGCGCAAGCATCTGCAGATCGAAAGCGATCCAGGCAGCGACCAGCAGATGATCTTGACCGATTTCAACCGGATGCAAACCGCATTTACGGTCGATGCGGTGGCGAGAATTCATCGCATCAGCTGGGAAAAAATCTTGGCTGTGCCTGCGGTGATGGCGACCGGCAGCACTCCGGTTACCGCCGTAGCGCAGATTGACGGCAAACTCGTCTCCATGCTCGATTTTGAAATGATCGCAGATCAGATCACCGAGAAAACCTTGCGGGAAGACGCCGTCTCGAACCCGCACCAACTGCCGCGCGAGCAATTGCGAATCGTCGTCGCCGACGACTCGGTCACCGTACGTCAAGCGATGATTGCGATGCTCTCTGGCAGCGGCTATACGCAAGTTCATCCATTTGAAAATGGACGCCTCTGCTGGGAATGGCTCGAAGCGCAGTGGAAAGCGAAACAAAACCTGGCCGAGATCGCCGACTTGTTGATCAGTGATGTCGAAATGCCGCAGATTGACGGCTTCCATCTGACCAAACGCGTCAAGGAGCATCCCGGCCTGGGACAACTGCCGGTTCTCCTTTATTCGTCGATCGTCACGCCCGACAATGCGAAAAAAGGGGAAGCGGTCGGCGCCGACGCACAGATCTCCAAGCCAGAACTTCATCGCGTGGTCGCGATCGCGGATGATTTAATCTTGCGCCGGAGCGGCAATTCGCCTAGCGCTGCGTCTGTCGCGAAAACGGTAGAACCTCCTCCTGCAGCAAAACCCCCCGTGTCGCCGCCTCCGCATCAACCGACCGCGAGCGAAATGCACGATTCGAGCATCCCCTCAGGTAGTTTGCTAGAAACGTTTCGCGTCGAACTAGGAGAACGAACCGACGAATTGCGAGATTGGCTCGCTCGTAATTCAACCGACAGTCGAGCGCTCTTACGCACGCTGCACAGCATCAAATCAGCAGCCCAAGTAGTCCCCATCCACGACGTTAGCCACGCCGTGCATCAGATGGAAGAGGTCGTGCTCAGCAACAAGCAAGAGACGGCGGCCATCGTCGGTCCCCTCTCGGAACTGGCCGATTGGCTGCATGATCTCTCCCAAGATCGCGAACAATTCGCCAGCCTGCTGCCGTGCGGCCCCAAATTTACGACGACGGTCGATTCGCAGAGCGGCGTCTAGCTCGCTCAACGCCGATTGCCGAACTTCGACAAATCGCTTAACAAACGCGCAAGAAAACAGGGACGATCAATCGTCCCTGTAACGCATCTTGGCGATAGTTTGATTTAGCTGGCGCCAGCGGTCGTTTTGCGACCTCGCAGCGCAGTCTGCCAACGGATAAACCGCTCCAGCTCTTGATCGACCAGTTTGATCAACTCATCTTTGTTCAACGGTTTGAGCAGAAAGTCCGAGGCGCCGTTTTCGATCGCTTCGGTAACGCGATCCCATGAAGAATGCCCTGTCAAGAAAATCACTTGCGTCCAGGCATTGCGACGCTTGGCGAAAATTAGCATTCCCATCCCGTCGATGTCGGGCATCTCGATATCACTGATCAGCAAGTCGCAGCAATTTTGATCCATCCATTGCTGCGCTTCGTGAGGATCCGTAAACCCCCACAAATTCAATCGCTCATCAAAATGATTCGCCAAAACTTGCAGCAGAAGACGTTTCATGCTTGGATCATCATCGACGACCACGACGTTCAACTTGCGAACCGATTGAATTGTCATTTTGAAATACTCGCGAACTTGACTCAGAAACCTTCCCCGTAAATGTAGGCCAAAGATTTCACCGCCGTCTGCGAATGCGGTGAAGTTGCGTCCGAACCGCAAAGGAACCGATCGGGCAATCGCTACAGTCAGTCTGGCCCCGATTCTCGGCATCCTCTAAACTAGCGGCGTTTTCTCCTTTTAACCTGCTAGCACTGAGAGTCCAAGGATGGACATTCGCCACCGCCGAACATCCGTTTCGATTGCATCAATCGTCGCGATTTTCCTCGTCACGTCGGTTTGGGCTGCAGCGAATTACTCGGGGGACGCGTCGCTGCACGATGTCCATTTCCAGAATCCCACAATGGGTTTCGCCGTGGGAGATCACGGCGTTATTTGGAGCACGCACGACGGCGGTAGCCATTGGGAGCAAATCCCCTCTGGCGTCGACGTTTCATTACAAGCAATTTCTTTTGCGGACGCCCAGCGAGGCTGGATCGTCGGCGGACAAATCACCCCCTACAGCCGGATTTCGCGGGGGGTCGTGTTACGCACAATCGACGGCGGTCGCTCGTGGCGAGAGATCTCCAATCTCGGGGTTCCTTGTTTGCATGACGCTGCCTTCGCCGACGCCAACCATGGTTACGCCGTGGCCGATCCGTCGCCGATTTACCCGTCCGGCTTATTCGAGACGCGTGACGGCGGCCGTAGTTGGCGCCCCCTTTCGATTGATAAGCCTCACCCTTGGCGATCGCTGGCGCTGCTTCCCGGAGGAGGCGTGCTCTTGTCCGCTGCGGATGGCGCGACCGCCTGGTTTGATGAAGGAGTGTATCGCGAATCGATTCCGGCTGATCAGAATCGCCGCACGCATCAAGTAGCACTCGATCCGCAAGGTGCGACAGCGGTCGTCGGCGACGCGGGCCTAGTGATGTCAAGCATCGATCGCGGCATCTCGTGGACCTCTCGCACTAGCAACTTGCCAGGCGTGACAGGGCGACAATTCGACGCTCGCGGCGCTTCGGTTACCGGCGATCGGATCACGATTGTCGGTTCGCCTGGCTCGCTGGTGTTGACCTCGCAAGATGGCGGCGCCCACTGGGAAACGTCCCCGACCGGAATTCGGACGCCGCTCAACGCGGTGACCTTTGTCAATCCAACCAATGGTTGGGCGGTCGGATCGCTCGGTACGATCCTTACGACCACTGACGGCGGCGCTAGTTGGTTTGCGCAACGTCGGGGAGGCGAGCAAGCGGCGCTGTTTGGCGCTTTCCGCAGTGGAAAAAAGCTGCCCTGCGAAGCGTTTAGTCGTCTCTCGGCCGCCGAAGGATATCTGACCGCGGTCGAAATAATCGGTCGCCCTGAGACGTCGTCAGCGATCGAATTGCAATATACCGATCAGATTCGAGCCGCCTGCCTGCAGTTGGGCGTTAGCGACACCGATTATGCCGCAAGCTTTCCTTTGCCAAGTGACAAACTAGGGCTCGATGGTCACAAGATCGTCGAACTCTGGAATCAAGCGAACGACGGCGCCGCGTTGAAACGAGCCGAAGAACGCATGGTGCGACAACTGCGCACCTGGCGACCACAGGTCGTGCTGACTGAATACGCCGATCCGCGTGGAACCGACGCAACCGGTTACCTGATCAATCAAATCGTCCTCTCGGCTGTTGAGAAAGCGGCCGACTCCAATGCCTACCCCGATCAGCTAGAATCGCTTCGTCTGACGCCTTGGCTGGTGAAAAAAGTCTTCGCAGCGCTCCCGAAGGGACAAGACGGCGCGATCACGATCACCGGAACGCAAATCGCGCCTCAATTGGCGATGTCCTTCAACGAACATGCGACCGCGGCACGCAGCTTATTGCATGACGAGGAAACCCTGGCGCCTGCCGCGATCTCGTTTGAGCTCAACCGCAACGCATTGCAAAGCGAGTTTGGCGACCGCGATTTCTTCTCTGGCATTCCGCTCGACTCTGGCGGAGTCTCCCGCCGCGCCGAACGATCGCTTGCTTCTAGCAATCTCGACGAACTCCGACGTTTGGCGCAACGCCGCCACAATGTGCAGCGAATCGTCGCTTCGGCCCGCTTGCGCCCCAACGGTGGTGCGGCCTGGATTGCTCAACTAGGTGATCTGACCAGCGATTTGCCCGGCGATACCGGACCACAAACGCTATACCAATTGGCGATGCATCAGCACGCCGGCGGAAATGGTCCCATGGCCGCCGAAGTCTTGTCGGCGCTGGTCGATCGATTTCCGGATCATCCGTTAACCGAAAAAGCGGTCGCTTGGTTGTTAATCTTCTACGGCAGTCGCGAAGTCGCCGACCGCTTCGCTACGGCCGATGCGACCGCAGAAGCGGCTCCGTTGGCTGCGGAAATTCACCCCACGTCGGTCACTCCGGCCGCCGCCTTTTTACCGACCGACAAACCGTCCCAACCAGGCTTACTCTCGACCGGACCAGCCGTCTCCATTGGTCGAAATTTTTCTCGCACCGCCGCTGAACTGGCGCAAGAATATAGCCGCCGATATCCCCACGTGATCGCTCGCCCGGAAGTTGCGTTTACGGTGTCGCGAGCGCTCAGCAGCGAAGGCTCGGGCCGCACTTCTGAAAACCTGTTGCATCGTCTGGTCGGACGAGGTGAGAACGATCCCTGGAGCGCGTGTGCACAGTCCGAGTTTGTCCTCGGTCGAAACGTTGGTATTCCGCCCAAATCGATCGCGATGTGCTTGCTAGTCACGTCGCCGCCGAAATTGGATGGAAGACTCGATGACGAAACCTGGAAACATTGCAAACCGTTCGAGTTGAACAGCCCCAAGCGTGACGACTCGAAGTGGCCAGCCGCTGTTTTTCTGGCCTACGATCGCGAGTACCTTTATTTCGCGATCCGCGCCAAACATGCGCCCAGCTCTAACTACACGAACAAGCCGAGCGGACAGCGTGCGCGTGACGCCGATCTCGCAAAACGGGATCGTTTCGAGTTATTCCTCGATATCGATCGCGATTACGCTTCATACCACCGTCTTGCTGTGGACTGGTGCGGTTGGACAAACGAATCGAGTTTCGGCGATCCGACCTGGAATCCGCAATGGTACGTTCAAGCGGACGACGCCGCGGGCATCTGGACCATCGAAGGAGCCATCTTACTGACCGATTTGGCGAAGACGCCGCCGACGTCAGGCGATACCTGGAGCATCGGTCTGCAACGCATCGCCACCGGCAGCGGATTTCAAGCGTGGACCATTCCCTCGGATCCTGAAGTGGCGCCGGCCGGTTTTGGTCTGCTCCGTTTTCAATAGCGACGAGCGTATCGTATGGCATGGCGGATCGGCGTCGACGAAGCAGGCTACGGCCCCAACCTAGGTCCGTTGGTCATCGCCGCAACGGTCTGGGAAACGCCAGACTCACTTTCCGGCGACGATTTGTACGAGGCGTTCGGCGAAGTGATCGCCGCCGCAAAATCTTCCTCGCGCGATACGCGTCTGCTGATCGCCGACTCCAAGAAGCTGTTCACCGCCCAAAAATCGCTCGCGCCGTTGGAACGGGGAGTGCATACCGCGGCGAAACTTATCCAACGCGACGTCGGTTCGTTGCGCAATGCGCTAGCCCATCTCGGCCAAGCGGGGCCTGACCGACTTTCGTCGATCCCCTGGTTCGCCGAATTTGACCGCCCTTTGCCCCACGCTATTTCCACAGCCGAAATCGACCGCCTAGCAGCCCCTTTGCAGGAAACGTTCGACAAGTCAGGCGTGCGTCTAGTTGATGTTCGCGCTGCGTTGCTCTTCGCCGGCGAGTTCAACGAGCGACTACGCAGCGGAAACAAAAGCCGAGTCCTGTCCGAAACGACGCTTCGCCTGGTTCGTGATCTTCTTCCGCAAGAGGCGGGCGATGTGACGATTGTTTGCGACAAACATGGGGGACGAGATCGCTATGCGCCGCTGCTGCAAGAAACCTTTAGCGACTCGCTAATTGGCGTTCGCGAAGAATCACGGCGGCGGAGTTGCTACCACTGGCGACGTGAACAAGGAAACTGTCAGATCGAATTTCGTCAGGGAGGCGAAGAGTTCCTGCCGGCGGCGCTCGCTTCGATGAATGCGAAGTATTTGCGCGAGTTGACGATGGAAGCGTTCAACGCGTTTTGGCGTTCGCACGATCCGCAGCTTCGTCCCACTGCCGGATATCCGGTTGACGCCAAGCGTTTTCTGCAAGAGACCGTCGCGCTGCGAGCCGAACTACAGATTGCTGATGACCTACTCTGGCGACAAAAGTAGCGCCGGCGTCAGTCGTTTCTCATGCGGTGCAAGAGCCAACCAATTTCACCGCGGGCAAGCGTCATATACGCGATCGCCCCAAACAGGATCGTCGCGATCAAGTTGACAATTGGTGGCGATGGCATGAAACGAATCAGCAGTATTTGTAGTCCCAACGTAAGCATCCCCATCACGATTGCAGCCAAAATCGACGGCGCCATGGCCCATGCGATTCGCTTTCCATCGGCATCGCTTACCGTAAAGCAGTACGCCAGATAGAAGGGAGCGAGCAATAACGTGCTTGCGGCGTAAGCAATCGCCAGACTGATCGTTTCCGACAGTTCTCCCGCAAATTGTCGCGAGACCGCAATCGCGATTACATAGCCGACGGTCAATACGCAACCAACGGCGGCGGCTCCCAACGCTAGTCGTTTCGCGTGTCCTACGGCCGCCAGTAAGCTGCCGCAGATATTGATCAAGCCTTGTGCGAGCGCGGCGAGGGCCATGATCGAGAGCAACATGCCGGCCGTTTCCCACTCGGGACCGCCAAGAACGACCATCCCGTTTTGTCCGACGACCGCCAACCCAGCGGCGCAAGGAGCCATGACGATCGCGGCGAAGCGATAGAACTCGGCGGCGGTGTCGCGGAAATGGCTCGGCTGATCACGCGTAGCGGCTAGCGCCGGCAACATGGCGGAAGCGAGCGGCGCGGTGGTCAGATAAACCGGCTTCATCATCTGGTTGTAGGCCTGACTGTAATAGCCGATCAGACGCTGGCCCGCTTCAGTATGACCGATCAGCACGGCGAGTATTACCTTGTCCAGGTTCTGCGCCGCCGCAAACAACAGCCCGCTCAGCGTGTAGTAACCGCCAAAATGAAGCAAGGGAGACAAGCTGGGCTCTCGCCGCGGAACGTCGGGGCGCCAAGGTTCAATCCACCAAACGCCGATCGTCAGTAATCCCAACTCGACGTATTGCTGCGCCACCAGCGCCCAGATTCCACCGCCGGCTATCGCGATCACAATTGCGACAACGCCAGCGAAGAACTGCGCCGAGAAGCGAGCGATCGCCAACTCACAAAGTCGCAGACGCTTTTCGGCCATCGCTTGATGCTGCGTAAAGAGATTGGCGGCCAGCGACGTGCCGGACATCGCCAGCGCTGGGGCAAGCAATCCCGGCGCGGCGTAAAAGTAAGTAATCGCCGGAGCCAGCGCCGCTGCGACCAACGTCAGCACAGCGCCTGCGGCGATCTGCATCCAGAACAGAGCCGACGCTTGCGACTGCGTTAGATCTCGCTGCTGCACCGCCGCGATATTCAACCCCAACGTACCGACGCTGCGCAATAGCAACGTCACTGGCAAGATCATGCCGAGCAGACCAAACTGACTGGGATCAATCAGGCGGTAAAGAGCCGCCAGTACGATGATTGAAACGACTTGGCCTGCCAACTGCAGGCCGATGACCGCGCGGGCGCCGCGACGGACTTGTTGCGAAAGTTCGTCGGACGGATTCATCAATATCGGATCACGCACCAAAGAGCGCGCAGGCCGTCGCGCCAGCCAATCTTTTTCCCTTCAGCATAGGTGCGGGGGAAATAGCGAATCGGAACCTCACGCAGCTTCAGACCGGGAATGCGCGAAAGCTTGGCGGTCAATTCCGGCTCAATGCCAAATCGCTTTTCTCGCAAGGTCGGACCGATCTTCTGAATGATCTCACGACGGAAGACTTTGTAGCATGTCTCCATGTCGGTCAACAAAAAATTGGTGAATAGATTCGACCACCAGGTCAATACTTTGTTGGGGAAGTAGTGCCGCACGCGCGGCACGTTGCGCGCACCGGGGATAAACCGACTGCCGTAGACGACGTCGGCGCCTTCCATCACGATCGGTTGTAACAGGGCGCGATAGTCGTCGGGCGAATATTCGAGGTCAGCATCTTGAATAATCACGGCGTCGCCGGTCGCTTCGACAAATCCGGTTCGCAGCGCGGCGCCTTTGCCCTGATTCTTTTCGTGGAAAATGATCTTCAGATCGGACTGATCACGCCAGGTGTCGAGCATTTCGCGCGTGCCGTCCTGACTGCCGTCGTCCACCAAAATGATCTCGCAACGGACTCCGTTGTCACGGATCGCGGCGATCAAATTGGGCAGGGTCTCGACTTCGTTGTAGACCGGTACGACGACCGACAGCACGAAATCATCCGGCAAGCGGTAGACCGCTAGTTGGCGGCAAGCAGCTCGCCCTAGCAGTTGCGTTAAAAACTCAACCCGAACGTCCTCATTTTCGCAAAGCGATTCGAGCAATTCGCGCACCGGGCCATTATCGGCCGTCGCAGGCGACTGAGAAGAAGTGCTCATGCGGCGCAGGCTTTCCTTCGTTGGATTCGGGGTTAGTTTTAGTATAACACGCGTCTGCGGCGCCGGGCGGAGCCGATTTTCGAGTTCTCGCGCCGTCTGGCCCCTTTTTTGAGGATTTTCGCGATGTCCGATCACTGGATTGCAGCCGCTGTTCAAATGAACGCCGGCGAGGACAAAGAGTTCAATCTGCAAACCGCCGAACGGCTGATCGCCCAAGCCGCCGACCAGGGGGCGCAGCTGGTCGTACTACCCGAGTTGTTTAACTATTTGGGCCGCTTGGAAAACTTGGCCGAACATGCAGAAGCGATTACCGGACCAACCGCGAGCCGCATGCGAAAAGCCGCGCAGAAACATCAGATATATCTGGTCGCAGGCAGCTTCGCCGAGCGGAGCGAAACGGAAAGTCGCGTCTCGAATACAAGTCTGATCTTCGATCCGCAAGGCAAACAGGTCGGCGTCTATCGCAAGATTCATTTGTTTGACATCGACTTGCCGGACGTGCACGTGCAAGAGTCGGCTTTCGTTGCGCCGGGCAACCAAGTTTCACTCTGCCAAACGCCGCTAGGTGGCGTCGCCCAAGCGATTTGCTACGACTTACGGTTTCCCGAAATGGCTCGCTCCTTCGATCTGGAAAAAGTCGCCTGTTTGGCGCTGCCTGCGGCTTTCACCGCGAAAACGGGCGCAGCACATTGGCAAGTTCTGGTCCGATCACGTGCGATCGAGAATCAGCTTTTTCTGATCGCCGCCAATCAATATGGTCCGTATGCCAACGGGATTCAAAGCTATGGGCACTCGCTAATCGTCGATCCGTGGGGAACCATCTTGGCGGAAGCTGGCGGCGACGCTGAAGAGGTGATCACGGCGGAAATCTCGTTGGAAAAGCTGCGCGAGGTTCGTCATCACATGCCGGCGCTGCGTCATCGACGCTTGTAAATCGTGATCACCGCTACGGCGAGACTTGTCCTGATGGGATGGCAAGTTTATCGCGTATTTGCGATCGACTTGAGATTGGACTGCACGTTTTGTGAAACAAAACCAGCGGTTTACTCCTAGCTATACGACCATTTTGAATGCCGTCCAAAAAACATTTTGCTAGGTTGCTTGACAATTCGTCTCGCCTCCAGAAAATGGTGCCTTGTGATGACTGAAACCTTTAGCGGATGTTGCTCGTTTTTCCTTTCGACTTGCTGCTAACCGACTCACTGGACCTCCTCCAAGTCGCTCTGACGCATTCGTCTTCGCAGCGAAAATCGCGATCTCAATCGTGTGATACTGCGCGCTGACATCCGATTGAATCCCGGCAAAACTTCGCTAACTACTAATTGATACTAACTGCAAATTTGCATTGCCCCGGCTGCGTCTGGCGAATGGAATCTCCGCAAGAGGACGCACTCAAGCCGGTTGCAAGATAGGGCGTGAAGGGCGACGACTGACTGGAACGATTGTCGACTTCAGTGTGGAACGGATGCCCCCTTTATGCTTTTTGTTTTTTGACGGCAATACGCCAGCGCCATATCGCGTTAAAATTGGAGTTTCCCTCCAAGCCTTGGTCTGGATGTGCGGCGTATGCCTGACTCTTTGATTGCTTTGGGCGCCAATCTTGGCGATCGACGACAAACGCTCGACAGCGCGATTGCGATGTTGCGCGAGACTCCTGGCGTCGTCGACTTGCAAGTCAGTCCCTATCACGGCACTACGCCGATCGGCGGGCCTGACGGTCAGCCAGAGTTTCTCAATGCGGCCGCTCGGTTCTTCACCCATCAATCCGTCGAAGAAGTCCACGCTCGACTGATCGAGATCGAGCAAAACCATGGCCGCGTTCGCATCGAGCGCTGGGGCGCACGACGGTTGGACCTTGATCTCCTGCTGTTTGATCAGCAAAGGATCGATACTGCGTCGCTGGAAGTGCCTCATCCGCGGATGACTTTTCGCCGGTTTGTCATGGAGCCAGCCGTTGAAGTCGCCGCCGACATGCGGCATCCTATTTGTCAGCGAACGCTCGGAGAACTTCTCGAGCATTGGAATGCCGCCGATCCGGTAGTGCGCATCGTCGCGTCCGACGACGCGGCGGTCGAAGCTTTGATCGAGCAAGTTCGTCAAACCACCGACTTTCCGATCCTGCGAGACGATCCCACAACGGCCAGCCAAGAGTCGAGCCTGCTTGTCTTTTGGCAAACGCCGGAAAGTATTTGCAGCCTACGACGACCACATGGCCCCTACCTGCCGATTCCGAGCGCCGATGTGGAAGCGGCCGCGACTGAGATTACCGCGGCGATCGCCGCGATGAGGTCGACCTAAGCGAAATTCGTGATGAACAACTCACCAATCCAAACGCCAGAACTAATTCACTCGCCCAAAGAGATTCGGGCCAAAGTCGTCGCCGCGCAAAAGAGCGGGCTGACGGTTGGTTTCGTGCCGACGATGGGCGCATTGCACGAGGGACATCTCAGCCTGGCCGGCCGCGCCGCAGCTGAATGCGATATCACGGTCGTCAGCATTTTCGTCAATCCAATGCAATTTGGGCCAAGCGAAGACTTCTCAAAATATCCGCGCACGCTGGACAGCGATATCGAATCGCTTTCGCATTATCACCCAGTCTGGGTTTTCGCACCGGAAGCGGCCGATATGTATCCGCCGGGGATTTCGACCGTCGTTTCGCCCCCCAGCGTTTCGTTGCCGCTGGAAGGAGTCTCACGACCGACGCATTTCGCCGGCGTCGCGACCGTGGTGCTGAAACTACTGAATATGGTTCCGGCCGATATCGCCTATTTTGGCCAGAAGGACTATCAGCAAGCTTGCGTGATTCGGCAAATGGTGATTGACCTGAATGTGGCAACCCGAATTGCGGTTTGCCCGATCGTGCGTGACGACGACGGCCTGGCGATGAGTTCACGCAACCGCTATCTATCGCCGGCGGAACGAACTGCCGCGTTGTCAATCTCCCGCAGCTTGCGCGTAGCGACCGAACGCCTAGAAGCTGGGGATCGCGACGCTGATTCGATCGCGGCGGGAATGCGCGCCGAGATGCATGCAGCCGGGATTCGTGAGATTGATTACGCAATTCTGGCAAATCCACAGACGTTGGAAACGCTACAGACAGCGACCGACACAGTCGTTATTCTGATTGCTGCACGCGTCGGCGGAACGCGTCTGATCGACAATTGCGTCGTGAGTCTCTCGCCGACCAACTAGCACTTCCTTCCGCCGCGAGAGAGAATCGGCCACGTGCGCCAAACTCTATTTCTAATCCCGAAAGAACTGTTCGGACTGCCGCTGGCAGGCTTCGGCTGGCTGCTGATCGTCTGGTGCGTCGTTTCGGCCGTACTGCTGGCGATCCTTGCGCGCAAGCAGGGCTGGAACAAGGATACCGCCAGCTATCTGCCGATGATCATTATCGTCGCAGTGGTGATCGCATTCGGTTTGCCGATGTTCGTCGCGCAGCACAATGGAATTCCGATCCGCGGCTATGGAGTCATGCTGCTGGCGGCAGTCGTCGCCGGCGTCAGCTTTGCGGCGCATCGTGCGCAAAAGATGGGGCTGCATCCCGATGCGATCTATTCGCTCGCTTTTTGGATGTTTATCCCCGGCATTCTCGGTGCACGCGTCTTCTTCGTCATCGAGTACTGGAACGAATACTTCTACATCCCTGGCGATTGGAAGGCGACTTTCTTTAACGCGATCAACTTTACCGAAGGGGGTCTGGTCGTCTACGGTTCGTTGATCGGCGCGATGATCGGTTTCGCCGCGTTTTGCTATCGTCATCGGCTGCCTGCTTTGGCGCTGGCCGATTTGATCGCGCCCAGTTTGGTGCTGGGACTTTGCTTGGGACGCATCGGATGCTTGCTGAACGGCTGCTGTTATGGCGGCGTTTGCGAATATCCATGGGCGATCCCTTTCCCGCAAGGGAGCCCGCCGTATGAGCGACAGCTAGAGACGGGGGAGTTTTTCGGCGTTCGCTTGACCCAGAATCCTCGCGGCGAAATTGCCATCGGTTTGATTCGCCCTGATTCGCCGGCTGCGGGACAATTGCTCACCGCCGGAGATGTCATCGTCGAGATCAACGGCGAGCAGCCGACCGCCGGAGCCAACAGTCGCGGCGAAGTGGTTCCTCCGCTCGTTACAGCACAACGCCTAGTCCTGCAGGCGTCTCATGAAGGCATTCTGCGGCTGCGAAAAGCGGATGGGACGATCGTCCGAATCTTGCTGCCGAAAGCGCCTGCCTGGAGCGTTCCGGTCCACCCCACTCAGATTTATGCTAGTATCAACGCGCTGTTGCTCTTCATTGTCGCGGCGCTCTACTATCCGGTTCGCCGTCATGACGGCGAAGTGATCGCGCTGACGCTCGGCATTTATTCGATTACGCGATACTTGCTCGAGTTGATTCGAACCGACGAACTCTCGTTCGCCGGCACCGGTTTGACGATCTCGCAAAACGTCAGCTTGGCGATCTTTGGCCTGGCCTTGGTGGTGCTGATTTACCTGCGTCGCTCTCCACCGCATACCGTCTGGCCGCTAAAATCAAGCGAACCGGCAATCAGCGGCAAAGCGGCTCGCAAGTAACTGGAAGCTCGTTACTTCACCTGCTCGAGACGCATTCGAATGCGCCGATTGATTGGGCCCTGAGCGTCCTCGCCGCAACAGGCGACAAGCTAAAAAAATCGAAGAATTCTTCGGTCGCGTTAATTCACAAACTTCCGAAATTAGCATTGCGCGTATGACCAACTCCGGCAGGGCCGAGCCCGCGCAGACGCCCGAATTTGACGAATATACCAGCGTTTTGGCAGGCGTACCGTAAGCTGAAACGCCAAATGACGTCACAACCGTTCCAGCCGGTCCGGTCGTGCGCGTATCGGCCGGTGCGTGGAGCCGCTCTATTCGACGCCAAAAGAAGCAGCCGCCCAGCCCATGGCTGACTGTCTACCTCTGTTTGCTCTTGGGATCGTCCAACGCGATCTGGAGTAATCGACCACGACGCTGCGAACTCCTCGTATTGTCGGCTGGTTTGGAATACGATGAGCAATACGCTACTCGCAGCTTTGCGTGCGCGTTAATGGGGCTTTTCCGAATACTCGTCACGACGGCGACCAGCAGCGCCGTCATCCGCGACCTCCCTCTCGATCCGCTCACCACTTGCGCATCATTCGTGGACGATAGCCAGCTTATCGAGCAAATTCTCTCCGGCGACACTGCGTCGTATGCGCTGCTGGTGCGCAAATATCAGGACCGGCTCTTCAACACGCTGATTCACTTTCTCGGTTCACGAGAAGACGCCGAAGACATCGTGCAAGAGTCGTTCGTTCAGGCCTATCTGAAGCTGGCGACCTTTCAAGGGAACAGCCTGTTCTATACCTGGCTTTATCGCATCGCGTTCAACGTTGCGGTCAGTCATCGCCGGCGCCGTAAACCGGTTTACTCGGTCGACCTGGGACGCGAGATCGCCGGCTGCGAACCGGTCGACGGTGGAGCCGGCCCCGAACAACGGATGCAGCGGCACGAGAACGTCGAGCAAGTCCGCGCTGCGCTGGAAACCCTGAGCGAAGAGCATCGCTCGGTGTTGGTCCTGCGCGAATTGGAAGGCTTAGAGTACGACCAGATCGCCGAAGTGCTAAACACCCCCATCGGCACGGTGCGCAGCCGTCTTCATCGCGCCCGAGCGCAGCTTCGCGATCATCTGCATAATCTGATTCCTGAAGACCAACGCGAAATGTTGCCGTAGTCGATCGCCGACGAATAACCGGACGCCGCGCAGACAGTCTGGTTCGACTGCGGTAGAATTCAGCAGCGTAAGGCCTGCTAGGACTAGGTCTCGACTTTCGAGGATAGGGAATATGTCGGAAACGAAGATTCGCGTGCGTGACAACGGCCCGTTTTTGGTCGAAGGTCCAATTACGCTCGAAGACGCCGATGGCAACACCTACACCATCGACAAGCCGACGATCGCGCTCTGCCGCTGCGGCCATTCGGCCAATCGCCCGTTTTGCGACGGCGCTCACAAGGGTTGCGGCTTCGAATCCAGCGAACGCGTCTCCAGCTAGGCGCTGCGTCGACGCTTGGTCGACAACTTATCCCCGACGCCGGCGGCAACTTCACGGCGATTTCTTTTTCTGGAAACCGTGTCCTCAAAACGGTTTGCCGTCGTTGCGATGAGATTTGGCGAACAATCTCGCTGCGCGCCCCGTTTTCTAGCTATCGGCAGGCGCCTAGAATCCAACCCGCTTCAGTTGATCAACCGCTTTTTGGCGGCGCTTGCAGTCTTTTAACCGAGGAATCTCAGGGCATGGAAGAACAATCGCCCGAATCCCCATTGGATTCGATCGAAGCATCGGCGGCGGACTTTAACGATCAGGAAATCTCATCGGAAGAAGTCGCTCGTCTTAATACGGTCTCGCAACCCTACGTCGGTCAATGGAACTCATTGGTCTCGACCACCAATTGGGAAAAAGGACGCATCATCGGACAGTGGCGCACGTCGTTGACCGAACAGAACGCCCCGGCGACCGAATACTCGGACGAAGCCTGGGCGAGCCGTGTCGGCTCGGTCACCGGCCAACATGTCGGCCGCCTGCGGCGCGTCTACGAACGTTTTGGCGATGTCCATGAGAAATTCGAGAAACTCTTCTGGAGTCACTTCCAGGCCTCGATCGACTGGGAAGACGCCGAGATGTGGCTGGAAGGCGCCGTCCAAAATGGCTGGTCGGTCGCTTCGATGCGCAGCCAGCGCTGGGAGACGATGGGTAGCCTAGAAGGGGACCGTCCCCGCGATGAGGATATCGTCGTCACCGAGTTGGACGAAGACTTTGAGCCGCATGCCGAAGGGGGCGATTCGGAGTTGAAGGGAAGCCTCGGCGACATCGAACCGCATGACGGGATGCCGGTTCCGGAAGGTCCCGACTTTGGTGATGAGGATGCCCCTGGCGCGGTTCCGCGTGAGGTCTCGCAAAACGGAGAAGGGGACGAAGCGGCGCCGGAAGAACAACCGGCCCTGGTCAAACCGTTTACTGAGATTGGCCAACTTCCTGAGGACGTGCTTGATGCGTTCGATGCAATGAAGCTGGCGATCATCCGCCATAAAGCGGCTGGCTGGTCCGAAATCAAGCTGGAAGAAATGGTCAGCTGCATCGAGTCGCTGAAAGTCCTGGCCAGCGCTCCTAGCGGTGAACCGGTGACCAAACCGCGCGTCGTCAGTGAAGCCGCTTCCGAATAACTCGGATAGAACCCAAGAACGTGAAGAGGCGATTCCTGACGGAATCGCCTCTTCTGTTGCGCTGACGTAACGCGTTGGCTTGACTTACCTATTCAGTCGTCGCTGACTTTGTCTTTTCGATGCGGCCGAAAAGATGCCCGCTCACTTCTCCGTGCGTCCAAGTCCCGGCATATTTGTCGCCATCGATCACGACATGAGCGCTGAAGGTGCCGAGTCCCGGAATCGCGACATCCTCCAGCGTGATCACCGGAGTCTTCCCGGCCCATTTTACTTCGAGCGGCATCGGGATGACCGCGTCGTTTTCGCCATACTTCACCCGAGCGTTGAACAGCCAGAGATCTCCCTCCTCTAGCTTATGGACGCTCCGGATTTCATAGCGTTCTTCTTTCGGAGGCACGTCGCGACCAACCACCGTAAACTTACCGACCAGCGTGGCGCCGGTCATTCTCTCTGAGAACTTTTCAAATAGCGCCTGTTGCTCAGCACTTGGCTCCACGTCTGTGGCGACAGCGACGGTCGGCGCACAGAATGCGATCGCAAACGGGAGGAAAAACAGTAGGGCAGTGGAGCGCGTCATGATGTGCGCCTCTCAAGGGGATGCAAAGCGTTGGGGAAACATAAGCGGCCAGTTGGGCGGCTGTTTCCATTTTGGCCATTTTATCCCGGTCAGGCAACGCGCAAAAGAAAAGACCGCCTTAGGGAAGACGGCCGCTTAATATTTCTGTCGCTCGTTGTCTGGCTTTAGACCAAGCCGCGTCGAACCGCCCAAACGGCAGCTTGCGTGCGATCGGTTACATCAATCTTGCGCAAAATGTTTTGCACATGTTCTTTGACCGTTTCGATGCTAATGGTCAACGAACGACCGATCTCTCGATTGCTAAGTCCTAGCGCCAGATGTCGCAGAACTTGCATTTCACGATTGGTAAGCGGAATGTCGCTATGCTTCGCCTCTTGACGCTTGGCCATCGCGCCGCGAACGCGATTCATGAGGCTGTCTTCGGCGATCGGGCTATCCGAGGCGGCGTTTTCGATCGCGGTGACGATCGTTTCACGCGACGAACCTTTGAGCACGTAATCATGAGCGCCGAGTGCGACTCCCCGAGCGATGTAGGTCGGGTTGTCGTAGGTCGAAAGCATGACGACGCGGGTATTGGGAGACTCTTTTTTGATTTTCTCCAACGCCGCCAAACCATCGGTGTCAGGCATGCGGATGTCCATCAGAACGACGTCCGGTTGATGGGCGAGCGCTTTTTCAACCGCTTCGCTACCGGTGGAAGCTTCGTCCACGATGCTGATTTCAGTCCCCTTGAGCAGACTGGCTAGTCCGCTGCGAACCACCTCATGATCGTCCGCAACAACGACGTTAATTCCCATTTTTTCTACTCCACAACATTTACGAGCGGTGCAACTACCTGCATGCCTAACCGCGACCTGCGGGACTTGTCCAAGATTGGGCGATAAGTCCGCGAATGCCCAGTCAAACATTAGTTGGCTAACTACAGGATATCTTAACGCGGAAGCGGCAAATAGCTAGTGCTTTCGGCGGGGTGGTGGACGATTTGCGGCGTACCACGCCGTAATGGGGGCCTAAAATGGCCAAAAACAGGCATTCGGTTCGTCCAACCCGCAGGATAGTGATTACCGCAGTGTTGCGTTTTTGCATCGGTGCGTTGACTTCCGGCAAGACGTGACCTAGATATCTCTGGCGGCGCCAACAAAAGATTCGCCCTGTAAGCAAACCCTCTGGTCGCCAAACTCCCGCCAAGTATCAAAGTGAAATCATGAGTCAGCCTCAAATACTGTTGGTCGACGACGATCGTCACGTGCTCGATTCGATGGGCATGTGGCTGCGCGAGATCGGCTATACGGTCACGACATCTCCCGGCTATCACGATGCAGTCGCTCAACTGGCGGCACAAAAGTTCGACCTAGTGCTCGCTGACGTCCGTTTGCAGGATGGCGACGGGTTCGAATTGCTGCGTCACATTCGCAAGGCGCAGCCGGAACAGACGGTCATCTTGATCACCGGCTATGGCACCGCTGACGACGCGGTCGAAGCGATTCGCCTGGGCGCGTTCGACATGCTGACCAAACCGCTGATCGATCGCGAATTGGAAATGGCGATCAGTCGCGCCTTGTCGCAACGTCAGGTGCTGGCCGAAAACGAAAAACTGAAAGAACAGCTCGATCTGCGCTACGGTCTGGAGAACATCATCGGGCACGACCATCGCATGCTGAAGATCTTCGACATGGTCGACAGCGTCGCCGATACCCGCGCCACGATCTTGATCACCGGCGAAAGTGGAACGGGTAAATCGCTGTTGGCTCGTGCGATTCATCGTCGCAGCAATCGTCGCGAAAAACCGTTTGTCGAAGTCGCCTGCGGAGCGTTACCGGAAACGTTGCTCGAAAGCGAACTCTTCGGCCATGTCGCCGGCTCATTCACCGGCGCGACGACCGACAAACTTGGTAAGTTCAAACAAGCGGACGCCGGTTCGATTTTCCTCGACGAAATCGGCACCGCGCCGCAAAGCATGCAGGTCAAATTGCTTCGCGTGTTGCAGGAGCTTCAATTTGAGCCGGTTGGCGGCAATACGACGATTTCGATCGATACCCGCGTCATCCTGGCGACCAACGAAAATCTGGCGAATCTGGTTGAACGCGGCGTGTTTCGCCAAGATTTGTTCTACCGCGTAAACGTCATCAACTTAGAATTGCCGCCGCTGCGTCAACGCATGACCGACATACCACGCTTGGCGAATCACTTCCTGGAAGAAGTTCGCCAAGACACCGGTCGTCAGATCCGCGGCTTCACCGAAGAAGCGATCTCGGCGCTGCAGCGATACCAATGGCCCGGCAACGTTCGCGAACTGCAAAACGTCGTCGAACGTTCGGTTCTGCTGTCGAAAAACGAGATGATCGGTCCCGGCGAATTGCCGGCCGCAATCGCGTCCGGAGCCCCGGTTTCGGTCCAGCGAACCAATGGCCGGACCTTGAAGGAAGCGCTCGAAGCTCCGGAACGTCAGATCATCCTGGAGACGCTCGAGTCGAACGGCTGGAACCGTAATCTGACTGCCGACGAATTGGGCATCAACCGCACGACGCTGTATAAGAAGATGAAACGACTGGGGCTGGAAGATCTAGCCGGCACGCATCACTAAGCGTTTTCCAACGAACCATCGAAACCAGGCCGCAGTCATTGCGGCCTGATTTGTTTCTTGGCTCAATTGCTGGATTCGCCTCATTGAATCGGCGAAAATGTTTTTCTTGAGCCGCGGTGATGCTCCGTGATATCATGCGGATTCCGCTCACACCGCATTTCTCCCTTTCTCACCGATCCTCGCCCATGTATTCGACTCGACTGATCACGATCGTCTGCGCGCTGGCTTCCGTGTCGCTGGTCGCCAATGCCCATGCCGCCGAAAAAAGCAAGCATCCCCCCAACATCGTCTTGATCGTTTCCGACGACCAAGGCTTCGCCGACCTCAGTTGCATCGGCGATAATGGATGTCGCACGCCGCGTCTGGATCAGTTAGCCGCAGGCGGAACGCGGCTGACCAGTTTTTACGTTTCGTGGCCTGCTTGTACTCCGTCACGGGCATCGCTCATGACCGGCCGCTATCCGCAGCGCAACGGCACGTACGACATGATCCGCAACGAAGCGCCCGACTATGACTATCTCTACAAGCCGGAAGAGTACGCCGTCACCGCCGAACGAATTCTCGGCACCGATGTTCAGGAAGTTTTTCTCGCCGACGTCTTGAAACAGTCCGGTTATGCCAGCGCCGTCTTTGGCAAGTGGGACGGCGGTCAATTGAAACGTTATTTGCCGTTGCAGCGCGGTTTTGATCAGTACTACGGTTTCGCAAACACCGGCGTCGATTACTTTACGCATGAGCGTTACGGCGTGCCGTCGATGTTTCGCGACAACCAGCCGACCGAAGAAGACAAGGGAACTTATCTGACCGATCTCTTCGAACGAGAAGCGATTCGCTTTATCGACGAGAATCACGATCGCCCTTTCTTCCTCTACTTGCCGTTCAACGCACCGCACAGCGCCTCGAACCTGGATCGCTCGATCCGCGGCTTCGCCCAAGCGCCGCAAGAATACCTGGATCACTTTCCCGGCGGCGAGGGCAAAAAAGAGAAACGTCGCCAAGCTTATTTAGCGGCGGTCGAGCGAATGGACGAAGCGATCGGCAAAGTCGTGGACCAGCTTCAACAGCATCAGATCGCTGACAACACTTTGATTATTTTCCTCTCTGACAACGGCGGAGGAGGAGGCTCGGACAACTCCCCCCTGCGCGGCGGCAAAGCGAAGATGTTCGAAGGAGGCAATCGCGTCCCCTGCATCGTTCACTGGCCCGGCAAAGTTCCGGCCGGCAAAGTCAGCGACCAGTTTCTCACATCGCTCGAGGTCTTTCCGACCGTTGTCGCAGCGGTCGGCGGCCAACTTCCCGCTGACGTGATCTATGACGGGTTCGACATGCTGCCGGTCTTAAACGGCGCAAGCTCGCCGCGTGAAGAAATGTTCTGGAAACGTCGGGGAGATGTCGCAGCCCGGGTTGGCGATTGGAAATGGGTCAACAGCGCCGCCGGCAACGGATTGTTCAATCTCGCCGAAGATATCAGCGAGAAACAGGATCTCTCCAAAGAACATCCCGAAATGCTCGCCAAGTTAAAAGAGCGGTTCGCCGCTTGGACCGCCGAAATGGAAGCGGCCGAGCCGCGAGGCCCCTTCCGCGATTTCTGATTGATTCTCCCACCCTCGCTGCGTTCCCCGCTTTCACTTCTCCCGCCTGGTATCCTCATGACTCTTGATCGTCGCTCCTTTCTTGCCGCCGCCAGTGGAATCACTGGCGCGATTTCTTTCACTCCCTGGCTTTGGGCTGGTCAAAATCGTGAACGGGCCGCCGACGTCGCCATCATCGGCGGCAGTCTGGGAGGATGTGCTGCGGCGATCGCCGCATTGCGGCGCGGCCTGACCGTCGTCATGACCGAAGAGACCGATTGGATCGGTGGGCAACTGACATCGCAAATTGTTCCGCCGGATGAGCATGCTCATATCGAGACCCACGGCGCCAATGCGTCCTATCGCAAATTACGCAACGACATCCGCGACTATTATCGCCATCACTATCCGTTGACCGACGCCGCGAAGCATCAAACGAACCTGAACCCCGGCGGCGGCAGCGTTTCGCGTCTTTGTCATGAGCCGCGCGTCGCGTTAGCCGTTCTCAACAAGATGTTGGCTCCCTATCTGAAAAGCGGCAAGTTAACGTTACTGCTCGAACATGTTCCGGTCCAAGCCGACATGCAAGGAGATCGCATCTCCAGCGTGACGGTGCGTTCGCTGGCTAAAGGGAGTGAACAAACGCTGACCGCGCCTTACTTCATCGATGCGACCGAACTGGGCGATCTGCTTCCGTTGACCGGTAGCGAATACGTCACCGGCGCCGAGGCGAAAGCCGACACGAAGGAACTACATGCCGCCGACGTCGCCGCTCCGGCCAATCAACAAGCGTTTACCGTTTGCTTCCCGTTGCAATACGTCGCCGGCCAAGACTATGTCGGCGATAAGCCGGCCGACTATGATTTCTGGCGCGACTATGTTCCCGCGCTCACGCCTCCCTGGTCGGGCAAATTGTTGGATCTGAGCTATTCGTCACCACGCGACCTGAAGCCGAAAAAACTTGGCTTTGATCCCTCTGGCGCCGCGACTCCCGGCTCGCTCAATCTTTGGCTTTATCGCCGGATTCTCAATGCGGCGAACTTTGTCCCCGGATCGTATGCAGGGAGCGCCACGTTGGTCAATTGGCCCCAGAACGACTGCGTGTTGGGCAACTTGATCGATGTTTCTGAGGCCGAAAAGCAAAAGCATATCGCTCAGGCGAAGCAACTGAGTTTGTCACTCTTCTATTGGTTGCAGACCGAATGTCCGCGCAGCGACGGCGGCGCGGGGTTCGCTGGTTTGCGTCTGCTGCCAGAGATGACCGGTACGACTGACGGCCTGGCCAAGTATCCTTATGTTCGTGAGTCGCGGCGTATTTTGGCCGAAACGACGATCACCGAGTTGCATGTCGGCGCCGAGCAGCGATCCGCGATCACAGGGCGATCAGGCAAACAGCTAAAAGCAAAGTCGTTCGCCGATTCGGTCGGCGTCGGTTCGTACCATATCGATCTGCATCCCAGCAGCGGCGGCGACAACTACATCGATTTCGCCTCGCTACCGTTTCAAATTCCGCTGGGAGCGATGATTCCGCGGCGCGTCGAAAATCTGATCCCGGCCTGCAAGAACATCGGTACAACCCATCTGACCAACGGCTGTTACCGTTTGCATCCGGTCGAGTGGGGCATCGGCGAAGCGGCCGGTTGCTTGGTCAGTTTCGCGCTGGAGAAAAAAGAGTCTCCGCGGGGAATTCGGTCTCTGCCCGACAAGCTGGCTGATTTCCAACGTTCGCTCACGACAGAGGGAATCGAGCTCGCTTGGAGCTAAGAACAATATCGTGCCAACACGAAAACTAGCTAAATCAATCTCAGAAAGAGGGCTGATAATCTGCTTAATGACTGATTTCCCAGAAAATTACCTTTGTGTCGTTTTCAAAGTTGTCCTAAGACGCTGGCGCAGCAAATTATTGCGGATCATGTCTTGACATAATCTTATGCCTTCGCATAAGATTATGTAGTCCAATAAGACAGGATAATCACGGGAAGTAATTGATATGGCCCAAGATAAATCAGCGGTTAACCCATTTTCGCCTGGCGCTGGTCACCCCCCCCCGTTTTTAGCTGGAAGAGACCAAGAAGTTTCGGATTTCTCGAAATTTCTCGACCAAGATACGGTAATGCGAAACGTAATTCTAACTGGGCTTAGAGGGACCGGAAAAACGGTTCTTATGGATGGAAAATACAAGCCAGAAGCCCAATCCAAAGGGTGGGTTTGGGTTGGATCAGACTTTTCCGAATCTTCATTTTTGAGCGAAAACAAGTTATGCAAGCGTTTGCTTACAGACATATCTGTCTTCACTTCAAACGCTACTATTCCTACGAGCTATGGTACTTTGGGATTCGCAAGTGAGCCTACTCCTCAACGCCTAGACTTCAATTTCTTGTGGCAATTCTTTGAAGCACAACCTGGACTCACGGCCGACAAATTAAAATCAACCCTTGAGTTCGTATGGAAAGTGGCGGAGGCGAGATCGGTTCGTGGAATTGTTTTCGCATACGATGAGGCACAAGTTGTTCAAGATCGAGAGAGCAAAGAAGAGTATCCATTAGCCGTGCTGCTTGAAACGTTCCAATCTCTACAAAGAAAGGGATGTCGGTACTTAATTTTGCTAACTGGTCTACCAACTCTCTTTCCCAAACTCGTCGAATCGAGAACGTATGCTGAGCGCATGTTCACGATTCAAGAACTCGGTCGACTCAATCCTGATGCTTCGAGAGAGGCGATAACTGTACCAACAAAGGGAAGTCGATTTACATTCACTGAGCATGGTATTAATCAAATTATCAAGACTTCGGACGGATACCCATATTTTATTCAATTCATTTGTCGAGAGACTTTTGACCATCTAAAAGTTAATCCCCAAGAATTGTCGATTCCAATTGATTCAATTACTCGAAAACTTGATTCAGACTTTTTCGCAGGTCGGTGGGAAACTTTGACCGACAGGCAGCGAGATCTATTGTATTGCGTTGCGAAACTACCTGAATCAGAAAATGAATTTTCTATTGGAGATGTCGTAGATGTATCGAAGTCAATTCCTGGTATCAAGAGATTCACTCCAGGCGACGTAAGCCAAATGCTACCACGCATGATTGACAAGGGCTTGGTCTACAAGAACCGGCTTGGTAAATATTGCTTCTCTGTCCCATTGTTCGGGCGATTCATTCAAAGAAAACTTGAACGAAAGGATCAGCAACAAACACTCTTTGATGCAGATTAGATTCATCGCGCCATGCGCATGTCCGCAAATTCCAGTTACGGATCAGGGCCTTAACGACTCGAAATGAACCGCGATGGACACAATCCCAGCACGACTGCAGTCTACGATTTTGAGTATTTCCAATTCATGAGAACTCTCACTCGTCAAATTACCGAGCGACTTTGTCAAAGATTGTTTGCACCGCCAGCAATGCGCCAGGAGTCGCCCATTGCAGCACGCTCGCAGCAACCAAGCCAGTCGTGACCGCGATACCCCAGAGAAAAAGGGTTCGAAACGTCACCGTTGATTCCCATGCATTCATCGACACGCCTTTCGCAAAGAGGTATTCAGGTCGACGCTAACAATAAAAAGACAAACGCGCCCACTTTCCAAATCACGCCAACTGCGACAAGCACAATCACTTGACGAGCCGTTGGCTTATACTTCCCCCATCTCATGAGTTCTCCTGTCGTGAAGATCGTGCGAAATTATTGCCGCTGCATTCGGTTCAACCGGGGATGTTTACGCCTATAAGCAAGCGCACAAGCAGACCAAGAGCACGAAGCCGGCGCCGCATACTCCCAATCCGCAGGTCAGCACGAGTCCGATCCGCCAAGACAAGGACTCCAGTTCAATCGCGCTTCGGTGCTCTTGATCGTGATTCATCCTGGGGACTCACAAGGTGATAAAACGGAGAATCAGGAACTAAACCCACGGGAACAGGCCAGCGCAGCGGCCAAAGCCGCAAATTTCCAGACCATGCCATCGACCAGGAACAAGGCGATCCGCTTGGTGGTCTGTTTCGTCCAAAACTTCATCGCGCTTCCCGTCCCGTAGATAGAGTCGTTTTCGCCTGCATTTAGATAGGCGAAATCGGGACGGAATTGGGGTAATCGAAAAACCTAAAGAAGAGCCAATCTGGCTACAGGGAAGTCTGGCCTTCGCTCCCAGGCGCCGCTTCCGCCTCGGTCGCCGCTTCTTTTTGATCGGCGTCAATGACATCGGCGGTTGTCAAAATCCGCTCGCTCTCGATCCTGGGCGGCGCTGGAACATACTCGACCAGCGTCTGCGGATGAGCGTCGCGGAATTCCATTTCCCACTTTTCCGGCAGCCCTTCGATGTGGGCCTCGTGCGGCAGCGGCATATCCAACAGCAACAGCCGCGATCGGCCGGTCAGCGCGTGTTGATAGATTTCGAGCCGTTCGATCGGGATCTTGGCATCGCTCGCCATGGCCAGATAGGCGGCCAATTTGGGCAAATCACCATCTCCAAACTGCGGATTGTCGATGGCAATTCGCAGGCCGGCTTCGCCATAGGCGTAGGAACCGCCGAGCAACTCGATGTTCCCCAAAATACCGGCGCGATGATTGTTGATTTGCAGCTTACGATCGTAGCTGGCGGCGGCCAAGAAGAGAGCGATGCAGGTCGACAGCGTTACCATCTCCGGCAGGCTGATATGAAATCGCTTTTCTTCAGCCCACCGGCAACGGACCCGGCCGATGATATAGATAAAGCCGCCCAGCAAAACGGACATGCTGAGGGGAAAACGCCAATAGAAATGGCCAGTTGCGACCCACAGAATGGTGATCGCAACCGCCAGATTCAGCAGCGCAACTGCAACAGGCAGGCGCCAAGCATGGAAGTAAGTGGCAAATCGCATAGCTGTTGAGCCCAACAAATCTGGCGCCCAAAAGCTTGTGACCGGCCGTCGCTTTCCCCCCTACAGGAAGGCGGCCTCTAGCTCTTTCAGCACCTTTTCTTCTTTATCGGATATTCGCACGCCAAAACGTCCTAAGATTCCGCCAGTTGCGTCGGCAACTTTGCGCGCACGTCCGATTGTTTCGTCATGAAACGCTTTATCCTGCTCAGGCGACAGACTTTCGCGCAATGCGCGGACGTAAACCTGCCAAACTTCCATGCTCTTTTCTTGCGGCTTGTGTTCTAGCCAGTTTTGCAGCACTTCGTAGCTGGGGTGCCCCTTTTCAACGTGAACTTCCAGCGCGGCCTGCAAAATCGCCGCTTTCTCTTCGACCTGCATAATCCCATCCGCCCAGGCGACAGCCATCAGCGGAAAAAGAGACATCGCGGTCAGATTTTCCGCGGTTACGCCGATATCGACAAAGTGCTGCAATAGCGCAAGATCTTTGATCCCAGTCGCCTTCTGCAGCGCCGCGATCTGCTCTTCCTTTTGGACCTGTTCCCACAACTGGTCCCAAAGCTCTTGGTTCTTGGGGACGAACATCGAATCCAACAAGGTTTTGAAGTTGGTCGATTCGTGATGGTGCGGATGCAACGGGTTGTTTGGTTGGTTCACGGGGCGCCTTCGCAGCTTACATGCACAGTGAGGAGAGTTTCCATTACTACTCCCATTTTATCCCCATTGATCTGCGGGAACCACTACAAGGTTTCGGCGGCTCGAAAACCGAGCGCGGGCTGGAACAATGCCTCGTTTCGTGGGATATTGGCGCTCCGCTCCAATCATGTGCAGCGATGGCCGTCAAATCCCTAAGAGCCGATGATGAAAAGACTTGCAGTCGTACTTGCCGCCGGCAAGGGAACCCGCATGAAATCGGAGCTGCCGAAGGTTCTGGTTCCGGCTTTGGGGCGCCCCATGATCGAGTATGTGCTCGACGCCCTGTCGAAAGTCGGCGTTGACCAGGTCTTGGTCGTGGTTGGACATCGGGCCGATCTGGTGCGCGAAACGTTGGCCGATCGTCCTGGCGTCCGCTTTGTCGAGCAGACCGAGCAACTGGGAACCGGGCACGCCGTGATGGTTTGCCGTGACGAACTTGCCGACTTCGATGGGGCGGTCGTCGTTCTGACCGGTGATTCGCCGCTGGTGCAGACCAGTTCGCTGGAAAAGCTGCTGGATCGGTTTGAACAAGAGAAAATGGCCTGCTTGCTGGGGACCCTCGAAAAAGAAAATCCAACCGGTTTGGGACGGATCGTCCGTGATGCCGAGGGGAGATTTACCGGCATTGTAGAAGAAAAAGATGCGACAGAGCAGCAGCGGCAAATCCGGGAGGTGAATATGAGCACCTACGTCTTCGATTGTCAAAATTTGCTGTCGGCGCTCGATAAATTAACCAATCAGAACCATCAGCGTGAGTACTATATCACTGACTGCCCCGCGATTTTGCGGCAGTTGGGACTACCGGTCGACGCTTCCCCGGTTCTGGAGCCCTGCGAGGCGCTCAGCGTGAATTCGATGGAGGATTTGCGTTTGGTGGAAGATCAGATGAGCCGTCTCGGTTACACTAATTGATTCTCGCTCGGCCCTTGCTGCCTGTACCAGACGCCCCTTCGGTTTAGATCGTGCATTCCGCTTCGAAAATGAGAGAGATCAAAATCTTTAGCGGCCGCGCGAATCCGCGTCTGGCCGGCGACATTTGCAAATTCCTGAACATACCGCTCGGGCGAATTACGCTGGGCGAGTTCCCCGACGGCGAGAACGCCTGCAAAATCGAAGAAGATGTGCGCGGTCGCGACGTCTTCTTGATTCAGCCGACCTGTCCTCCGGTCAACAACAACATCATGGAGTTGTTGATCATGATCGACAGTTGTCGCCGAGCCAGCGCCGAACGGATCACCGCCGTGATCCCCTATTTCGGCTATGCGCGTCAGGATCGCAAAGACGAAGGTCGCGTGCCGATCACCGCCAAACTGGTCTCGGACGTCATTACTGCGGCCGGCGCCGATCGCGTGTTGACGATGGATTTGCACGCCGCCCAGATTCAGGGATTTTTCAACGTGCCGGTCGACCACCTGTACGCCGCGCCTGTTTTGAATCATTTCTTCCAAGCGCTGAACATCCCCGAAGACGAACTGGTGATCGTTAGCCCCGACGCCGGCAGCATCAAACGTGCGGTCAGCCATCACCGCCGCCTGGGAGGGCGCTTGGCCATTTGCGACAAGCGTCGTCATAGCGCCAGCGATACGACCCAAGAAAACATCATCGGCGGTCCGGTCGAAGGACGCACGGCGATCATCTTTGACGACATGATCAGCACCGCCGGCTCGATCTGCGGCGCCGCCAAAACCACTTTTGAAGCCGGCGCCAAAGAGATCTACATCGCGGCGACGCACGGCGTGTTGTGCGGCGATGCGATCGCTCGCCTGCAAGCGGCGCCGATCAAAGAGATCATTCTGACCGATACGATTCCGCATCAGTCAGGACACTTACTTCCCAACACAAAGATCTTGACCGTCGCGCCGCTATTGGGCGAAGCGATCAAACGCATCCACAACGACGAGTCGATCAGCGCGATCTTCCGCGAAGATTTCGGCGCATTTCAGGGTTAAACGGCGACTTCAACGAATCTGGCTATTTGCTTTTCTTCGTCCGTTTCGCCAATTTCAAGATCGCATCCCACTCCGACTTTTTGACCGGTTGCACCGAGAGCCGCGAACCTTTGCGCATCAGTTCCATCTCGGCCAGCGCCGCGACGCCGCTCAGTTGATCCCGGCCGAGCGCCTCGTCAAAGATCTCGGTCAATTGAATGTCGACCATAAACCAGCGAGGAGCGTCCGGCGTACTCTTCTCGTCAAAGTGATGGTCCTTCTTGTCCCAAGAGGTATGGTCAGGATAGCTTTCCTTGACGATCTTCGCCGTGCCGACAATCGCCGGCGGTTTGGCGTTGCTGTGATAGAAAAAAACCTCGTCTCCCACCTTCATATCGTCGCGCATGTAGTTGCGAGCCTGATAATTACGGACTCCGCTCCAAAACGTCGTTTGCTTTTTTTCGTTGGCCAGATCGTCAATCGAGTACGACTCAGGCTCGGTTTTCAACAACCAGTAACGCTTCACGGAGCTTGATTTTGCTGTTTTTTTGGCCACAACGTGCAACTTTCGGCGATAGCATGCCAGAAAACGGGTTGGGAGAGTTCTGTCTCATCATCTAAAATCAGCTACTTGCCGCAAGATAGGAACCGGGCTCACCGGCGATTTCGCCTTGAACCGGCCCCGCGATTTCAGCCAATCGGCACGCGACTTTTGCGAATAACCAATCACACGAAGATCAATGAGCCAAACGCCCCCCAGCAAAACGATTCAGCTTGACCAGTTTCTGGCCGTGCCGATGTTCTGCGCGTCGTTGCTGTTTTTGGTCTTTGTCGCCGCGGCGGTGCAAGCGCGCACTTCCGACTCAATTTATCAGTCGAGCGAAATCAGTCTCTTTTTCTTTGGCTGTACGATAGCGATGTTCCCGCTGTTTTTGGGGGAGGCCATCGCCCACTATCGACTCGGCAGCCCCCACTGGAAGTCGGCTCTGAAACGCGCGTTTCTACCTCCGCTGCGTCTGGCGGCTCGCGATCATGAAACTGGTCGCACGATGTGGCTCCCCATGATGGGATGGCACGAAGTCGATGACGATTTGCATGAAGAAGTCGAGAAGGCTTTTAGCGGTCCCATGATTGTGGTCGCGCTCATGATCCTGCCGCTGCTTTGTCTCGATTTCATGTCCCACTTTCGTTTTAACATCAGCGAATATCCCTGGATCCAGGTCATTATCGAAACCGGCTATAGCATCACTTGGCTCGCGTTTACCGCCGAGTTTATTGTGATGTTCTCGCTGGTCGACAAGAAGTTTACCTATGTCAAAAAACATTGGGTCGACCTCCTGATTATTTGCCTTCCGCTAGTCGCCTTCTTGCGGATGTTGCAATTTTCTCGACTTCTGCGGTTGCAGCAGGTGACCAAAGCGACTCGCGTCTATCGGCTACGAGGACTGTCGCTGCGAGTTTGGCGCGGCATCGTGGCGCTCGACGTACTGTCTCGTTTAATGCGGATTGATCCGCAGCGCCGGATCGAGCTGATGGAAGAACTGATTTCCGAAAAGGAAGAAGAGATCGAAAAGATTCGCCAGCAGATTGCCGAACTGCAAATGCGGCTCGATCTGAAATCGCCGGTTTCTCCGCCCCACATTTCGCAAGCCGCTCAGGCCAAAGATACGGAAGCGGCCTGATGACGCGACGACCACTTGCCTGGCTGGAAGAAGAACTGCAAACGCTCGATCAACTTCAGCTTCGCCGGCGTTTGCGCACGCACGCCGGTCCGCAAACCGCCGAAATTGCGGTCGACGGTCAGCCGCTGATCAACTTTGGCGGCAATGACTATCTTGGTCTGGCGGCCGATCCGCGCATCGCCGCAGCGGCGACCGCGGCGATTCAGACCGAAGGTTGGGGATCCGGCGCTAGTCCGCTGGTGACGGGACATGGCCAGTCGCATGCGGCGCTCGAGGCGGCGGTAGCAAAGTTGGAAGGAACCGAAGCGGCGCTCCTCTTCTCCTCGGGTTTCGCCGCCAACGTCGGCGCGATCACCGCTTTGGCCGGCAAAGGGGATGTCATCTTTAGTGACGCAAAGAACCACGCTAGTATTATCGACGGCGTCCGTCTCTCCGGCGCTCGCCCCCAAATCTATCAACATCTCGACGTCGATCATCTCGAAAAATTGATCGCCCAGGCAGCGCCGTTTCGTCGCCGGCTGATCGTGACCGATTCGCTGTTCAGCATGGATGGCGATTTTGCCCCGTTGAAGGAACTGACCGAATTAGCCGCTCAATACGACGCGATGCTGCTGGTCGACGAAGCCCACGCGACCGGCGTTTTCGGCGAACAAGGCCGCGGAGTTTGCGAACAATTGGGTGTCGAAGACCAAGTCGACGTTCGCGTCGGCACGTTCAGCAAAGCGCTCGGCGGACATGGCGGCTTTGTAGTTGGCAGTCGTTCGCTGATTGATTGGCTGCTGAATCGGGCTCGCAGCTATATCTTTTCGACCGCGGCGCCGATGGCTGCGGCGGCCGCAATGATCGCCGCGCTGCAAATCGTACACGACGAACCGCAGCGTCGCCAACTGCTGCTAGAGCGAGCGACGAAACTGCGCAGCGATCTACGCGCACAAGGGTGGCAAGTCGGCGGCGAAAGTCAGATCATCCCGATCCGACTGGGCGAGCCGGAGCCGACGATGCAAGCCTCGCTGCGCCTGCGCGAACAAGGCCTGTTCGTCCCCGGCATTCGTCCCCCCAGCGTCCCCAGCGGCGAGTCTCTGCTACGCATCAGTCTTAGTTTCGCTCATACTGTCGAACATCTCGACCGACTGGTCGGTGCGCTCGATCAACTTCGCGGCCAGCGCCGAATCTAGGTCCACCCTTGCCAGGCGTCGATGGCGAGGTCTTTTTGAAACCGGCGCATGCGCTTTATCGGCAGACAACTCTCTTGGCGATTGGATCTGCGACCTTATCAATACCCAGAGAATCAACTCGGTCCATTGCTGCTATCGTTTCCGCCGCAATTCGCCCAAAATTCTCCGCTGATTCGCCAGTCCCGCGAAGCCGATTCCCAACAGCATCCAGCCAAAAAAGAGCATCATCACCGGTGGGTGAACCCGGATGAACAACATGGCTCCGGCCGTAAAGAGGCCGAGGCCGAAAGTCGTCGCGGACAACACGCTGCAGGTCGTTCGCCAACCGTCGGCCAGTTGGTGCAAATCGTCTGCCGGCGGCAGTTCACGCAGTTCGACAATCGTCGAACCTGCCGCTTCGAGTTCACTTCGCGCCGCCTGTTCGTCATACGCATCGATCTCGCGGCGTTCGACCTTGCCGGTCGAATCTCTCAAGTAGGCGGCGAATTGCATGCGGAAAATACCAGGGGAAAGCAGAGACGCGAGTTTTGAAGTTGGGCTATTTCGAATCCATCGAACACTAGCCCGCCAGCGCCAGCGAGGGAATACGGCTCGCCACTTCAATCCGTGTTAGGATCGCCAACCCTATTCCCTCGCTCGCGCTGGCGGGCTAGTGTGACGATTTGCGGTTGATGCTGGCCGTATTCACGTCCTTTATTCGTGTTCGATCGTTCGCTATTTGGCCGAACGGATTCGGGTTGGCCCGGATAGCTCCGCTATCGGGGCCGACGAAGTCGGTAGGAGGCGTCGAGCCGCGGTCGGACTTACTTCGGTGGTCGCTCTATACCGTTGGAAATGGCGAAAAGCCCCTGAACTGCTTACGGTGAACCAAGGCCTCTTACGGCTGCGCCGCGGCGGATAGCGGAGCTATCGCGGCCAACCAGGGAAATAGCGCAACCTCAAAACTCGCGCTTCCGGCTACGAAGAAACGGTTCGTCGCATTTCTTAAATAACCCACCTTCAAAACGCGTGAGCGAGGGTAAAGCTCCATTCTACCGATCGCTCTCTCGGCTGCTATGCCCGCCGCCAACCGTTACGCCAGCGCGGCCCGCGTTCTTTCAACCAGACTGTTGTCGCGATCACCGGAGCCCGGCAAGTTGAACATGCTCAATCCTAGATAAAGATCGCGCCATGGGGGCGAGACGTGATAATAGTCCTCCAGAACCGCGGAGCTAAACTTGTAGTCATGCGCGTCATTTCCCTTCAGGAAAACTAGCACGCGGGCCGCATCCAACAGCTGACGGCCGCCGGCGACTCCTGACTCGGCCAGATAGCCTCGCGTCTTTCGCGCAGCGGTCATGGGATCACGGCTAAGATCGGCGAAGATCTGCTCGGTCGCCGCCGAACCGGGTTCCAGCTTTTCGGCCGTCACATCGTCGATGGTGACCGCTTTGATCTTGCCGCGACTCTTCATCGCACCGCGAAACATCGGCAAGAAGGCGACGTTTTGCAGCAACATCAACCGCCGCGTCTGATCGTCGCCTGAGGTTTGATAGGCGTAGTGAAGCGCATTGGTCGAAGTCATCGCGTGCAGCGCCACAATCCCCGGCTGCTGCATCAACATCTCACCGGCAGTCAGATGCAACGCATCCCAGATCGACTGCGGCGAAGCTCCATGATTCAACAGATCGACCGTCAAATCGCAAGCGTCGTCATTCGAGGCGCTGCGCATCGCGACGATCAGCTCTTCGGTCGCCGCTTTGTCGAGTTCGCCATCTTGCCATTCGTGGCGAATCTTGCTCGCCAACTCACTGTTACGGCGATAGGGACGATCGGCTTCTTCATCCCGTTGAGCCGGGTTGCTTCCTTCGTGCATCAACAACGCGTAGGCGAGCGAACGCAGGACCGGTTCGGCATGTTCGCGGCCGACAAATTGCAACGTCCGCTGGCTGTTCGCGACGAAAATCGCCTTGTGACCGATCGAGCGAAAATCACGAGCCCCATAGCGGTAGAACTGTTCGTAAATCTCGTTCATCCCGGCAGTGCGGGCCAACGCGGCGACCGCCGTATCGGCAGCCGCATCATCCCAGTCGTCCATCGCTTCGGCAAAAGATCGCTCCGCCGCATGCGGCCTCGGCAGCTTCCCTTCGGCGACCGCCGGCATGATCCAATCCCCCCGCTCTTGGACATCCCGGGCCGCCGCCGATTTGTAATAGTCGAGCGCCCAGAATATCGGCAACCAGCGGTGCTCTGGCGGAGAAGCGATGCTGGCCAGATGGGCCGAGTTGACCACCAGCACTGCATGAAACTTGTGACCGACCGAGGGACGCGGTTCGACGTTTTTGACGCCGACCAACATCAGCGCCGCCAACAGATCGCGATAGCTGAGACCGCCGTTAATTCGCGCGCCGATTTCTTCCAACAGGCGATCGCGCGGCGTCTCTTCAATCAACTTCACCAGCGGCTCGATCTCGGGCTGCAGATGAACGTGTGCAAGATTGACGTTCGCTTCTTCGGCCGAAACCGGACGAAGTCCCTGGAGAAACGCCAGGTTGCCCAAACCAACGATAGCGCCGGTTTGTAGAAATCCACGTCGCGACTGTTTGCCGAACATGTGCTCCGCCTCCTATGAGTGTTGCCTGGGATCCGCGCACGGTTCGATTCCTTCTTTATCTCCGTTAACACGCGAAGAAGCAAATGAAAAATCGTACCCTGAGCCTCCTGCACAAGCGCCGATTACCACTGCCGGGCTTGTCCAGCATTGCTTTCCGCCACCTCATTTCGTCGGCGATGATAGTCGCCTTTCGCTCTGCGAAAGTAGCGCCGCGCATTGGTAGTCGTCGTATCGACACCGCTGTTTTGCTGTGGTTTCGTCTTGCAAACGCTACTTTCGCAGAGCGAAAGGCGACTATCTCTATGCCTGCAAAAAAACGCTGACCAATTTTACTTGGTCAACGTCTTCGTGGAATTGAAATTGCTTGTCGAAACTAGCCAACTTTGATTGCGGCTCGTTTTTCGCCGATCAGTTTCAGCAGGCCCTTTTGCGGATTGGCGAACTTCGCGATGCCTTCTTCCATCAGCGTCTTTTCGAGATGCGAATAGTCGACATGCTTGTCGAGATCGGCCAGCACTTCGGCGCTCGGCATCTCGTCAATTTCGCTGGTGATCATCTTGCCGCTCTGTTGGACTTTGTCGTTGGTCCCCGGCGGATTGGTTTCGATGTCGCTGCCGGCGAACGCAGCGACATACTTCCACGCGGGGTCTTCCGGCTTTTTGGTTCCGGTCGATGCAAAGATCATTTCCTGTTGCAGCTTGACCGGCTTGTCGCTCCAGAACGCTTTGTTCGCCTGCCAAATGCGTTTGGCGTTGACGATCCCCAACTGTCCCTGGGCGGCGTCGGTCAGTTGCGGCAAATGCTGATCGGTATAAACATCGACCCGCGAAACGAAGATCGAGTAGACGCTCTTGAAGTTGTCGAGGTTCTCGCGACGTTGGGCTCCCCGCCAGATCGCGTCACGAGCCGCTTCGTACTGACGCTCAGTAAAGATCAACGTCACGTTCAGCGTGATGCCGGCGGCGCACAGTTCTTCCAACGCGTCGAGCCCGGCAGGAGTGGCCGGAACCTTGATCATGCGGTTCTTCTGTCCTGTGGCCCATTGCTTGCCCAGCTCGATGTACTTAGCGACCCGATCGGCGTGCGGCATGTCCGCTTCCGGATCTTCTAGCAACGGATCGAGCTCGAAGCTGACGTAACCGTCGTTGCCGCTCGTCTTCTCCCAGACCGGCAAGAAGACGCTTTGGGCGCCGGAAACCAACTCGTCGGTCAGCTTCCAGGCCAAGTCGCTGTCAGAGAACCCCTGTTCCAGCAGCGCGGCGATCTTGTCGTCAAATCGGCCCGTCTTGATCAAGTCCGAGACGATCACAGGGTTCGAGGTCGCCCCCGAAGCGCCCAGGGCGAAATTCGAGCGGACCAGATCGGGATCGATCGAGTCGAGCCACAGTTTTGTACCGGCAGCGATCAGCGATTCAAGCGGTGAGGCCACAGCGCCCTCCTTGTGATTTGTATTGGCGGAAGCAATTCACCCCATTCTAGCGGATTCCCGCGATCAGGCCAGCAAGGCATAGCGGGGCCGAACTGACCAAAAAATGCTCGCATGGGGACACTTTATTTCCATTAATCAGATTTCCTGCAAACATTTGCCTCCACATTGATTTGCTGCATCATATTCATTATTTTGATGAATCAAAACCATGCACAACATTTGCACAAAAGGAAGCCGGCCCATGGATCGCGAATTGACGAACTTTTTACCCCTGCAACGTAGACGCTTTGCCTTTACGCTGGTCGAGTTGTTGGTGGTCATTGCGATCATCGGCGTCCTGATCGCGTTGCTATTGCCGGCCGTCCAACAGGCCCGCGAGTCCGCTCGCCGCATGCAATGCACCAACAACCTAAAGCAGATCGGTATCGGCCTGCACAACTACCACGACACGCTCGGTTCGTTCCCCTCCGGCTACGTTTCGTACAACAAGTATGGATCAATCAGCAGCTTGCCGACCGGCGACTATGACGCGACGACCTGGGACGCCGCGCCAGGCTGGGGTTGGGGAAAACTGATCCTGCCGTATGTCGAACAGACCGGACTCGCCGCCGCGCTCGACAATCGGCGAAAGGTCTGGGATGCGACGCATCAAGCCGGGGCGCAAACCAAGGTCGAAATGTTTCTTTGTCCCTCCTCGGCTGGCCCGACCGATCCGCTGTTGGTGGTCGACGACGCTGGCGTCGCGCTCGACAAAGGCGCCGGATCCATTTATCTCGGACGCTCCCACTATGTCGTCAGTCACGGACAGGAAGAATGCTGGGGAGACGCCAGCGGACCCAGCGGAGGCTATAACGGCGACGCCGGCAAAATTGCGGACGGTCCCTTCTTTCGCAATTCAAACACGCGTTTTCGGGACGTGGTCGACGGACTGTCGAACAGCGTCTTTTGCGGTGAGCATACGTCGCGACTGAGCGACAAAACGTGGGTCGGCGTCGTGCCGGGCGCCTTTGTGCACCCGCGGATTAACTCGCCCGACAACGGCGCCGAGTCTGCAGCGACGCTGGTGCTAGTCCACAGTGGACCGGCGATCGGCGAACAAGACGCGCTCGGCAATCCGATTATTCATCCCCCCAATTTTCCGACTTTGCATGTCGGGCAGATGCAGTCCGAACATACCGGCGGCGCCAACGTGCTGTTGGGGGACGGTTCGGTCCGCTTCATTTCCGAAGTCGTCAATCGTCAACTGTTCGCTGCGATGACCAGCATCGCCGAAGGAGAAGTCGTTTCCTATGAGTAAACATTTTCAACTCTTCTTGGTCGCCGCGCTGTTGCTTGTGCTCGGCTGCACGCGCTATCCCGAAGTCAGCGGCGAAGCGTATGAAATGGCCGAAACCCTGTCGACCGTCTGCAATCTGCAAAACGACAAGCAGTTGCAAGAGTTTCGCGTTCTGATCAGCGCTCGAATGGATGCCGGTCAGTTGAGTGAAAGCGAGCACGCAATGCTTACTCGCATCGCCGACATGGGGGAAGCCGGCGATTGGCAATTGGCCGAAATGGAAGCGCGGCAGCTGATGTTGGATCAAGCGGGCAGATAACCGAGGAGCTACACCTCGCCATCCGATTTGATCTCTTCATTAAACTGCAGCTGATTATGGAACGGATCGATCACCTTCATGCTGAGCGAGTTGTAGAACGTCTTTTCGACGCTGGGGCGATTGTAGGCGTACCCCTTCGCGGTGATTTCGGCATGCAGCGATTCAACGCCGGTCATCCAGATAAAGACATTCGCGCCGGGGCTGGCGTCGCCGTGATGCTCGCTGAGATGCAAGATCAGCCCACCTCGGGAGACCTGCATGTAAAGCGGTGCAGTCGGATCGAACCGATGCTCCCAGTCGATGGCGAATCCCAAGAAGTCGACATAAAACTGTTTGGCTTTGTCGACATCAAAGATCCGCAAGATCGGGATCGTTTGTTGAAAGGCGATGGTCATGAGCCCTGGCCTGGGAACGCTGAAAGGGAGGAGTTCAACATAGCCTCCGCCATTTTCGATCCGCTGTCAATTTTTGACGCGGCGTCACTCCTCGGCAAACATCTTCGCCAGCGTCACCAAATCCTCGAACGTCGCTTCCACCACTTGGCGGCGTTCCGCTTTGTATCCAGGATCGGGATCCAGTTCATCGATCTGTTGATCATAGATCGCCAGATAACGATCGCGCCACGAGTAGATCACTTCCAGATCAGGCGGCGCGGCATGGCAGTTTTTCGCCAGCAAACTGATGACCGCGACAGCCGGCAACAGCACGGCGTCTCCCTCTTCATCGAGATCGGCGCTCCCTTCTTCCAGACATGTATGAATCTTGTCCGTCAGTTGGCTGACTAGTTCACAGACAAAGTCAAGCGCTCCGTCGTTGTCAAATACGCCTGTGCCGAACGTTCCCATTTCAGGCTCCGCCTTCGATTGGTAGGAAAATCATTGCCCGATTGGCTGATCCGCATCGTTGCTTACCAGCAGAAAGGTCCGATTCTGCCGTGGCCGCGCAGTAATTTCAACCCGGCGACTTCGTATTCGCTTTTTTGGAGTCTCGGTGTTAAACTGAAAAACGAGTTGGCTAAAGCAGGCGGACCCTTTACCAGCAAAGAATCAGGCGGCCCAATCGTCAGGCAAGACGAGCGCGGCGGCGCTTCTCCGATGCGCTTTCCCCTCCACTTACCGCTGGCGACTTTATATCTGTGGAAACTGACGATAGTTTCGACCACCACGTCGACCCCAAGCGTCCAAGTCCGCTGTCGGCGCCCATTCGCAAGATGGTCACCGGCGCCGTGCTGTTTGTTTTGATCTGCGTGGTCGCGGTCGTCGGCTACGTCTCGGCTGGCTGGGAGTTGGCCGATTCCATCTACATGGTGATTATCACCATCTTCGGCGTCGGCTATGGCGAAGTGCAGCCGGTCGAGTCAATCCCGCTGCGAGCATTGACGATCGTCGTCATCATCGCCGGCTATGGAGCGGTGATTTATACCGTCGGCGGGTTCATGCAAATGGTGGTCGATGGCGAATTGCAAAAGGCGTTGAGGTCGAGACGAATGACAAAAGACATTGAAAAACTGAGCGGTCACACCATCCTGTGCGGCGTTGGTCGAATGGGCTCGATCCTCGCGCGCGAACTGCACGCCGAAGGGAAGCCGTTCGTCGTGATTGATGCCGACGACGCCCGCTTGCAAGCGGCCGACGCGATGGGCTACTTGATCATCAAGGGAGATGCGACCGAGGAATTTGTCCTCGAGCAGGCCGGCATCCGCCAAGCCAGCGTGTTGGCGACGGTCCTCTCGGCGGACGCGACCAACGTTTTTGTCGCGGTCACCGCGCGCGAGATGAATCCTGACCTGATGATCATCGCGCGGGCCGAGAATCCGCGCACCGAGAAAAAGCTGATCGGCTGCGGCGCCAACAAGGTGGTCTTGCCGACAGCGATCGGCGCCAAAAAGCTGGCCCAAATGATCATTCGCCCCTCGGCCGAAAACATGCTCGAGCAGCTGACGCACCGCAGCGACATGAACGAAGAACTGGGCCGCATCGGCCTGCAGTTTGACGAGTTGCAAGTCGCCGAAGGTTCGACGCTGGTCAACAAACAGCTGGGCGACATCGAACTGCGCAGCAACCATGGTTTCTTGATCGTCGGCATTCGCCGCTTGGACGGCTCGACGATGCTCAATCCGCCGGCCAACACGCTGCTCGCCGCCGGCGACATCGTCATCGTGCTGGGACACGACGACGACATCCCGCAACTCGCCGAACGCTTTAGCGCGACCAAGGGCAAGATCATGTATCGCGGCGCGATGATCGACGCGGATTAAGAAGAAAAGCGGAAAGCGGTGAAGAGATGGACCCTAGCCGCATCTTGCGTTCGTGTTTCGTCACGCGCAATCATTTTGGCAACCGGCGATCCAGCGCCGGGGGGCGTCCTGCCGAAGCCTGCTATCTCGGTTTCCGGTATACTTCGAGGGAATTCCGGCAACTCGATTTTGGCGTTGGAAGCAACGTAGATTCGCACGGCGAGACTGGCAGACTGAGATGGAACTTCCCCTGAACTGGACGACGCTTTTATCTTCCGCGCGAACCGCCTGGCGGAAAGAGGGAACAGCGACGGTTGCTAGCGGACCGCGCCGCGTCGACAAGCGAACCCCGTTTGAGCGAGATTACGATCGCATCGTCTTTTCGCTCCCATTTCGCCGCTTGGCGAAAAAGACGCAGGTTCACCCTCTGGCGCAAAACGATCATATTCATAATCGGCTGACCCATTCGATTGAAGTTGCTAGCGTCGCCCGTTCGTTCGCTCGGCGTGTGACCGACTTGATCGTGCAAACCGAGGAACTCGCTCCGGATCAACTCACTTCGATCGATTGGATCGTGCAGTCCGCTTGCTTGATCCATGACATCGGCAATCCGCCGTTTGGTCACGCCGGCGAAGAAGTGATCCGGACCTGGTCGGCCAAGCACCGCGATTATCTTTTCCCAGAATCGATTCGCGCCGGCCTGAATGAGCAGGAGCAGGCCGCGATCGTCGCGGATTGGGAGCACTTTGAAGGAAACGCCCAGGGATTCCGGATCGCTTCGCGGGCCGACAATCCCCAAGCAGGCTACTTGCGTCTGACCTACGCCACGTTGGGAAGCGTGGTGAAGTATCCTTGGGGATCGACCGATACGCAGACCGCCAGCAAGCGCAAACACAACTTTCATTCGCTGGAGAAGCAGGAATTCGCCGACGTTTTTCAAACGCTCGGTCTGGTCCGCAGTGATGGCGTCTACTGCCGGCATCCCTTGTCTTTTTTGACCGAAGCGGCCGACGACATCTGTTACCGGATCCTTGACCTGGAAGATGCCGTCGCGATGCAAATCTTTGACAAGCAGCGCGTCCACAACTTGATGCTCGAGATTTCGGGCAACCCCAACAACTCCCCCATGGGCATCGCACAACTCCGGGGAGAAGTGATCGAGCGGATGGTCGACGAGTTCTGGAAAGTCTTTCAGGACGACTACCACCGCATCATGCATGGGGAACGAGTCGAAGATTTGAAATCGTCGCTTCCGACAGAATTCAAAGAGTACCTGGACAAGGTCGGCGAGATGTACGAAGAAATCTTCGGGCACCGCAAGAAGATCGTGACCGAACTGGGCGCCTACCATGTGCTGGGTCGGATCTTAAAAACGTTGCTGAAAACGGTCGAGGAAATCAGCAATGCCCAAAGCTACGACGAGCTCCATTTTCTGGCGAAGAACTGCGCCGAGCTAGCATGGGGAAAAGAATACGTGGAAGAGCATCTCGCGAAAGAACATCGCTGGTGGTTAGGCCAAGCAATGGATTTTGTCAGCGGGATGACTGACAACTATGCGACCCGGTTGTCGCGCGAGTTGGATGGATTGGCGTTTGAGCTATAAGTAAGGTGCGTCTCGACGCACCTTACAATTTGCTAATCCCGGCTGCGCATCACTCGGGCGATATCCCGTTTGGCGTCTTGCTGCTTCAGCTTATCGCGCTTGTCATGTTGCTTGCGTCCACGGCCGACGCCGAGCAGTACTTTGACCAGGCCTCGTTTGAAGTACATCTTGAGCGGAACGATGCTCAGCCCTTTGTCGTCGCTCTTGGCGGCGAATTTGATGATTTCGCTTTTGCGCAACAGCAGCTTGCGAGGGCGTTTTGGTTCGTGATTCAGAAACATGCTGGTGTTGCGATACTCGGGGATCTCGCAATTCACCAAAAAAACTTCACCGCGCAGCACGCGGGCAAACGCTTCCCCCAACGAAACTTTGCCGTCGCGCAACGTCTTCACTTCGCTACCGACCAACAGGATGCCGCATTCCAGCGTGTCGATGATTTCGTAATCATGCCGCGCTTTACGGTTTTCGCCGATGGGCCGTTCGAGCTTCTTCTTTTGGTCTTCTTTGGAATCTTTTTTTTTCGCCATGGGTGCTTTCGCATGGGCTGCTAGCGGCGTGCGCAATTTTTTGAATTGATCTTGCGAAGCGGAAAATCGCCGCTTCGACTGCTAGTCGTTATTTACTACGGAGTTAGCCACCATCCGCATCTCGGCTGGTCTTTTCCCCGCCTTAGGGAATTGCTACTCTCCCCGTCCTTGATCGCAGCCAGAAATTACCCTCTTGCGGTGACGATAATCCGTGTCTTCTCGTACAAACGACCACTATGATTCGACAGGCGTTGACTTCCATTACTTAGGAATGATCGACTTTGACCTGTGTCTCGCTTTACAGCGCCGACTGGTTTACGAAGCCAGCGGCCGTGATGACGAGCGAATTACCGTACTCCTGTGCCAACATACGAGTATGATCACCGTCGGCCGAGCAGGTTCGCGGCAACATATTCGTTTGACGCAGGACGAACTCGATTCACTTCGCTGGCAAGTTCGCTGGGTCGGCCGGGGGGGCGGTTGCGTGCTGCACGGTCCCGGCCAATTAGCGATTTATCCCATTGTACCGCTACGAGCCCGAAATTGGACCGTCGGCGAATATTTGGAGCGATTGCAGCAAGCCCTTGTGACTTCAGCAGTTTCGCTCGGCGTGCCTGCCTATACGCGGCCTGGGCGCTACGGCGTATGGGGAAAAAGCGGCCTCTTAGCTGCGGTTGGCGCTGCGGTGCAAAACTGGATCACCAGTCACGGAGCATTTCTCAACATCCACGCGAGCGGCGACTCCCAGTCGTTTGTCGAAGCGAATCCCGCTGAATTAGCGGCGCCCGGCGACTCGCCCATTATGGGGAGCCTGCTGTCAGAAACGGATCGACCAGCTAGAATTGAGACTGTGGCCCGAATCGCAGCGCGACGGCTGGCTGATTCCTTTGACTGCGTCGACCGGCGTTGGTACGAAGGGCATCCTTTGCTTTTTGAAATCTCCGAGCATCAACGTGAGCGACTCGCACGAGTTGGTTGAACTTCCGATTGTCGACCTGCCGATCATCGACGCCCCGGCGCCAAGTTCCCATCCGAAACAACGTCTGCCGAAGTGGTTGAAACGGAACGTCCCCAAGGGGAACGCCAACCACTTTACGCAAGAGCTGCTCGAAGAATTGCAGCTCGAAACGGTCTGCGACAGCGCCAAGTGTCCTAACCGGATGGAGTGCTATTCGCAGAAGACCGCGACCTTCATGATTTTGGGCAACATCTGCACGCGTGCTTGCAGCTTCTGCTCGGTTCCCCGCGGCAAGCCTGAAGAACTGTCGAGCGATGAGCCGGAGCGCTTGGCCGAAGCCGCGTTCCGCTTGGGGCTCAAGCATGTCGTCATCACGTCGGTGACCCGCGACGATCTGCCCGACGGCGGCGCCCAGCACTATATCCGCTGTATCGAAGCGGTCCGCGAACGGACCGGTGCGACGGTCGAAGTGCTGACGCCAGACTTCATTCATAGCAAAGAATCGCTCGACAAGATCATCGTCGACGCGTCGCCGGACGTCTTCAACCACAATACGGAAACGGTCCCCCGGCTCTACAAACGGGTCCGCGGCCCGAAGTCAGAATATGCCTGGACGCTTGGTCTGCTCAAACGGGTCAAAGCGCTGAACCCTAAGGTCAAAACCAAAAGCGGTTTGATGTTAGGACTGGGCGAGACGCACGAAGAGATCTTCGCCGTGCTGGAAGACCTGCGAGCCAACGATGTCGACTTTCTGACCCTCGGTCAATATCTGCAACCTGACGAGCAACGCTTCCTGCCGGTCGAGCGTTATATCCCGCCGGAAGAGTTCGAGATGCTCGGCCGCAAGTCCAAAGAACTCGGCTTCAAACAGGTCGCCAGCGGCCCGTTCGTGCGTAGTAGCTATCATGCTCGGGATATGGCCGAAGCGTACTAGTGTTCTGTCAAACCGCTATTTTCGGCTTCCAAGAAATCAGGCGCACGGCGTTAGCCGCGGTTTCTGACGGGAACTCTTGGGAAAAAAACCGCGGCTAACGCCGTGCGGCTGATACTGGTTTGTGAACTGAACAGCCGGGGACGCCCTAGCCCAGCAGCTTCGCGTCCAGCTGCTTTTCACACGCAGCGACGATGTTATCGCGCACCGCATCCGCTTCTTCGCCGGTCAGCGTGCGATCGGCGGCTCGTAGCGTGATAGTGAACAGCACCCGCTTTTTGCCGGCGCCATCTTTTTGCGTGTCGCGGAAGATCTCGCGGTACTCAACCTTCTCTAGCAGTTCGCCGGCCGAAGCGCTGACGGCCGCTTCCAGCTGATCCCAGGTCAGCGTCTCGTCGACCACCAAATTCAAGTCGCGCGTCATCACCGGATAGGTGCTGAAATCAAAATGCTGAGGAATCAGCACCGTCAGCTCTTCCAGCACGCTCAGATCGAGCTCGGCGACGGTCGCCGGTTGTTGCAATTCAAACTGCTTTTGGGCCGAAGCGCTCAAGAGCCCCAAGAATCCGAGCGTCTTGCCGTTGATCTTCAACTCGCACGCTTGCTCCACATCGAGCAGACCGTCGGAGAAACGCGACGCGGTGACGCGAACGGTCGGATTGAGCGAGTGGACCAGCGTTTCGATCACTCCTTTGAGTCCGCGGAAATCGCGCCCGCTGGTCATGCTGACCATATAGCGTTCATCCGGCAGGTCATCTTTGCGCGGCAGATAAACCTTGGCGACTTCGTATAGCTCGATCGGCGAGTTGTCGAATTTCTCGTTCATCCGTCGGGCGCCCAACAGGCTCGGCAGCACGCTTAAGCGGAGGCAATCTTCGCCGCGAACCATCGGAATGGTGACGGTCAACGCTTCCGACTGACTCCAACCATGGAACGCAGCCGACCACTCGCTGCTGACGACGCTGCGCGTGACGGCTTCGTTCATGCCGGCGGCGATCATCAACGAGCGCACGCGTGAGCGAACCCGGTCGGCGTCGCTGCGATGCGAGGCCGACATCTTCACCGCGGCGTCTTGCGGAATCTTGTCGTAGCCATGGATGCGGGCCACTTCTTCGACCAGGTCGACCTCGCGATCGAGATCGCGGCGCCAACTGGGTGGGATGACAGTGATTTTTTGGCTGGCGACCGATTCGATTTCGTTGCCCAAACGCGACAAGATGCGCTCGACCTCATCGGCGGGAACTTCAATCCCCAGGATCCGTTTCAGTTGCCCCAGACGCAACGTGACCGACTTGCGCGGCTGCGGTTGGCGGCCGGCATAGATCGAGCCTTCGGCCAGTTCGCCGCCAGCCATGTCGAGGATCAGTTCGCAGCAGCGGCGACTGGCCCAATCGATCATCTCGGGATCGACGCCGCGCTCGAAGCGGTAGGAGGAATCGCTTTTTAGCTTCAAGCGGCGCGAGGTCGTGCGAACCGGCAGCGCCGCGAACTGAGCCGCTTCGATCAGCAGGTCGGTCGTCGCTTCGGTCACTTCCGAGTCGGCCCCGCCCATGACGCCGGCGATCGCGACGGCGCCAACTTCGTCCGCAATGACATAATCGCCCAGTTCCAGGTCGTACGTCTTGTGATCGATCGCCATGAACTTTTCGCCGGCCAGCGCCTGGCGAACGGTAATGCCGGAACCATCGATCTTGGCCAGGTCAAACGCGTGCAGCGGCTGGCCGATTTCCATCAACACATAGTTGGTGATATCGACGACATTGTTGACGACGTTGATGCCCAGGGTATCTAGCCGCCGCGCGAGCCACTCGGGGCTGGGGCCAACTTTCACCCCTTTGATCGTCCGGGCGATGTAGCGCGGGCAGAACGATTCGTCCTCGATCGTGACGCTCAGATAGTCGCTGATCGCTTGGCCGGTTGCGGTGACTTGGGCCGGCGGAATTTGCAGATCGAAGTCGAACAATACCGACGCTTCGCGTGCAATGCCGATATGGCCGAGCCAATCGGGGCGATTGCTGGTCACTTCCAGATCCAACTGACGATCATCGCCAACCGATTCAGAACCGTCGTAGTTGAGGCCCGCCATCGTGACGCGGTCGCAGAATTCCGCTTCCGAAACGTCAAGCTGCAGATAATCGTTGAGCCACTTCCAGGATACTAACATGGCGCCCTAGACTCTCCGCTCTTAAAACTGCGACAGGAATCGCACGTTGTTGTTGTACAAATGCCGAATATCGTTCACCCCATGGCGACGCATGCAAAGTCGCTCGACCCCCAAGCCAAAGGCGAACCCAGTGACGACTTCAGGATCGTAACCGACCGCTCGCAAGACGTTGGGATCGACCATGCCGGCGCCGCCGAACTCGAGCCAAGCGTCGTTCCAACGCATGTCGACTTCGACGCTCGGTTCCGTGAACGGGAAGAACGACGGCCGAAATCGAATCTCAACGTCTTGCCCCAAATAGGTCTTGGCGAAGAGATGGAGCACGCTCTTCAGATCGGCCATCGTGACGTCGGTGTCGATCATCAGACCTTCGATCTGATGGAACATTGCGTAGTGCGTCGCGTCAATCTCGTCAGGACGATAGACGCGGCCGAGCGAAACGATCCGGATCGGCGGCTTGGTCTCTTCCATCACGCGAATCTGCACGGTGCTGGTCTGGCTTCGCAGCAGCATGTCGCCGCCGGCCGCTTTCGCTCCGGCATGCAGATAGAAATTGTCGAGCGGATCGCGCGCGGGGTGCTCGAGCGGGATGTTGAGCGCCTCGAAGTTGTGCCAGTCATCTTCGATCTCGGGGCCTTCGACCGCCGCGAAGCCAAGCCGGCCCATAATGTCTTTTAGCTCTTCGATCGTTTGCGTGATCGGGTGGACGTGGCCGACCGGCAGCAACGTGCCGGGCAAGCTGACGTCGAACGCTTCCGACGAAGCCCCGCCGCCGCTCGATTGGCTTAACTTGGCGACAGCCGACTCAAACAGCTCTTCGATTCGCTGTTTGACTTCGTTAAAGCGTTTTCCGGCCGCCGGCTTGTCGTCTTTGCCAACTTTGCCGAGTCCCTTTTGCGCCGACTTGAGCTTGCCGCTCTTGGCGCCAAGAAACTCGACGCGGGCCGCTTCCAACACATCGCCGTCGAACTTATCGACCGCTTCGTTAAAGCGCTCGACAGCCGAGTCGACCAGGTTATCCAAATCGCGAATGAAATCGTTCAGCGACATCGCTCTCTCGCTCGCGGGCACTTCCTAGAAAGTAAAAAAGCCGCCGAGAAGTCCCGGCGGCTCATGTTGTTTCGGCATCGATTGCACGTGACGTGCGCCTTATGCAGTCAAGGCGCCTTAGGCGGCCAGGGCGGTTTTCACCAACTCGGTCACTTCGTCAAAGGCGCGTGGATCATGGATGGCCATTTCCGACAGCGTCTTGCGATCAAGCTCAAGACCCGCTTTGCGCAGTCCATAAATGAACTGGCTGTAGCGGATGCCGCGCTGACGTGCGGCGGCGTTCAAACGCACGATCCACAGCTTGCGGAATTCGCGTTTGCGCACCTTACGGTCACGATAGGCGTAAACGCCGGCGCGAATCAAGGTTTCTTTCACCGTTCGCAGCAACTTGCCGCGACCGCCGCGGAAACCGCGGGCTTTTTTAAACAGTCGCTTCTTCGACTTGTGCCGTGCGGCGCCGTAAGTCGTTCTCATCTTGTCACCTCGTTTCGTCCACTAGGCCCTTCGCCGATGTTTGGAGAAGCGTTTTTGCCCGTGCACTGGGAATAAATCAAGCTCGAATCCACAATTCCGACGAGGATATCGCTACCTAGTAGCTGTATCCACAAAGCGCTTTGGTCAGCATCACTTCGTCCACTTCCGCCAGCACGCGGGTGCCGCGCAGGTTGCGCGTCCGCTTCGAGCTCAAGCGAGTGGCCAAGTGGCTCGTACCGCACTGGCGGTGCTTTACATGTCCGTTGGCGGTCAGTCGGAACCGTTTCTTCGTTCCCTTGTGCGTCTTCATCTTTGGCATCTTTAGACCCACTTTCTCTATGGAAGGTTTGGAAACGGTCGAAAACCCAAGATTGTACGCCCTTATTAGCGACTTCGTAAGGGGGATGTGAAAAAATCGAGAGCGACCAGCAGCGACGAGGGAAACGCCACAAGCTGTTTTATAGTAATACCTTACTGATTTTCCGCCGAACCTGGCTGGTTGGCAATTTTCGCAGATCGGCCGCTAGAAAGTGAACCTGTCAGCGGCAGACTGCGCCTTTCCCTGACGGTTCGCGTCTAGCCGCCCCGAAGATCGCCAGTAGAATGCATTGCTAGGAAACGCCGTTTTCTAGGGCTTGCGTTTCGCAGGCACACTTCTCGTCGCTGGCTTCGGCCCTGCTTTCGTGAACCAAGCGGCGATTCCATCCGCAGATTTTTCAGCTTTCGACCCCACAGAGGAATTACGTGTCGGAGACGACTTCCCCCCACAAACGGCCCGATGCGCAGACGACCGCCAGCAGTCTTGAGCTGGCGCACGCTGCGGCCCAAGTTTCTGAAGACAATCGCGCCAAGAATATCGTCGTCCTCGACATGCGCAAGCTGACGTCCGCGTTCGATTATTTTGTGATCGTCACCGGCGCCAGCCGCCGGCAGTTGCATGCGATCAGCGACGAAATCGACAACAAGTTTGAAAAAGAACTGGGCGACACGCGTCTTGGCCGTGAAGGCTACGACGACTCGCGCTGGATTCTGCTTGACTACGGCGACGTCGTGATTCACATCTTTGATGACGTAACGCGCGATTACTTTTCGCTCGAAGAGTTGTGGGCTGAAGCGCCGCGACTGGATCTGAGCCAAGTGTTGCACGACCACGCCGCCAACGAAACGTCGAAAACCGCGCCGCTCTCGTCGGACGATCAATTCTAACGCGACTCAAGCGCTGCTTTGCCGTTTGAGAACAACTGCTTGATCGTCTCTTCTTGCGAATAGCCGACCGGACATGCAGTGCTGCGCGTATTCGCGCGATAGTTACCGCCTGTTTCGTTGGGACAGGTGATCATCCGATTGACCGGCAACTGCAAATGCCCGTTGGGATCATGTTCGCGAATCCAGCGATGCGCGTAGACGAGCCAATCGTTGCGATACTGTTCGTCTTGCTGCGCGAACCAGGAGATTTCGTCCCAGCCCCAGACGAAGATCGACTTGGTGTCGGCGACGTTCGCCTTGCGACTGCGTCCGTAGTTATCCAATTCGACCAGGTAAGGGAGACTGTCGCACTTCCAACCGCTGGGAGAAATGCAGCCGCGACTGCGGCCGAAGATCGCGTCGAGATAGCCAACCTCCAATTCCCCTTCATGCGGCTTCTCGACAATCTCTTTGATCCGCAGCGGAAACGAGTTGAAGTCAAGCAGGCTCTTGCCGTCGACGATCATGCCCCCCTTCGGTACGTGCGCATCCAATAACACCCAATGCCGTCGTCCCTTCTTCGCGGCGTGATTTCGAATTCGCGAAATCAAATGGGACCAATGCGTGAAATCAGGATCATTCATGCCGATCAAGCCGACTTGCCCTAGATGGAGCGCCTCGCAGCCCAAGTCGATGTAGGCGCCTGCGAGATAGTAGAACCACATTTGCGACTCCAGCCGACTGATGTCCGGCACGCTGCTTCGCCCCCAATGGCGAACCAATTTTCCCTGTTCGTTGAGCATCGCGTCGTACGAAAAGTTGCGATCTTCGACCGGCAGTTGAAACTCGGCGAAGACCCACGCGGGGATCTTTACCTGGTTCACTTCGGGACTGATCGTCTCGAACAAACAGCCTTGAAAGATCACCTGATCGTCGCTCGCGTGGACCCGGTCGAGGATCTCTTTGGCGCCGCTCCAAAAACGAGGATCGCTAAGTCGACTTTCGCCGTTCCAACGATAGATGGCGCGGCCAATGAACTTTGGACGGATGTTCTGGATCAGTCGCAGGTCATCTTCGCGATAGGAGTACTCGCGTGAACCTTCGACGTTCCCGGTGACCAGAAAATAGGCCATCGTCACGCTGCGATCGAGGTAGTTCTCAAGCACGGCGCGCGAGATCGGGCCGTCGAAATCGAAGTTGGGCTTTGGTTTGCTGGTTGGCTCGGCGGCGGCAAGCGAATGCGCGGCCGCACAACACAAGACGCAAGTCAGCAGCAGGCGAAACGTAGGCGGCATCAGGCAATCTTTCGTCAGCTAAAATGGAAAAAGTTGGCGGCCTGGGAACTGGCCCAATGTGAGTGGCCGATTCTGCATTGGTAAGTTGATCGGAGCCGAGATTGATTTTAGGCCCCAACCAACCCGAAAACAGCGCCTTGTCTTGGCCAGAGTCCTCGGGCGAAGTGGGAATTTAGCACTTACGGCCAATTCTCCTCACGAGCCAATCGATGCCTTAAGGCCGCTGGCGGCAAGAAAAAAGAGTTAATTGACAGTTAGACGCCGTTACACTAGCCTGGAGTGATTATTGTCCCCCCCATTGGCTTTACGGTGAGACCATGAATCGAGCAGAATCGAATCGCAAATCTTCGGAATTACGAGTAGGCTTTACGCTCGTGGAACTGCTCGTTGTGATTGCTATCATCGGTGTTTTAATTGCGTTGTTGTTGCCAGCGGTTCAACAAGCCCGTGAAGCGGCCCGTCGCTCGCAGTGCAGCAACAATCTGAAGCAGTTGGGGCTCGCGCTGCACAACTATCACGACACCTTCAAAAGTTTTCCCCCGGGCGCAATCACAACCTCAGCCAAGCGAACGCCGTTTGTTCGCTTCATGCTTGATTTCATCGAGCAGGGCCCTCGCAGCGATTTATACGACGACAAGCTCGCGTGGCATGCCCAGCCCTCCGCGAACCACGCGGCGTTGTTTGCGAACATTTCGACCTGGCAATGTCCCAGCGACGAGTCGCGCCAGTCAGCGGAAGGTTACGCAGACCATAAAGGAAGTTATGGCGTCAATTGGAGCCAGGGCGGCTATTCCAACAATCGTGGTTTAGAAACCCCGTTTTATGTGAATGAAGTCAATAACTTCGCCAGCATGACCGACGGCAGCTCGAACACCTTAATGATGTTGGAAATGCTTCAGGCCCCCGAATTCACGTCAGGCGCAGGCGCGGTAACTTCGGATCAGCGTGGTCGTCTCTGGAACGAAACGTCGATGACCTATCAGATCAGCACGGCGATCGGCCCTAACTCTTCGGCCTATGATCTGGGGAACAATTGCAAACATCAGCCGGAAGTGAAAATGCCGTGCAGCACCGGCGCTTCTCGAGAAGACTCTTACGTCGGCTCGCGCAGTCGACATCCCGGCGGCGTACAAACCTTGTTTGGCGACGGCTCTGTTCGATTTCTGCCCGACACGATCAATCTAAGCACCTACCAAGCGGCCAGTACGCAATCAGGCGGCGAAGTGGTGGACCTTCCGTAGAAGTTGCAGCCGACAAGTGAGACAATGGCGGCTGCGCGTCGATCAAGCATTGAGTTAGGCAGGAACATATGACGCAATTTCTCTACCAAAATCGCCAAGTCATCCGCTGGAGTTCGCTGGCGACGATCGTACTTGCGCTGGTCGGCTGCGGGCGTGAGGGCGTTCCGCGCGTCGAAGTCTCCGGCGCGGTATCGCTGGATGGCCAGCCGCTCAAAGAAGGGATGATCCTGTTTTCTCCTACCGGTGAAGGACCATCGGCCAGCGGAGATATTCGGGAGGGGAGTTACGAAATCGAACGTGACGCCGGTCCCAGCCCAGGCAACTATCGCGTTGAAATTCGCGCCTATCGCGATACCGGCCGCAAGAGGAAAGACGCTGCGACCGGTTTGATGGAGGATGTCATCGTAGGAATCATCCCGCCGAAATATAACAATCAAAGCACGCTTGCCGTCGAAATCCAGCCGGACGGACCAAACGAGCACAACTTTGAATTGCAGGCGAAATAGCAAGCGCCTGCCGCTAAACGCTTGTCTTGGTCGTTCGCCGGTTAGCTTGTCACAGTCGCCGGCGAATCGACGGCAATGCGGATCGCGTCTTGCTCGACAAGCTTCTCTTCCGCCGCCGCGTCATCTTTCCGATCCATTCGCCAACCCAGTGCGATCAAACCAATCGCCAGCATCACCACGCCGGCGCTGATCAACGGCGTCGCTCCTAGTCCCAGCGGCGAAGCGACTACCTGACCGCCGATCACGGCGCCCAACGCGATTCCCAGATTGAAGGCCGATTGGTTCAGCCCCGCGGCGACATCGACGGCGCCTGGCTTCCAACGACGCGCCTGATTGACGACTAACATTTGCAGCCCGGCGCCGGGGCTGAACATGAACAGACCAAAGAAGATGACCGCGACGATCATCCCAATTTTAAACGGCGCGGCCCACCAAAGCCCAAGCATCCCGACCACCACCAAAGCGAACAGACCGGCCAGCGCCGGGTAAATACTTCGATCAGCCGCTTTGCCGCCGATGAGATTGCCGATCGTGATACAGACGCCAAGGACTCCCAGGATCAACGTAACGGCGACCGCCTGGAAGCCGGAAATCTCTTCGAGAATCGCGGTCAAGTAAGTGAACGTCGCGAACGTACCGGCGTAGCCGAGCGCTGTCATGCTCAGGGCAAGCAAGACGCGCGGTTGTTTCAAAACCATCGCCTGACCGGCGAGCGTCAAGCGTTTGGTCGGCGCCGGCAACTTCGGCAGATAGCGCGCTTGCGCGAGCATCGCGAACAGCCCCAGGAAGGCCGTGCCGGCAAACGCGACGCGCCAGCCCAAGGTTTGCCCCAGCAGCGACCCCAGCGGAACGATCGTCGCCATCGCGACCGACAATCCGGCGAAGATCACGCCGATCGCATGCGCCTCTTTCCCCTTGGGAACCAGCGATGTTGCGACGGTTGTCGCCGCGGCCAGAAAGACGCCGTGCGAGATCGCCGTAAAAAATCGGACGCCCAGCAAAAAGCCATAATTGGGCGCCAACGCGCACAGCAGATTCGTCACAAAGAAGAGCCCCATCAAGCTGATCAGCATCCCTTTGCGCGGCAAGCCGGAGAACATCGCCGACAAGATCGGCGTCAGCAGCGTGACTCCCAACGCATAGCCGGAGACCAACAGGCCGGCGGCCGGAAGCGACACTTCCAGATCCTCACCGATCGTTGGCAACAGCGCGACCGGCAAAAACTCGGTCGTGCCGATCGCGAAGGCGCCCATGCAAAGCGCCAACAGCGCGGCGCCAGAGTTGCGCGGCATGTCGCCAGCGGGCCCAATCGTCGATTCAAAGGCAGCAGCAGCGGACGCATCGATCATACGACCAGAGTCCTAGGGTAAGAGGGCGATTCGCAGGCATAAAATCGGCAAACAACAGGGTGGGTGAGTCTCCTTTGATTCTCACGATCGATATCCGAGTCGACAAGTTGAGTTTTGGTGTTTGGGTGCGAATTGCGCCAATCCTCACAAGTTTTTGCAAAATAAGGGGGCTTATTTTTCTTGCCATTGCTCGATAGAAAGAACCCTCGCAAGCGCGAAGGTTAATATCGATTCCCCCTGGAGCATCTTTTGAGGTCGGATTTCGCCTTGCGACAAATACGACGGGGAGAAGCGACTTTTTTAGGCCAAGCAGTCGCGGAGGCAAGAGTAAGATTAGCCCGCTCGCCGAAGTCAGACATCATTGCCGCGGAGCAGAGGTGTCCGCAACAAGCAAACGGCGTTGCGCAAGAGTGCGCACTAACGCCGTGATTGGAGATCAAAATCGGCTTGGTTGTCGCCGCTCGCTTTGACGGTAAATTCCAACTCGGTCTGAGAGTTATACTTGGCTGGCAGCAATTCTTTGGTCGCCACCACTCGCACAACGTCGCTGAGATAGTTGTCCACCATTTCCTGTGTGATCTCTGCGTTAGGATTACCGCCTTCGGCCTCCTGTTCTTGCAGGTGCTTCCTTGCTTTCGATTTTTGAGTCTCGGTGTACGTGGGCAACTTGGTTGTCACAATTCGCACGCGGTGCCGACCGATGACTGCTCCATCTTGATCGGCGATGGGACAATGAAGCGAATATTGCCCTGACGCATCGGTGCGACCATACGAGGGTCTGCCGCTAGTATTGCCCTCCGCGTCGCCGATGGGCTCAAAAATCAGCTTGGCGTCTTCGAGTGGTTGGCCATCTAGCAGCACAGTGCCAGAGACAGGCAAATACGGATTGCTTCCACAGCCGATCAGAGCGATGAGACAACAACTGCTCGCCGCCAATTGCAGCAAGGCGGTAAAGTGGGGCTTTGCACGATTGACTGCGACGGCGTTCTGCAAGGGATTCATGGGGCTCTCGAAGGAATGCCTGGGGCTTAAAACGCTTGGTAACGCGGGTCCGAAGTTACTTCTCTATTGGCCATAACTAGGGAAGTACTTCGTTACCGGAGGCCGTCGCATGACCGCCTAAGATGGCTTGGTCGATCGTCACAGAAGTGAAGCTAACGCTGCCATCGGCACGTGCAAATTGGACTCCGCCGGTATGCAGCGATCCCAGATATCGCTTGCAAGCATTCAAGTGGACGCCTTGGTCGTTGGCGACCGTAGCGCAATCGGAATAATCAGTAATCCCAAAAGTTGGAGCGGGATAACCGACCGTGATCGAAGCGAGTGCATACGAAGTGTAGGTCTGTGCCCAAAAGGCGCCCCGATCCGGCGTGCCTGTCGCGTGCGCTTCGCCAACCAGTAAAGTATTGCTTGTACCATCGGTGATATCGGCGAATCGCGTCGGTCGTTCACCTTCTTCCAGCGCGGTGAGGATCCCCTTATCTTCCCGGTTTGTCGAGGGGAACAGGATGACGTCATCGAAATACCCGGAGCCATTAGAGCGGCCAGAGATGCCGCGATACGAACTGCTGGCAAATTTTCGCCCGCAACAATTAGCCGTCGCCGTTCCCAACAATTGGCCTGCATTGGGATCACTCGGACAGTTGTAGGTTGCGATCACGCTCTCGCGAACAACGGTATTGACCGAAGAAACAGCGTCATAGGACGAGTCGTACTGATCGAACAAATTTTGTTGTTCGATGAACCCGAGGATTCCAATCGACCAGCCCATATAACCACGATCCAACGAGAGGCCCGCAGCGCCATATTGATAAGTGCCGATCGGAAAAGAGAGATGCACATCGTGGTAGCCATGCATCGCCAACGCCATCTGCTTCAGATTGTTGGAACACTGCATTCGCCGTGCAGCTTCCCGCGCCTGTTGTACGGCAGGCAGCAAAAGTGCGATCAGAACCCCAATAATTGCGATGACTACAAGTAGTTCGACCAGGGTGAAAGCAAATCTTTTTTGGGGCATGTATCGAAGCCTGAAAATCAGTTTGTTATTAAAAAACCATCCTGAGGCTACCTATTGGCGGGGGCTGTGTCAACCAGTTTCGCAGGCGTAAGGGAATTGACTTCGCATCATAGGGTGATTATGCGGCGATATACTAAATTGATCCAATTGTCTCCTTAAAACGATGGCAATCGTACTGCCAGGATTACTGGATTTTTGTACACTGTCGATCGGCGTGGTATTGAAAGGCTGAACTTTCAGCTTGAAGCATGTCTGCACCTTAGAAATGGAGAATCAAAATGACGATTGCCGAGACGCTGTTGCCGGAATTTGATGAAGAGATGTCGCTGACCCGTAAGACGCTGGAAGCGATTCCGAATGACAAGCTCGACTGGAAGCCGCACAAAAAGTCGAACACGATCGGCTGGAACGCCAACCATCTGGCCGACATTCCGAACTGGATCGAGTTCATGCTCGATCACGATTCGCTCGACATCGCTCCGATCGACGGGCCGGCCTGGAAATCGCCTAGCCTGGATTCGATCGAGGAGATTCTCGCTCTGTTCGATAAGAACGTAGCGACCGCTCGCACGGTGTTGGCGAAAACGCCCGACGACGTCTTCGCGCAAGACTGGGCGTTTATGATGGGCGGTCAGGTCATGTTCACCATGACCAAAGGGGCGACGCTACGAAAATGGGCGCTTAGCCATATGATCCATCACCGCGCAACGGTCCGCGTTTATCTGCGGATGAATGATATTCCGGTGCCTGGCGTCTATGGACCTTCTGGCGACGAGTAGTTGGCTGCTTCCAGCAGGGAAAAACGCCAGCGCATCTCGCTGGCGTGGAGGGATGCTGGGCAATTCTTGGTGTCGCCTGCAGCGCGCGATTTGAAGGCGCTATTTGCCGAGGGTTGGCGGTCGGTTTCGCCTACGAAGACCGCCGTCGATGGTCAAAAATTGTCCGTTGACGAAACGCACGGATTCGTGGTCGATTGCCGTACGGCGAGCTGGCATTCGGCGCTGCTAACGAAGGTTTCCGCCCTGCGGGGACGAGCATCTGTCGGCAGTTCCGCAGAGGCTCCGATGCTCTTTGACAATTCGCGTTTTTCCATGCGCTGGCGGATCCGGTCCAACCTTGTCCGATCCGGTCCAACCTTGTCCGATCCGGTCCAACCTTGTCCGATCCGATCCAACCTTGTCCGATCCGATCCAACCTTGTCCGATCCGATCCAACCTTGTCCGATCCGATCCAACCTTGTCCGATCCGATCCAACCTTGTCCGATCCGGTCCAACCTTGTCCGATCCGATCCAACCTGATGTCGTTTGGCGAAATCTCACTTTCAGCACCTGCGCCGCAACACCCCTCCATAGCGGGTCTTTGACGATTAAGAATGGACCCCGTTGGTGACCAATCGTGCCGCTCCGCTGGCTTCGGTCGATTTGTTGTTGCGGTGTGCGTCGCGAGCTTCGTCCAACTGTTTCATGAAGGCGCCAAAGTAGCGTCCGTTGTCATGAAACGTGCGGCCGCTGACGATGTTGCCGTCCACAACGCAAGGCTCATCGACAAAGACGCCGCCGCGAACTTCGAGATCGAACTTGCACTTGGGGACGGTCGCCATGCGGCGGCCCCGTACGCAATCGGCGTAGGCCAAAATCTCGACCCCATGACAAACCGACGCGACCGGTTTGCCTGACTCGACAAAGTAACGCGTGGCGTTGATTAAGTGTTCGTCGTAACGAATGTATTCTGGCGCGCGGCCGCCGCTCAGCATGATGCCGGCGTAATCTTCCGGCACGATATCGGCGAAAGCGATCTCGGCCTTCAGCGTGTAGCCTTCCCATTCTTTGGTGATGGTCCAGCCAGGCTTCACTTCGTGCATTACCATCTGATACAGACGCTGTTCCGGCGCGGCGACAACCGGATGGTAGCCTCCCTCTTGCAGACGATAGTAGGGATAGAGCGTGTCGAGCGTTTCCGACGCGTCACCGATGATAATCAATACTTTGTTTGACACGTTTATTTCCCTTTCGCCAACTGGGCGACAAATTGATCTAAATAGTTGCGACCCCGAGCAATCTCGGCGGTCGTTTCCGAAACAGTAGGCAAGATCGGCACGCCGCGCGGAACGGGATGCATAAAGACTTCGGTCCAGCCTTGGTAGCGTATCGCTGCGAGCGCGGCGACCAATGGTTGAAAATCGAGCGGACCGCGACCCGGCATTTGCAACAGTTGCCGCTCGGTCGGCAGCGGATCATGCGCGCCGTCGCCATGCTGCCAAGCGTAGAACATCTGCATCCCTTCGGCCAACTCATGAATGAGTTGCGTGAGGAGCTTTTCCTCTTGCGGCAAGTGGTAAGGAGCAAATGCGATCGCCAAATGCTTCGACGGCCGCAGCTCCAGCAGCCAACGGAGCGAATCGGGTGATTCGATCAAGTTGTTGGCGTGGTTCTCGATCGCGATCGTGACGCCGGTTTCTTCGGCGACTTCTAGTTGCGGTTTCATCTTTTCGACGAAATCAGCGACCGCTTTCTTGAGCTCGGCGCCTTTCAGCCCTTTGGGACCAGCGCCTCCGGTCACCATCAGCTGGCAGCCAAATCGCTGGGCCAAACGCATCTCGTCCTGCAGACCAAACGGGCCAAGCTTGTACTGCGTAATGCAGCCCAACTGGACGTCGTTTCGCTTGAGAAGTTCGGCGAATTTTTCTTCGCCTAAAGCGTCGATCTGCTCGCGTTGATCGCCATGCACTTTGGGCCACACGTCAATCTGCGTAGCGCCAATCTTTTTGGCTTCCGGCAAAATCTCGGCGAGCTTGGCGTAACCGTACATGCTGGAGGGAAGCATGTAGTTGAGTTGAAATTCGTCGTTTACCGGCTTGGCTTGCACCGCCGGCGAAAGCCAGGCGGCACTAGCGCCGATAGCAGCTGCGGTTGCACAAAAGCGTCGTCGCGACAGCCGTTGTACGTGTATAGGATGCGTCATGGCGATTCCTGTGCTGTAAACGTAACGCGCGAGTCGTCTTCCGCGGACCACCAAGCGTCGAGTTTCTTTCGAAGTTGCGTAACAAGGGGGTGATATTGCTGGTCTTGGACCAGATTCGTCATTTCCTGCGGATCGCTTTGCAAATCAAACAGCGACAATTCGATTTGTCGCTCGCGATCGGCAGGCACGATCAATTTGAAGTCGCCGTCGCGAATCCAGCGTGCGCGAACATGCTGAGAAGGTTGATCCAGCGATTGGGCGTCGTTTGGATAGATCGCGCCAAACGCGCTGCGCGGCGGCGGATCGGCCATCCCGGTAATCGCCGGCCAGAGATTCGCGCCCGGCATCCGCGGCGTAATTTCATCGGCTAGTCCCAACGCCGCCAGGATGGTTGGCGCTAGATCGACCGTTTGCACCAATTGCGAATAGCGTTGCGGCTTCGACTGGCCAGGAAGACGGAACAACAGCGGCGTCCGCAATCCATCTTCAAAGGGAGAAAGTTTAGAACGATCATCTTGGCGTGCCGAACTCGCGCTGACCGGGCGATACCCGTTGTCCGATGCGAATACGACCAGCGTCTCGTCGCTCAGTCCTTCCTTTTCCAGGAATTGCAACAACTGGCCGACCGTCTCGTCGAAGCGCGTGATCTCGGCGTAGTATTTCCGCAGCCGCGACGGCAATTCGCGTTCTGCATACATCGCCTGAAAACGTGCTGGCGCATCAAACGGCGCATGCGGCAAAAACGGTGCGTACCAGACCAGGAAGGGGCGATCGCGCTGTTGACGGATGAAGTCATAAATCGGCGCCATCGTTTCGCGCCCGATCGTCAAGCCGGCGTCGCCGTTGCCATGGGCGACCCATTGTCCGTTGGATTGCTGACGCGTTCCAGAGATCGCGTCTCGCCGTGCGCTTGGTTTACCCAGCGTCATGCCATGCGTGAAGCCGGCATTGCGATAATCCCCTTCCCAATGTTTGCCGGTTTGCAGGCAAGCATAACCATGGCGGGCCAAAATACGCGGCAAGGTAGGAACCCGCATGAGCAGGCGATCGGTTGTCGCGCGGGTTTGCTCGTATTGAGCGGCGGTCATCCCCTGCATCGCTTTCAAGCCGGGCGGAGGATGATTGAAATGAACGCCATGTTGATGCGGATAGAGCCCGGTCAGCGCCGTCGCCAACGAAGGACGACAGACGCTCATCGGCACGTAGCCGTTGACAAAGCAAGCCGACTGGGCGGCCAGTTGATCCAAATGCGGAGTCAGCACGTCCCTGTTTCCCAGGAAGCCGAAATCCTGATACGACTGGTCGTCGGCCAGGATCACGACCACATTGGTCCGGCGCGGCTCTTGAGCGCACAAGGGAGCGACCGCCAGCGCACAGAGCAGCGCGACGCACCGCATCCTCCATTTGAATCGTTGGCGATCGCACATCCGACTAACCTACTTCATAGCCGGCGCGTTGCTCGCGGCTCAGATGTTGGTTCGCTTCGTCGTCGCCGACAAACGTTTCGCTCTTCGGATCCCAAGTCAGCTTGCGGCCCAACTTCATCGAAATGTTCCCCAAGTGGCAAGTGCTGACGCTGCGGTGCTGACCTTCGATGTCGGAGATCGGCGTCTTGCGAGCGGCGACGCAGTCAAAGAAGTTGCCCATGTGATTGATGATCGCGTCGAGTTTGCCGGCGCGCTCGGGACGCTCTCGATTGTCAAAGTCGTACAGCACGAAGTCTTCCCGCGGCAGCGGCTTTTCGGTCGGCGCGCCATCCAGCGAGCCGCGATTGACGAACATGCGTCCTTTGTCGCCAGTGAACATGATGCCGTTCCGGCCGTTATCCGCGACCGTCAGTTCGACGCCGTTTTCCAGCTTGTAGCGAACGTGATAGTCGACTGCGACGTTGTAGCCGTCGGCCACATTCGGCATTTTGGCGGTCCCTTCGATTTCAACCGGCAGAGCGCCAGCGCCCCATTGGCCGATGTCGATATGGTGCGCTCCCCAGTCGGTCATCTGACCGCCGCTATATTCGTACCACCAGCGGAACGTATAGTGCGAACGCTCCGGAATATAGGGGACGTCCGGCGTTTGCCCTTGCCACATGTCCCAGTTGAGATTCTTCGGGACCGGTTGCTTGGCGAAGGGTCCGCCGGTCTTGTTCTTACCGAGGACGATATCCACGCGTTGCAGATTACCGACCCATCCTTGGCGGACCATTTCGACGGCGGTGCGAAAGCGGCTATCGCTCCGTTGCCATGATCCGACTTGGACGACGCGGCCCGTTTCGCGGACGACGTCACGAATCTTCTTGCCTTCGTCAATCGTCAACGTCAACGGCTTTTCGCAATAGACGTCTTTGCCGGCGCGACACGCGTCGATCACCATTTTCGAGTGCCAGTGATCCGGCGTGCCGATCATCACTACGTCGACATCATCGCGCGAGAGCAGATCACGATAGTCTTCCAGCAGAGCCGATTTGCCGCCAAAGTCGGCGTTCGCTTTTTCGAGGATATCACGATCGACGTCGGCCAACGCGACGATATCGCCGTGGGCGGCGGACTTTTCGGTGATGACCGAACCTTGATACCGCAGCCCAATAGCGCCAATACCGATGCGCGAATTGGCGTCACGCGGCTTTTCGTCAGCCGAGGCCGAGGAGAGACCGCCAAAGACGAGCGCAGAAGATGCGGCGGCGGACACTTGCGTGATCCAGTCACGACGATGGATGTGGGGGGAAGTCATATTTACTCCAAAAATGGTGGGTAAAGGTGCGGGGAACGTGTCTCTAACGACGGCCAGCGTTGGTAGGAACGATGATATCTCGGGGGCGGTCGTCGTCGGCGACTTCGATCAAAGTGACATATTCGTCAAACAGCGGATGGCCTAAAAATTCAACTCCCGGCGCATCGGCCGGATCAATTTCAGAAGGTTTGGGCGGAGCGCCGTCATAGCCGGCAATTCGTACGTTGTACTGGCCTGGCGCGGGCCCGGCGTCGGCGGGCAACTGATAGCCGCCGTTTTCAATTTTCGCGCTCACCACGGCGACATGCATGGTGGAACTGCTTGGCTCAAACGAGATTCGCCCTTTAGGAATCGGTTGACCGTCGTAGGTGACCAATCCTTTCACGGCGACGCCTGGGGAGGAAGGACCGCAACCTGTCAGCATGATCCCCGCCAACAAGGCGAGTGATGGGAAAACTTTACATCGCATGATGAGGTTCTCTACAGGGAGACGAATGATCGGAAGGAGGCAGCTGATAACTCGACGACAATGCGATTAGGGAAACGCGACCGGTTGTCCATCTTGGCGATTGCCGAGCAGTCGAAAAACGTCGACATTCAACGTTTCGGCGAGAAAACGAACCGAGCCATCGGCCAAAGCGACCTGAGCGCCTCCAGGATGACCGCTAAACAGCGTGCGATGCATATAGGCAAGATTCGAAGAGCAGCATTTCGTGTTGATGGAATCCACCGCGGAAAGCAAGATGCCGCCGCTGCCAAAACTGTCGCTGCCGCGCGGACCAGACGACCAACTGTAGGCAGGCGAGACTTCCCAATTTTCGCCGAGCAGCAAAGTATTCGAAGAACCGTCGGAAATGGCTCCAAAAGAAAGTTTTCCATTAACGATGAGCACGCCGTTCGTATAGATCAGCCGTTCGTCACTGATGTATTTACATTTGGCGTCGGCGACGACTCCGCCCCCCATGACGCCGGCGTAACTTGTCGAGAAGTCGACCGTCGAACTATCCGGATTCGAGGGGCACTGGAACGCTTTATTTTGCGTGGTGGACATCGCCAGATTGTTCGGATCGATGGGCCAACCGCGTGACGAAAGTTGGCAAGTCGTACAGCCGATGAGATGGTTGAAGCTGCCGCCCAAATTAAAGAGATCGTGCGAGTTCGATTGTTCAAGAAACGGCAAAATCAACACCGACCAAGGCGCGCGAGCCGTTCCATACGTGTTGCTGCCGGAAATGCAGGTCTCCGGCATCGAGCTGATCTGCACGGCGCCGCAGGGAAAGACAAGATGCGTATCGTGGTAGTTGTGGACCGCTAGCGCCATCTGCTTCATTTTGTTGCTGCAATCCATTCGCCGGGCCGCTTCGCGGGCTTGTTGCACTGCCGGCAACAGCAACGCGATCAAGACCCCAATAATGGCGATGACGACTAATAGTTCGACCAGTGTGAACGCGCGATGGGAAAGATAATTACGTTGCATGAGATGGCCTATGGGGAGAAGAGAATAGGTGCATCAAGCAGAATTTATCCTGCTACTCAATGATTATTCCCTAATCCTCTTACAGCCGGCTCCGCACAACAATCCGCAAATGCGTAGAATCCCTCCGTTATCTTGTCAACGCTGGTGGAGATCTTACGCTTTCCGCCGTTCTCGGCGGTATTGGCCCGGTGGAGTACCGAAGAGATCGCGAAATGTTTCGGCCAGATGCTGCGTGCGGCGAAAGCCGCATTTCTCGGCGATGGCCGCCAGAGTGAGGTCGGTATGCGTCAGCATTTCTTCGGCGCGCTTCAGTTTCAGGCGGAGCAGTTCCTGGTTGGGAGAGCGTCCCAGCAACTTGCGTAGCCCGCGTTCGAGCGAACTGCGCGAGATTGCGACGGCGCGCAACACGTCCGAGACCGATATTCCATCACAGGCATGTTCGCGCATGAACAGGAGCGCCGCGGCGAGTTCCGGTTCGTCCACCGCGACAACGTCCGACGAAAGTCGGGTCACCACGCCAAGCGGTTCGATCAGGATTGGTTTCTTGGGTGGTTTGCCTCCGCGCATGAGATGCTCCAGAAGTTCGGCGGCGCGATAGCCGATCGCAACGCCGTTCAGCTCGATGCTCGACAGCGGAGTACTGGCCATGTTGCAGAGCGACGCGTCATTCTCGACGCCGACGACGGCGACTTCTTCCGGTACGATCGCTCCGCACCGCCGACACGCATCCAAAAGCCAAAAGCCAAGCTGATCGGTGCAGGCCATCACGCCGACCGGCTTCGGAAGTTGGTCGACCCAGTCGGCCAGTTCCTGCTGTGCTTGCTCCCATTCGGTCGGTTGCTCACGACGATTGCGGGGATGGTAGCGAAACGCTTCATAGCCGTTGTCGGCGACGGTCTGAACAAAGTTTTCGCAGCGCTGCTGAAAATACTCTTCGGCGCCTAGCTGATAGACCGCAAAGTGCCGAAACCCACGGCTGAGAAAGTGCTCGGCGACCGATTTTCCCAGTGAACGATTGTCGACGCCGACAAACGGAAAGGAGTGCTGCAGACGCGTCGAACGCAATTCGACCGTCGGCAACTTGGCGCGACTGACCGCGTCGGCCATCGCTTGCGACCCGCTACGGGTCAGAATACCGTTTCCTTTCCATGCCGGCAGCCAGGGAGGGGGCGGCGACTCCAAAGAGCGGGATTCGACCAACAGTGACCAGGGGCCATGTTCGGCGACGTACTTGCGGACTCCATGCAGCAACTCGCGTCCATAGGTACGCGACGTTTCAATCAACAACGCGACATGCGGAGAGGAAGCCCGGGACGGCATAAAACTTGGGGGAGAGGATCGCAGGAGGACAAGTTCGTCCTTGATTCTAGTTTCGCGCGGCGCGAATTGAAATCGGGAAGCGAAACGTCATCGCTACGATTGCTGAGCATGCTCGCGGGCCGCATGAAAGTGGCTCTCGATTTGCGAGATCAGGTGAACCCGCTGGATCGGCTTGGAAGCGAAATCATCACAACCCGCTTCCAGGCACTTGGCGCGCTCTCCTTCCATCGCATGCGCGGTAAGCGCCACAATTCGACCAGTATATCCGGCGGCCCGCAGTCGAGCGGTCGCTTCGTATCCATCGACCACCGGCATCTGGATATCGGTCAGGATCACGTGAAATGGTTCTTTCTCTCGCAGCGCATCCAGCGCGGCGTCGATCGCCAGTTGGCCGTTTTCGACCATGGTCACGGCGGCGCCAGCTTTTTCGAGAAAGTAGCGAATCAGCCGTTGATTGTCGGGACCATCTTCGGCGACCAAAATGCGACAGCCCTGCAAACAATTGGGGGCGTTTGCGTTCGCCACCGAGAGGATGCGGCCGTTCGACTCATCGCAAGCGTCTTGGGGCCCGACCATGGCAGGACTCTCCAAAACTCCGACGCCAACGCGAAATCGGAAAGTGCTGCCTGTTTCCGGCGTCGACTGCACGAGCGAAACTTCGCCGCCGAGCAAACCGGCTAAACGAAGACTAATCGCCAGCCCCAACCCGCTTCCCCCGAATCGACGCGACATCGACGAGTCGGCTTGTGAGAAGGGTTGAAATAGAAGCTGTTGATGCTCAAGCGTCATGCCGATCCCGGTATCGATCACGTCAAACTCTAACATCGGCCTTTCAGGCGAGTCGATAAATCGAACCGCGAGCGTGACGCTTCCTTCTTCCGTAAACTTGATCGCATTGCCGATCAGATTCATCAAGATCTGCCGCATGCGCGTCGGATCGGAAATGATCTCTTGAGGAGTTTCACTTTCGTAGCGCAGTTTCAACTCGACCTGACTCTGCTCTGCGCGTACCTGCATCAACGAGAGCACTTCTTTGATAATCGCAGCGGGACGACATTTGACTTGCTCGACAGAGAGTTTGCCTGCTTCGATTTTCGATACGTCCAGGATGTCATTGATCAGACCGAGCAGGTGCATTCCGTTTCTTTGGATGGTGCGGATCACATCGACGCGACTCTTCGGCGCCTTTTGGATATCGCCATCTTCTAGCAGCACGTCGGCGAAACCGAGTACTGCAGTCATCGGCGTCCGGATTTCGTGGCTCATGTTCGCGAGGAATTCGCTTTTCGCCAGATTGCTCGCTTCAGCGCGGCGACGCGATTCTTCCAGTTCGTGATTCTTGACTTCCAATTCCGCGGCGTACTCTTGGACGCGACTGCGCTGTTCGACCAATTCGTCCAGCGTATCCCATAAACGTTCTTCGGTCGCTAGCCGCGAACGTTCGTTCTTCATTGCGACAATCAACTGAGCTACCGTGGTCAGCAGCGGGCGAAGCTCGTTGATCAACGCTTCGTCATATCCGCGCGATCGATTGGCGACGCCGATCATGCCCACAACCGATTCACCGCTAATCAGCGGTAAACCCAAAAACGAAGTAAGCGGGGGATGCCCCGGCGGAAGCTCTCCCAAGCGCGAATCGGTCGCCGGCGAATTGGAGGTGACGATTTCACAACGATGGATCGCCGCAACGAATAGATTGTGCAGAGAACCAGAATCGAAATCCTTTTTCATTTGCGATTCCTGCAACAGACGCGTCTCAGCATTCCAGGCGATGTTGGCGATACTGTCGACCCGCAAGTGCGATAGGCCTGCTTCGGTCAGCACCACTTCTCCGACAAAGCCGAACTTGCTCTCGGTGAAGTCCAAGACGAACTGGAGCAGCTGCTCGGAGAGTTGAAGCGGATTATCACCAGAGATATAGGACTTTTGCAGTTGCGTGACGAAGGTCAGCAACTCCGATTTTCGCTGGCTCTGGCGTTTCGCGGAATTTACCGCTTCGGTCGTCTTGCGCAGCGCAATGATATGCTCTTGCCGGCGTTTGCGATCACGTCGTTGTCGTCGCTGCAAGACCGCCAAACGCAACGGGGAAGCGATCGACCAGCGACCGCGGTAGGCGATTGCAAGAAATAGCGAGAGCGCTGCGACTAGCGCAACGAACAGCAATATTAAATGGAGCGAATTGATGAAGAACGACATGTTGCGCAACCCTATTGTGCCGCAGCGCAAGATCGAAGTGATCCGTCGCCGGCAATTCGGTGCAAACGTGCTCGAGCTTTAAGGCCGTCGAGAAAATGAGTGCGTTGAAGCATAGATTGCGGAATTGCGCGAATACGCAATCTCACGCAATCCAGTCGATTCGCTCGCGCTAGCCACGCGGCTTATAACGACATTAACGACTCGACGCTTGCTGGAAGCCGAGCTGGCGGCTCTGACGATACGAAAAAAGCCGCCCAGAGACTTCTCTAGGCGGCTTTGGCGATCGGTTGGCGGGGCCCTAGCCTATTTGCTCGTGAGCTGCTTGTCGGCGAAGTCGAGATAGGCTTCCCAGTCACTTAACGTAACGTCGTGTTTGCCGGGACGGATCCGGTAGCCGATGCGGCTGTTGACCAGCTGATCTAGCGGCGGCATTTCTTCGACCGCCAGGCCGTCAGTTCCCAGCAAGCGATAGACCGGGTCGGCGTAAAGCCCCGACAGAAACTCACCATGGGGATCGGCCCAACGATCTTCTTCGGCACTGCAGATCAAAACGGGACGTGGTGCGATGAGTGCGATTAGTTCGTGCTGATCGACCGGACAAGCGTCTTCGTTGTCGCCGTACTTCACAAAGTTGTCGCAAAACCAATGCGGAAACGACTTGTTGATGCGGCGGACCGATTCTCCGAAGCGTCGGCGGCTGAGCGCTGCGCCTCCACAGCCGGAGTTGTTCGAGATCACCAACGCCAAACGTTCGTCGGTCGCGCCTGCCCAAAGCGAGGTTTTGCCGAGACGCGAATGCCCCATGACGATCATGCGGTCATGATCAATTGCGTCTTGTTGCTCCAGATAGTCGACAATCCGCGACAAACCAAACGCCCAAGCGGCGATGCTGCCCCACTCGTCAGCCGCAGGTTTCGTTTGCCCTTCGGCATAGAATGAGGGATGAACGCCGTTTTGGAACTGGTCGTTAAAGTCGGGATCGATATCGCCGTAGTAGGCAGTCGCCAAAGCGTAACCGCGATCAACGATGCGCTCGATCGGCCAACGCGCCTTCGCAGCGCCGCGCGATTTTTCGGTCGCGGTATGGTTTTTGATTCCATCAGCGTCGTTGGCTCGCATCCAAGACTCGGGCAACAAGACCTCTGGATCATCGCTGGTTGAATGATTTCCTTTGAAGTTGAGCGCCGCAACGACCGGAACCGGAGAACTGCTTTTGGGCAGGTAAAGCAGCAGGTCGACATACGGGCCATCTTCTTTGCCGGTCAAAAAGATCCGAACCTGGCGACGCGTCGCTTTGCCGCCAAACACGGCTCCTTCATTCAAGACGCGACTGCTGATTTTTCGCGGACTTGGCGCCTTGCCGTAGACCTCGGCCTCAAACATGGCGAGCAATTCGGGACGGCGAATTTTTCGCCACGCTTCGGCCGACGTGATTTTGGTTCCATCGGCGGCGACGAGCGGATCGGGGAGCGTAAACTTGGGGAGTTCGGCTTCGTCGTACAAAGCTTTGATCTCTTGGCCGCACAAAGGCATGGCGAACACCAGCGCAAAAAAGAGCGAAGACAGTTGTCGCATCGGTGAGTCTCTGGAAGCAAGGCGGGAAACAAAAAGAGCTGCATGGGAGCAAGAAGATGATCCCACGCAGCTTCAAGATAGTCGAACGTCGATCCCTAATCCACCTAACGTGGCCCAGAATCTCCCTGAAAAAGCCCCTTTACGGGGTGAGCCGTTTACAGCAATTCGCTCGCCAAATCGGCAAGATCCGAGCGTTCCCCTTTCTCAAGGCTGATATGCGCGTAAAGGGGTTGGCCGACCATGCGGTTGATCAAATAGGACAAGCCGTTGGAGAGCGAATCGAGGTAAGGATGATCAATCTGTTGAATGTCGCCGGTCAAGATGACCTTCGTTCCTTCTCCGGCACGCGTGATAATTGTCTTCACTTCGTGCGGAGTTAAGTTTTGCGCCTCGTCAACAATCATATACATCCGCTGCAAACTTCGACCGCGAATATAGGCCAACGGCGTGATGACCAGCTTCTCCATTTCGAGCATGCGGTTGATCTTTTGCGCTTGCTTATCGTTCTCGCCAAACTGATGTCGAATGACCGAGAGGTTGTCGAACAGCGGTTGCATGTAAGGATCAAGCTTGGCCGAAATATCGCCGGGTAAGTAACCAAGATCTTTGTTGGACAGCGGCACGACCGGACGCGCCAAAAGAATCTGTCGATAGTTGGAAGAACATTCGAGCGCCGACGCGAGCGCCAGCAAGGTTTTGCCGGTGCCTGCTTTGCCGGCCAACGTGACCAGTTTTATATCGTCATCGAGCAGCGCTTTGATCGCGAACAACTGTTCGGCGTTGCGCGGCTTGATCCCGTAGGGGGAGTATTTTTCGACGCGCTGCAAAAGTTGGTTGCCGGCGCTAAACGTCGCCAGCACCGATTTGGAACCGTTGCGGAGCACAAAATTTTCATTCGCTGTCGGATGTTGCACCTCCGGGAAATCGACGGCGTTGACGGCGCCGCCATTTTGGAAGAAACGATCGATCTGTTCCGTCGAGATGTTTTCGACGATGCGGCGCCCTGTGTAGAGCTTGTCGAAACTCTCAATCTTGTCGTTGATATAGTCCTGAGCTTGCAACCCAAGGCTTTTCGCCTTCATCCGCAGGTTGGTGTCTTTCGAGATCAAGATCACGCGTCGCTCAGGCGACGTGCGCTGCAAAAAGAGGCCGGTGTTAAGAATGCGGTTGTCGGGGGAATCCGAGATAAAGACGCGATTCAAGCGAGCGTCTTGGTCATGGCAAAAAACGACGCGCAACTTGCCGTGGTCATCGCCGAGCGATGCGCCCGTTTCTGAGAGAATGTCGCCCGTCAGTACGTCGATTTGGCGAAGGAACTCACGAGCTTGGAAATGAATATCTTCATTTCCTTTTTTGAACCGGTCCAGCTCTTCTAGGACCGTGATTGGAATGACAACGTCGTTGTCTTCAAAATTGCGGAAACTTTTGGCGTCGTGAAGAAGGACATTGGTGTCCAGCACAAACAGCTTGGGAAGCTGCTGGCCCACGTGATCAATCATGCGGTTTTGATCCTGAGCGAAACTAGATTGACAGATCTCAGACGGTCAAATTTCGGTTTCACCCGGATAATCGAAGGATCGCCATTTCGCCTCCCTTCATCGTCCGTAGACGACGCTACTTCCATGCGGGTTGCCTGTCAAAACCACAGGTCTAATCAGGCGGCTCGGTAAAGCGCCAGCAGAGTCGTAAGCGAACGACGGAAAGCCGTATCACTTGATGACTTCGGCTGCATGCCTCTGTTCTAAATCGATGCGGTCGCAATTGTCCATACGAACCGTGAAAATTCTTTGTATCTTTTTTAACCATGCTGGTCGTCGGAATCGTCGTATTCGGAACGCAATATTCCTGAATCTGCCGCTCTACGCTGGTTTTGTCTCAAGCAAAAGGTTGCCGCTTGCTTCGACTTGTAACTAGAATCATGTTGATGTTTCGCTCGCGAAACGATAGCAGCATTCTTCTCGGATCAGGTAGGGGCGCTTCGATGGATTACTCCTCGATACTTTCACGATATATCGGCAGAGAAGTCTGCGTTTCGACCTTTGGCCACATCAAACTGCGCGGAGAAGTCGCGGCGATCTATGAAGATTGCGTTCGACTGATCAACGCCAGTTCGCAGGGGGAGACCGAAGACGCCGCCTGGAGTATCGATCCAGAGCATCACGGGCAAGAGACGCTTGTCCATTTCCACCATATTGTCGCGATCAGCTGTGGCGACGAGGATTTGCTCGATATTCCGGTCGTCGCCGACCATGGCAAGTCGCCGTGGTACGCCGAACCGGAAGAGAAAGTCGAAGTGAGTCTGCCGGAATCAAACGAGCCATGGCGTTCGTATCTAGCGATGGATCGACTCTCCCTGGAAGTTGGACAATCGCTGATCTCGATCGTCGCGCCAGAGTCGAAAGACTTTTACGATCGGATGACGGCCGTACGCTGTCAGCTAGCCGATTCGCTGGGGATTGTCGTGCCCAATATCCGCATGCGAGATAGCCGGCAACTGGGCGACAACGAGTATCGCATTCTGATCGATGAGAACGAACTTGCCCGCGCTCGCTTTGGCCCCGGCAAATATATCGCGCTCGATATGGGCACAGCGACCGAAACGCTGGAGGGTTCGCCCGGCGTTGATCCGACTTTTGGCGGACCTGGAATCTGGATTCGGTCTGATCAACAACAGGAAGCCGAAAAAGCAGGGTATCTGGTGATCGAGCCGAGTATGCTGCTGGTCACCCATCTGCAAGAGACCCTGCGTCGTCACGCACATGAGATGCTGTCGTTGGATGACGTACGTCGATTGATTGAAATGCATCGCGATGAACAATCGGCCGAAGTCGAAGAACTGCGGGCCAGTCCATTGTCGTTGTCGACCATCCATGCCGTGCTCGTGCGTCTGTTAGAAGAAGGAGTCTCGATCAAGAACTTCTCTCGCGTGCTGGAATCGCTCGTGCGACATGGCGCTCGCACTAGTGATGTTGAACTGCTGGTCGCGGCGGTGCGCGTTCGCATGGGACGCCAAATCTGCCAGCGTTTTCTGGATCGTGACGGCCGCGTCCATGCGATCGGACTAGAGCCTGATTTGGAAGACCGCTTGTTGGAGCTCAACGACGCCGGCGCCGGCCGCAAAGCTCGTCCTTGGGTCGAACGCTTGATCGACAACTTGGCCGACAGCTTCCAGCAGCTTGAAGAACAGCAGCAGCCGACCGCACTGGTGACCTCCATCGATTTGCGCTGCAACTTGTGGCGGATGATCACGGCGCAATTGCCGCGGGTCTCGGTGCTGAGTTTTGCCGAAGTACCGCGCAATACCGAGATTTACTGGGAGATGCGAGTAGCGGCCGACGATATCGGACTGCCCGAAAGCGGTGCACGAACCAGCTCTGGCGCCAAGCCGTATGCCCAAACAGCTCATTTGATGGAAAAATTGGGGGAGAAAATGCCGCGTCAGCCGCGCTGATTGCGGCAGCGGAAAATTCAGGATTGTCCTCGCGCTGGTGAATGCGTAGGATTGGTTTGTCGCTACCGTTGCGTACTTGTACATGTCTGGATCTCGATGATTCGTTTCGCCGCCACTTTGCTGACGATGTTGGGGCTCGCTTTGGGCTCGACAACCAGCGTGGTTTTTTCCGCTCCGCTTTGTGCGGCGCCGGGCGAAACAACCTGTAGTTGTGCGCAAGAGGCGACCGCTTCCTGCTGCAGCACCGCCGAACTTGCATGTTGCAGCGGCTCACCAGGGAATTGCTGTCAGCAATCTTTGACCGAGACGACGGTTGCAGCTCCTTCGTGCGACGGCTGCTCTTGCTGCGTCGAACCGATCGAGACGCCGCTTGTTCCGACAACGGCCAGCGAGACGCATACGCCGGTTGATTTGCTCACTTGGTCTGCTTCTCTGACCCCGGAATTGACGTCTTTGGCGCCGTCTCCGGGTGGGCGAGAAGACCTTCGTGCAGCGCGGACAGTCTCTCTCCAAGTTCTCCATTGTCGTTGGCTGAATTAAATCGAACGCTGCTGATATTGCTTCGATTTCATTTCAGTTTTTACGATTTCTATTGGAGATACTTCCATGAAAAGTTTATTGGTATTGGCTGCGCTCTTCTCGTTTTCGCTGGGCATGATCACCTGGGCGTCGGCCGACTCGGCGCCGGTCGATAAGACCATCGCCAAGACGTGTGAGTGCGTCAACTGCGCTTGCCCTGATTGTGACGGCGAAACGTGCTCGTGCGAAGTTTGCGAGTGCGAGAAGTGCGGTTGCAGCGAGAAAGCCGCGGCGACCGCGACTTGTGCGGTCAACACGGTTGCCGAGTCCGCTTGCGCATGCGACGCGGCATGTGAATGCGAAGCTGGGTGCAACTGCTGCACCGGCGACGTTTGCACGTGCCAGGCATGCGAGTGCACCACTTGCGACTGCGTTCTCTAATTCGCGTGTTGCATTAGCGCGATACTGAATCGACTTTGGCGCCCTTCTCTGCGGACGAGGGCGCCTTTTTTTTATGGCGAGGATTCGGTGGGCGGCGGAAGCGGATCTCCAAGAAACCGAACATACGCGCAGCCGAACAAAATGATCCAGATCGCATAGTAAAGCCAAAGCATGCTGGCGATCAAAAAACCGACCATCCCAAACGTCGACATCTTGCCGGTGACCACAAAGATGTCGATCGGAATGCGGCAGATTTCCCACATGATGGTGCAGAGGAGCGCTCCGCGGAGAGCGTGCCAGAAACTGACGTTGGTGCGGGGAACCTGCCAAAAAACGAGCGTGATTAACAACCAGTTAAACATCAAGCTGGCCGCATATTGCGTTGGTAGAAAGATCGACAGGCCCCAAGCCGAACCGTTACGGATGAGGAACTGCTTCCAAGCGAAAAGCAAAGCCAACGCGACGACGCCGACAAAGCCGAGCGCCATCACAAAGACATAGGCTCTCAGCCGGTAGAAGACGATTCGCCAAAGCAGTTGCCGCCAAGTCTCGCTGGCTGGGTACTCCAGATCAAAGATTCGGGAAAAGGCCCTTTCGAGCCAAGCGAAAGCAGTCGCTCCGACCAGCAACAGCCCCAGCATGCCAAAACCGATGACCGCCGTGTCGCTTTGGGCGCCTTCGCGGATGAAATTCATAAAAGCGGCGGCCGTTTCATCCGAACTTTCTGCCGCGATCCAGTTGCGAAGTTCGAGTCGTAAATCTTGCTCAGTAATGGATTCGCGCACTAATGATCGCGCGGTCGCAAAGAAGACAATCCCGGCGAGCAGCATCCACATATAGACGTAAAACGCAATGCAGGCAGCAAATACGTCCGCGTCGCGGTTGGTTGAATGCTGGACGGCGTTCCAAAAACGAACTCCCCAGCGGGCGGCGAAACGTCGAATCACAATTCTCCCGCGTTTGGCGAAGATCTAGTTTGGGCGGAACGCATTATACGAGACGCGGCAAATCGCGTCGTCGCGGGTAAATTTCCGAAAACTTGGCGTAACTTCGGTAAAAGTGGTGGGTTTAACTAAATCGTCGCGGCCAGCGGTGCGTTACGGCGTTCACTTGCAGCGCGAACTTTCTGATCAAAATGATCGGCGGTCGCAGTTCACGCGAGCGCCACCTCCCTTTTCCCTTGCTCTCGATATTTAGGAACCAAACATGAACGTGTGGAAAAATCAATGGTTGGCCGGTCTGGCCGCGGTTTGTCTGGTGGCGGCAATGGCCCAAATCAGCGTCGCGCAAGGTCCCGGCGGACGGGGCGGACGCGGAGCTGGCGGTTTTGGCGGCGCGAACAGCTCGATGCTGCTGGGGACTGAGCAAGTCCAAGCTTTGCTGAAGCTGACTGACGAGCAAAAAGAAGAGCTCAAGACGATCGCTGACGAATCACGCACCGCAATGCGTGAGATGTTCCAAGGTGGCGGCGACGATGAGGATCGTGACGCTCGTCGGGAGAAATTCACCAAAATGGCCGCCGAAACTTCGGAAAAGGTCGCTGGCGTTTTGACCGCTGCGCAAAAGTCGCAACTCGTCGGCATCCTGCTGAAGACCGATCTAGGTTCGGCGCTCAACGACGCGATGGTCAAGGCCGAACTCGGCATTACCGATGAGCAATCGAAGAAGATCGCCGCCGCGCGTGAAACGGCCAATGCCGAATTGCGTGGATCGTTCCAGGGGATGCGTGACGCTTCGCCCGAAGAACGCCGCGAAATGATGGCGAAGATGACCGAAGCTCGCACCGCCGCTGCAGGTAAAGTCAAAGAAGAACTGACCGCGGAGCAAGTCGCCAAAATTGAAAAGCTGACGGCGATCGACTTTGAACTGGATCGCTCACAGATGCGTGGGCAACGCGGTCAGCAAGGTCAACGCGGTCAGCGTGGACAAGGGGGCCAACGCGGACAGCGCGGCAACAACAATAGCACCGATAGCGACGACGATGCGATCTAGTCTGCGCTCGCTTGGATAAAAAAAGAAAGCCCCTGCCGTTGAAAGACGCGGGGGCTTTTTCCTTTTCAGGCGTTAGTCATCTTTAGGAGCTTCGACCACATACGAGTCAAGGATCTCCGTCTCGGGGGCCTGCGAAGGAGAAGAAGTCGTTGTGAACCCGTCGACCGTGGCGGAGGTCGTAAGCTGAAAGTGCTTTTTTCCCCATTCGATCAGCCAAATTTTGATCGGCTTACGTAGGAAGGGAATCAGCAGCGCGAAACCGGTAAGATCGGTCAAGATGCCCGGCGTGATCAACAGCACGCCGGCCAGCGAGATCAAAATGGCGTCAAACAGCGAATCGGTCGGCATACGGCCTTGGGCGAATTCGCTTTGAATTCGGCGGTAGGTCGCAAACCCTTGATTTCGTGCTAGCATCGACCCGATCACGCCGGTGACCACCACCAGCGCCAGCGTAAACAACGGATCGGTTGCGCCTGCCAGAAACAGCAGCAGCGCCAACTCGGCCGTGGGGATCAAGATAAAAAGTAACAGTAGGATTCCCAGCACTCGTTTTCTCTCAAAAAATTGGAAACGTCGTTTCCGTCCAGTATTGTCTGACTACGTCTAAGTTTAGAGCGCTGTCGGAAAAGGGGAATTTGCTGCGGCGAGTTCACTCTCGCGCTGCGGCCCCCTAGAATGAATTCGCTGCTGACGGCCTGATCTTACGCCCACACCGACGCGACTATCGGATGAATTTGGAACGGACCGAACTGCAAACTGACGGCGACTTAAAAGCCTCGGAAGAACTAAGCCTCCGTCGCACTCGCCCCCCCAGGGAAATCCCTGGCTACTCGATCGAACGTTTTCTGGGTGCCGGCGCCTATGGCGAGGTCTGGTACGCCGTAGCGTCCAACACCGGTCGACGCGTTGCGATCAAATTCTACAATCATCGGGCTTCGCTGGAGGACAGTTTGATCGCCCGAGAGGTCGAAAAGCTCGTTTTTCTTTCTGCTGACCGTTATGTGGTGCAACTGCTGGACGTCGGTTGGGATTCGGACCCACCCTACTATGTGATGGAGTACGTCGAGAGCGGGTCGTTAGAAGACTTGCTGAAACGGAGCGGCCCCCTTCCAGTGGATCGCACCGTCGAAATCTTCCACGACATTGTGGTCGGGCTGCTGCATGCCCATGCGAAGGGGATTTTGCACTGTGACTTGAAGCCGGCGAATATTTTGCTGGATCAAGACGGCAAGGCCCGACTCGCCGACTTTGGACAGTCACGACTTTCGCACGAACAGAAACCAGCGCTCGGGACTTTATTTTACATGGCGCCCGAACAGGCCGAACTGAGCGCTGTGCCGGATGTCAGCTGGGATGTCTACGCTCTCGGTTCCATCCTCTACACGATGCTGACCGGAGATCCCCCGTTTCGCAGCGCCGGCGCGATCGGCGAAATCGACTCGGCGGCGGGGCTCACTTCGCGTTTGGATCGTTATCGCCAGATTATTCAAAACGCGGATCCGCCGGTCGCACATCGCGACGTGCCAGGCGTCGATCGCGAACTGGTCGACATGATCGATCGACAGTTGGCGGTCAATCCGCGGCGACGCTATCCCAACGTCCAGGCCGTGCTTGATGCGCTGCGCGTTCGCCAGCGAAATCGGGAGCGTCGCCCCTTGGTTTGGCTAGGAGTAATCGCTCCGGCCGTCTTGTTGGCGATCATGCTGGCGTTTGGTTTTTGGGGCTATTCAGCGGCGGTCAGCGATTCGGCCGAAGCGCTTGCATCCAAAAGCTGGGTCAGCAATCAGTTCGCCGCCGAATTGGCCGCGACCAACGTGGCGCACGATATCGAATCGCTGTTTGATGACGCCGAACGTTTTGCGAAACGTCCTGACGTGCTGGCGACGCTGCAATCGACGCTGGATACTCCCGAACTAAAAGATTTGCTATCGCAGCTGCGTGACCCGAATTTAGGAATGAGCGAGCGAGCCCAACTGGTCCACGAATTTCAAGAGCATCCGTCTCGGGAGCCGCTGCAAAACCTGATCACCGAGCGTTGGGCTGCCGGCAATGGACGTTACGCTAGTTGGTTTCTGCTCGACAAATATGGGTTCCATATCGCGTCGTCGGCCGGCAAATCGGTCGATTCGCCGGTGGGCGGTTACTATGGTTACCGATCTTACTTTCATGGGGGTGAAGAGGACTTTGAGCATCCGGCCATCGATCCTCGATTTCATGCTTCTGTTCCGCCCCAGGGAGGAATTTATCCGACGGCGACCGACAAGACGCATCTCTCGGCAGTCTTTTTAAGTACGGCCAGCAATACGTGGAAGTGCGCAATCTCGGCGCCAATTCAGGTCGATGGCGAAACGATCGCCGTCGCGTCGCTCACGATTAATGTGGGCAATTTCCCCCGCTTCGAAGGTTCGCCTGAGCAGTTCGCCGTCTTGGTCGATGAACGGCCTGGCCCGAATAGCGGGATGATTTTGCAGCATCCGCTCTTTGACGAACTACTGCAAAGCGAGTCGCGTTTGCCGGATCAATTTTGCGAAGACCCGAAACTTCGTGTCCGTGTTGAGTCGATCGACAAGCGAAACGTGTACGACTACATCGACCCATTGTCGCAAGACCCGGCCGGCGCGGCTTTGGCAGGGCCTTGGATCGCCGCGATCCAGTCCGTACGGATTACTCCCGGAGACGAAACCGATTCGCGATCGACCGGCCTGGTCGTCCTGGTGCAAGAAAAGCAAGCATCGGCAGTGGGACCGATTCATTCGCTTGGAAAGAAACTGGCGACGGCCGGAGTCACCGCGATGGCGATTATTACTGCACTAGCAGGAGCGATGTGGGGCTTTGTGCTGCGGAGCGGTTCGCGCAGTTCCCGCGGCACTTTTCTCGGCAGCGGGGCCAGCGCAACGCCGATTCATGACCAGGCGACGGTCATTTTGCCCAAAAAGCGCTGATAACCGGCGTTAGCTTGTCCAGGTTGACATCAATACGGGTTTCTCGTAGTTTGAGCAGTTCTCTACATGGCTGCCGGGGACTTCCTACTCGCGGAAGACGCATCAACCGGATTGCAGCTGGGCCCCGCCGGCAATTCTTCACCGTCGAAATTGTTTGGAAGGAAAAGTCATGCCACGCGGCAAGTCTTATGACGATGCTTGCTCCGCCATCGGTGATACCCCGATGATCAAGATCAATCGCTTGGTTCCTGAGGGGCACGCGACCGTCTTTGCGAAATGCGAGTTTTTCAATCCGCTCAACAGCGTCAAAGATCGGATTGGCTACGCCATGATCGCGGACGCCGAGAAAAGCGGCAAAATCAACCAATACACGCACATCATTGAGCCGACCAGCGGCAACACCGGCATCGCACTAGCGTTTGTCTGCGCCGCCAAGGGTTACAAGCTGACGCTGACCATGCCCGAGTCGATGTCGCTCGAACGCCGCGCACTGCTTCGCGTGATGGGCGCCAACCTGGTGCTTACGCCGGCGGCCGAAGGGATGAAAGGCGCGATCAACACCGCCCACGAAATGGTCGAGAAAGAGTCAGGCGCTTGGCTAGCGGGGCAATTTGATAACCCAGCGAATCCAGCGATTCACGAAGCGATGACCGGTCCCGAAATCTGGGAAGACTCGGGCGAGAATATCGACGCTATCGTCGCAGGCGTCGGCACCGGCGGCACGATCACCGGCGTCGCGCGCTACATCAAGTCCAAGAATCCCGACTTCAAGGCGGTCGCGGTCGAACCGACCAGCTCACCGGTCATCAGCGGCGGAGCCCCGGGCAAGCATCGCATTCAGGGGATCGGCGCCGGGTTCGTGCCCAAGAACCTCGATACGTCAGTCTTGGACGAAGTGATCAAAGTCGATGACGAAGACGCGTTTGAATGGGGACGCCAACTTGCGAAGCAAGAAGGTATCGTCGCCGGCATTAGTAGCGGCGCCACCATGTGGGCAGCCGCCCAATTGGCCGCACGCCCCGAAATGAAAGGGAAACGAATCGCCGTAATCATGGCGAGTCTGGGGGAACGCTATATCTCGACTCCGCTCTTCGGCGGTCTCGACGGTTAATTTCTTTCTCTCCGCGCAAACAGCATCGAAAAAGAGCCGCGAGTCCTCTCGCGGCTCTTTTTTGTCTCTATCCCTGCTGTTTTGGCCGCGCATAGGTCCCGCTGCGCGGACTCGAACCAGCCCCAGATTACGCCGCTATCACATTTCCGGCGGGACCCGACAATCCATAAGTCGCTTCTATCAAATACCTTGCGACAAAAATTACCGAAAATTCGTCTCACGGCATGCCGACTGCGTTACAGCACTAACAGGAAAGTGAGTGAACGTCGCAGGGAGGCAAATCATGTTTCATTTATCGATGCTGATCGCGTTGGGACTAACGCTTTTGGGCGTGATTCCCGGAACGGCAAGTTGGCGAATTCCATCAGGCGTCTTCGGGCTATTGGTAGTCCTGATGGTCGTCATGATTCTTTTGTTTTAACCAGGCGGCTTGCCATGCCCGCTGAACCAATCCGACCAGAGGGTCCACCGTCGTCGCGGATGCAACGCATGCGACGATTCGTTGACATCATGGAGAATGCGGTTCGCATACCCGGCACGCGATACCGCATTGGCCTCGACGCGTTGTTGGGGCTTATTCCAGGAGTTGGCGATTTTGTCACCGCGACGGCGGCTTTTGTATTGTTATGGGAGGCTCGAAGGTTGGGGATACCTTTTGGCAAACGCGCTAAAATGGTGGGCTACATTTTTTTTGACATGCTGATTGGCATCGTGCCGCTGGTAGGCGATCTGTTTGACGTCGCCTACAAGTCAAACACGCGGATTCTAAAAATGATCGAAGCGCACATCGCTCAGCATGGCGATGCAACGGTGAATCCGGCGAGCCGAATCAATGTGCCAAAATTTTTAAAGCGGCCCCAAGCGATCAAACCGCGACCAGAACAATAAAGAACTTTGCCAATAACGAGCAGATCACGCTCTTTTTCATAACGAAGCCGCCCCCTGGGCGGCTTTTTTCATAGGCTCTCCAATCGCTCGTTTTGACCCGGTTAGATCCTTGGGTTACGATCGGGGGGCGGGACATAGCGTCAGCGGTCCCGGCGTCGCTATTTTACTCACTTCCAGGGGCAATGGCAGTGCGCGCCTTTCTCATTTCTCTGCTCGTAATTGGCTACGCAGTTCCGGTTTTGGCGCGCGAATGGCATGCTCGCGAAGGAGGCTTTTCGATCAAAGCCGAACTCGTCGAGCTGCGCGGCGACTCCGTCGTGTTAAAGCGAGAGGATAACGGGCAAGAGATCTCCGTTCCGCTTGATAAGCTGAGTCTCGACGACGTCCGTTTCGTGCATGCTGAATTGGCCCGACCGAACAACGCGCCCAGTGGCGGCCCACAGAAAACCCCGGCCCCAACTATGGCGCCAGCGTCGAAGCCAACGTCTTCGTTTGCGCCTCCTCGCCGTCCGACAACGCGGGTAGATTCGTCCGCCTCAACTGCCGTGAGAGCGGCTTCCCCCGCTCGCATGGATCGGAACGGCTATCCCATGACGCCGCGCAGCAACGCTGCAGCGCCTCCCCTGGCGACTGCTTCGCAGCGCGGTTGGCAAGTTTCCGCCGATCCTAATCCATTCGACTTTGAACTACCCCAAGGCGTGCAGGTTCAAGCCACCTTGCCGAAGGAAATCTTGGGCGCATCGGCGGCATATGCCGAGCATCTGGGTCATTTCGTTTTTTTTGATAAGCGACCGAGAATTTTTCAGGCGTTTCATCTCCCTTCGCAAAAGATCGTCGGGAAAATCGAGTTCGATTCGACCTATCCAGAACAGATTGAGTATAGTGTCGATGGTCTTTCGATGGCGGTCGAAATGCGCGACGGACCTACCGACCTGCGGACCGTGGAGATTTGGTCATTCGCGACAGGTCAGCTTGTGCGCAGTTTCCCGATGGCTGACAAACTGACGAGAATATCGGCGATTCGTTTTGCAGGCCCGGATCGCATTGTCATCGCCAAAAAAAAGGAGGATCTGCTGGGATGCTATGACATCGCAACCGGTCGCGTGATCAGCGAAACAACCATTCCAGAGTTCTACAACAACAAATCGATCGCGATCAGCCCAAGCGGCGCTTACGCGGCGATCCTCGCTTCGAAATCAAAACAAGTGCATTTGATCGATCTGCGTTCAGGCGTCGAAGCAGGCGTCGTCGGCGGCGAAGATCAGATCCCGAAAGACTCGTCCCTAATGCGTCTTTGTTTCTCGCCGGATGGCGAAGAACTGCTCGCGTATTCGTCCCTACGACAGCGCCGACACTTGATCACCTGGGACATGCGCAGCGGCGAACGACTGGTGGATCTCAATTTTAAGGAAGATCCAAGTCGAGCGGGCGACATCGTTTATTCCTATGGCGGACGTTCGATTGAATGGCGTCCCGATCGAAGCGGTTGGCTGTTTGCCGGTCGCGTGATGGTCGAGCGTCATCGAACGGAAGCGATTTGGACCGACGATTCGCCGCGTGGGAACTACGATAATCGCTCGTCTCGACGCTTCGTCGACAACGACCGCTTGTTGGTCTTCTCCCAAAAATCCTATAAGGAATCGACACTCTCCCTGATGAAGCTTCCGATCGAGAAGATCGAAGCGACCCGATCTCTCCTCGCCAAAGGGGGTTCGGCCGTCGACCTGGGCTTGCCCCCGTTGACGCAAATCTTTGTCGGCCAAGTGCAAGAAATCGCTTCCAATACGCAATGGAGCTATCAGCCCGACATAGCGCCGCAAATCGCCGCAGCGGACCTGAAAAGCAGTATCGACATACAAGCGTCCTACCAACAGTTGAAGAGTCTGAACATCTGCCGCGCCTCCAATCGCGCCGTTGTCGGCTTCAGCGAGTTGGATGAGAAACAACGCTTGAAGGGCCTTCATTCCAGCGATGCACAGCATCTGGAACTGATCGATTTGGCCGAAGGAAAATCGATTCACCGCATGACGCTTCCGATGGCTACCCGCTTGATGGCAGTCGCCGGGTCCGGCGACTGGGCCGCATTTGTATTGCCGAGCAAGCGGGATCGCGTCGACCTGTTTGATCTGACGACCGGCAAGTCGGTTGTCGCGTTTCGTCCCTTTGGAAACGGCGACGACAAGATCAAGGAAGCGGCGTTTGGCTCCGATCGTGCGACGTTGTGGATCTTGACAGATGCGGGAGAACTGACCCAGTGGCATTTGCCCGATTGTCGAGCCGTTGCGCGGCGGGATTATGGTGATCGGGCCAGCATCCAATCGTCTCCCAGCGGCCGCACCTTATGCGTTGCGTCGTCAAAGTCCTACGATCTGCTTGACGCCGACACCGGAAAAATGCTGGGAACGCTCGCGAATCCGGACCGCTCGTGGCATGGCCATGCAGGGTACGTCGCATTCTCCGACGATGGTCGCAAACTGGCGATTGCACGCAAGTCGGGACGACAACCGCAAGAGGTGCTGCTTTGTAATCTTGTGACGAACGCCGTGGCGCATAAATTCAATCTGCCGTACACGCCGTATGGACTTTCGTGGGGGTCCGATCTTGTGTTGCTTATCGACGTCGTGACGCCGATGGACGAAAAGCAGGAACCACGTCATTTGGTTGCGGTCGATTTGCTCTCTGAGCGGGTTGCCTGGCACTATCGGCTGCTGCTAGAGGGACAACATGGTTTTCGCGGGTCGGACGGGCGCCATTGGTACGTCGCCGGCGATCGAAGGCGCCGAGACTCGATGTTGCAGGCTGTTCTCTTGCCGCAGCGGGACGAGCTCGCCAGATTCAGTGATTTAAAGCCGCTAGCGCCGCTCCTCGGTCCAGGCGACGCTCTCAACATTCGGATTGATGCGTCGATCCCGTCCGTTGATCCGAAGCGACCCAATGTAAAGCAGGAACTACTCGAGTCGCTGCAAGACAGAGCCGTCGCGTTGGGCTATCGAATTGATCCCGCGGCAGAGCATACGTTTGTGGTGGAAGCAAGAGAATCAGGAACCGGCAAATCGGTGCAGGTGCAAGAGTTGGGAAAACGGTCTTCCAAGATAACGATTCCTATTTCCGAGGTGAAAGTAGCGGCAAAAATCGTCAATCGTCAGGGCGCCGTCGTTTGGACCGTGAAAGACACGATGCGGACCAGCGTCGGCTACATCGCCAACATTCCTCAAGGGACCAGTCCTGCCGCCTACTTTCGAAACCAGCTGTGGGACTCGGTGAGCAACTGGATGTTCGGAACGCCATTTCCCGGCGTCATTTTGAGCCCGGCCGCATCAACCGGAAGCGGCGTCTCTTCTTTGTCAGCGACGGGGGCGAAAATCGAAGGAGTGGCTCCGCCGACCAACTAGTTGATCGACATCGCTCCTGCGAACGAAGGGGATTTTCGTCCTGAAAACGCCGCATTGCCCCTGCCCAGCGGAGAGGACTAACCTAAACTGTTAGAGATCCCGTGTCTCTCAGGTTTTCGCTTGTCCTCCACCATGATTCAACTTTCCGCGGTCACCAAATCGTTCGCCGATCAGCAGGTGATCGCCGCTACCGACCTGACAATCGAACAAGGTCAGTTCGTTTCGTTGGTCGGTCCTTCGGGCTGCGGCAAGTCGACCCTCTTACGGCTGATTGCCGGACTTGAGACCGTCACCAGCGGCGAGGTCACCATCGACCACAATGTCCCCGCCCAAACAGAGACCGCGTTTGTCTTTCAAGATCCGACGCTGTTGCCGTGGCGCACGACCTACGACAATATCCGCTTACCGTTGGAATTATTGGGGAGGACCGGCGCCGAGCCGCTGGCCAAAATCCCTGCGGCGATCAAGTTAGTCGGCCTGCGGCAAGCAGACGCGCGCAAGCTGCCGCGGATGCTCTCTGGCGGGATGAGAATGCGAGTCTCACTAGCGCGGGCGCTGGTGACCGATCCGCAAGTTTTGTTGTTAGACGAACCGTTCGCCGCCCTTGATGACATTTTGCGTCAGCAATTGAATGAAGAGCTGTTGGCGATTTGGAGCCAACGAAAATGGACCGGCGTCTTTGTCACGCACAACGTCGCCGAAGCGGTCTTCTTGAGTCAGCGAGTGTTGGTCATGTCGGCTCGACCGGGCCAGATTATCGCCGATGTGCCGATCCAGTTTGATGCGCCGCGCAGCGCCGAACTACGTTCCTCGGGTGAGTTCGCAGCCCAATGCGGCGTGATCTCTAACCACTTGCGTCAAGGAGCCGCCTGATGCGTGAGTCCTTGCTACGAGTTTTGTTGCCAGCGGTGACGCTGTTAATCGCGCTGGCGATCTGGCAGACGTTGGTTACCCAGGGAAAGATCCCTCCCTATTTGCTGCCGAGTCCTGCCGCAGTCGGCGCGGCGTTTCTCCGCAACGGCGCCCAATTGTGGAGCGGATCGTTGCTGACAGGCGTCGCTGCGCTGGCGGGATTTGCAGCGGCGGTCTTGTTGGGAACCTTGGTCGCGCTCCTCTTCTCGCAGTCGCGACTGATTCGACTCAGCGGCTATCCTTACGCGATCTTCTTTCAAACCGTGCCGATCGTTGCGATCGCGCCTTGGATCGTCACTCTGACCGGGTATGGTTTGCCGAGCGTGATTGTGGTCGCGACCATTATCAGCCTCTTTCCGATCATCACCAGCGCCACCACGGGACTGCTGTCGGTCGATCGCAGTCTGGTCGAGTTGTTTCGATTGCATCGGGCCTCTCGTTGGCAGATGCTTTGGAAGCTGCAATTTCCGACAGCGATCCGCTACTTAGTGACCGGGATGAAATCGAGCAGCGGTCTCGCGGTGGTCGGAGCAATCGTCGGCGAGTTCTTTGTCGGCTATAGCGGCACGCAGCATGGGCTAGGCTATTACATCCGCAGTTCCAGCGACAATTTGAAAACGGACGAACTGTTCGCCGCGATGATTTGCTGCACGTTGCTGGGAGTGTTCGTCTTTGCCGCGATCAATTTGCTGGAACGCCTTGCGCTGCGGCGGTGGACTGAATCCTAGGGGGGGATAGGGAAACGCTGTCTCACGATCTCCTTCGTTGACAGCCGCCGCGGCGAGAACTAAGGTTACAAAGTTGTCTCCATCGGCGTTTTTCCTGCTTTCCGCCTAGCACCATGAGCCGCATCGTCCACATCACGCTTGTCTGTCTGCTGCTCCTCTCGATGCAGTCGCAGCTGCCGTGGGCGCATCGCCATGAATCGCTTTCGCCGCTGGAACTGGCGGCCCATCTACGGCAATTTCATGCGGGAACTCCGGCGACAAACATTCCCCAAAGTTGGCACGTTCATCGTTCGTCGGCAATGCTGGTCGATCCCGCGCTCGATCGGGCGGAGGAAATCGATGAGCTGAGCGGTAGCAGAAACTCTGTCGGTCTGGCCGCATTCCACTACCAAGCTAGTTCAGGCGCCGACCTGTTGGGGCGAAGCTCGTCCCGTCGTCAGTTCTGCGAGCGATCGACGCCGCTCCCTCTTTTTCAGGTCTATCAGTCGCTACTGATTTAGGCTCGCTTGCTTTTTAGCTCGATGGTTGTGGCGCTGGCTGCTGCGCCGGCGCCTAGTTTTTTGCTTTTTCTGCTAGGAGAATTCTGCCATGAAATTTCGAATGCACTTGATGAGTTACGCCGCACTTTCGGTCGTTTTATCCTTGGTGAGCGGCGCAATCGCCGCCGAACCGAAGCCGGTGGAAGAGGACATGCACGAGTTTATGGAATATGTCTTTCAGCCCACTTACAAACGGTTAAAGCCGGCGATGGCTAGTTCGCCGAAAGACAATGGAGTCTGGAAAGAGATCAAGTCAACTTCGCTGATTTTGGCCGAAGGGGGCAACTTGCTGTTGATTCGTGCGCCGGAAAAAGATGCCGCTGCATGGAACGAATACTCGGTCGCTGTTCGTGATCTGGGGGGCGATCTCTATCGCGCCGCGCAAAAAAAAGATTACGCCGCCGCGACAACGCACTACAAAGCGATGCTGACCAAGTGCAATCGCTGTCACGACAAGTTCGCTCATGGTGAACATCAACTGTCGCCATAGCTTCTTGTGTGGCGCTAAATCAAGGCCGGCGGTTGCGAGAAATGCGCTCCGCCGGCCTTTCCTTTTGGCGTGCGCTACGCCACGATAGACGAACCGCAAAATGATCTTCGGAGCCCGCTGCGAAGAAAAAACTTTACTCGCGATCGCGCGACGTTCCTGGTTACTTGCAATTTGAATAGCCCCTCCGCTTCCTCTCCTGCTCCTCTATACCGCAGCGCGACTCGCGCCGCCTGGTTGGGGTTGTTCGTGAACTTAACGCTGGGAATTGTGAAGCTCGTAGGAGGCGTCTTGGGGAGTTCGTTTGCGCTCATCTCTGACGCAGTCAACTCACTCGGCGATTCTTTATCATCCATCGTGGTTATTTTTGGACTATGGTACGCACAACGTCCAGCCGACGAAGAGCATCCCTATGGTCATACCCGGGCCGAAGCAATCGCTGCGTCGAACGTCTCGATGTTGATTATGATTTCGGCGATTTTTGTCGGCTGGGAAGCGGTCCGCCGCTTGGGAACCGAGCACGCGTCGCCGCCGGTTTGGACGATGTGGATCGCGGCGAGCAACATGGTGATCAAAGAGTCTCTCTTCTGGTACAAGCTGGCGATCAGCCGTCGGACAAAATCGTTATCGATCGCCGCCAGCGCTTGGGATCATCGCAGCGATGCGCTTTGCTCGTTGGCGGTGCTGTTGGGGCTGGCGATCGTCCGTTGGGGCGGTCCGTCGTATATGTGGGCCGATGAGACCGCGGCGATCTTCGTGGTGCTGGCGATTTTGATCAACACCAGCCGCTTGTTTCGCCAAAGCACCAGCGAACTGCTTGATCCGCAAGCCGACGAAGAATTGATTCAACAAATTCGCGCCGCCGCCGAATCCGTTCCCGGCGTCTGCGCCATCGAGAAACTCTGGGTCCGCAAGACCGGCATCGAGTTTCTAGCCGATATCCATATCGAAGTCGACGCCCAACTCACCGTCGAAGCAGGGCATCGGATCGGTCACCACGTGAAAGACAAGCTGATCCAGCAGTTCGCCGAACTACGCGACGTGCTGGTCCATCTAGAACCGTACCCGCACGATCCGCCTCCCTCTTCGTAGCCCGGAACGCGTTTCAAAGCCACGGCATTTCCCTGGTTGGCCGCGATAGCTCCGCTATCGGGGCCGACGAAGTCGGTAAGAGGCATCGAGCCGCGGGCGGATGAACTTCGGTGGTCGCTATACCGTTGGAAATGGCGAAAAGCCCCTGAACTGCTTACGGGGAACCAATGCCGCTTACGGCTGCGCCGCCCCGATACCGGAGCTATCGCTGCCAACCAGAGGCGGTTTGGTGAAATGACGAACGTCACTTGAAGCACGACGATCGAATCGTCATTCTGTCTGCACCCGTGCATCAGGGTGACAGTAGCAACTCGCGATCGGCTTGACGTCGGCTCGCGCCCATGCGGTTTGAACCTGCTCGTTCATCGCATCGGCTTCTGCGATCCGGCCTTGGCGACCGATCGCTTGTTGCAGGCCGAGCAGCGACCAGGCGTTGTTGGGATGATCTTCAAGATCGGCCTGATAAACCTCTTCCGCTTCCGCCGCTTGCCCATCGGCCAAGAGGAGCGCACCCAACGCATGTCGGACCGGTTGCATCCAGCCAGGCGGTTCGTCGTAGGTCAGCTGTTCTTCCAACTCGACGGCGGCGCGCAGTTCGGCGAAGGCCTCCTCGGTGCGACCCTCGCGGAACGCAAGTTCGCCGATCGCCATTTTCCGCGCGATCGCCAGCACGTCTTTCGCCGGATTGTTCCCCATGACCCACTCGTCTCCCATCTTGCTGACGATCTGATCCAGTTGATCAATCTCCTGCTGCGCCTGGTCGGTTTGTCCCAGCGCCGAAAATGCGACCGAGCGGGCGAAGCGCCGCTCGGCCCGGCTGAACATCCGCCAATCTTCGGGCTCCGGCTCTGCGAGAATCTCTTTCCACTTGCCAAACCGAATCATGACGTGCAGCGTGGTCGGCATGAACCCGTCCGCCATGACGACATAGTTTTTCAAAAACTCGGGCGGGATGACCTGTTCAATTTTTCGCGCGGCGTCGATCGCCGTTTGATAGCGACCGTCCATCATCGCCGCATAGGCGAGAAAATGAACGTTGTGCATGAAGTACAAACTATAGAAATCAGGCTTGGGCGCTTTCGCGAAATAGGCTTCGTCAGCAGCAATCGCCAACGCGTTGGCGTCGGTCGCTTCCGCGTACATTCCGGTCCGGATGTAGATATGCGACGGCATGTGAACCAAGTGGCCGGAGCCTGGGACCAGTTGGCTGAGCCGATGGGCGGCGTCCAGCCCTTTTTCAGGCCAGGGCGAAGCTTCGATCGCGTGAATGTAGAAGTGATTAGCGCCGGGATGCTGCGGCGCTTTGGCGAGCGTATCCTCAAGGACCGCCAGAATTTCAAAGACGCGGCCTTTGGGCGCCGCGTCGGCCGTCCATAGATCCCAGGGCTGCAAGTTCATCAATGACTCGGCGTAGAGAGCGCCAACGTCAGCATCGTCCGGAAATTGTCGCCAGACCTTGTTCATCGCTTGAGCGTACGCTTCGTCCAACGGTTTGCGATCCTCCGGGACCGGCATTGCGTAGCGCGTACGAACAGCATGAACCAGCGCCTGCTCGACCGGCGACTCTTGATCGAGCGCCGCGACAGCTTTGGCGGCTGCCGCATCGGCCAGCTTGCTTTGTTCGACTTCCATTTGCGGATTGTTAATATGCAGACCGCGGGCATAGGCTGATCCCCACCAGGCCATCGCACACGAAGGATCGATCTCCGCCGCTTTCTCGAACGAACGAATCGCTTCGTCGTGATTGAAGCCGTACAGCAGCTGAATCCCTTGGTTGAACCACTTCTGCGCTGCGGCCGAATCGGTCGTGACATCGCGCTCGTAGCCCTGAAAGCCGTCATACAACTGCAGCGGAGGATCTTGATCAGGCTTTGGTTCCTCAGCCGCGACCATGGAAAGTATGGAACCGAAACTGAGCAACAGAACCAACACGAAAATGGAACGGGTCACATGCGTCTCCAAATTTTCAATTGTTACTAGCGACCGAATGCAGCCGAAGAATGGCTTGCCCTCAGTATGCGGCGCAAGACAGCAAAGCGTAAAGCGTCTCGATGATATTCATCCAAGAATTACCGACCACGCCGCACAGATCTGCAAGCCGAGAGAGAAATGGGCGCCGCAAGGTTCGCAAATTTATTTAAATTGTAGAGCGACTTGCAATCTGGCGAGTTATTGCTGCAAGCGCGAAAAATTTGCCATCAAAGAATCGCTTGGAGCTGCGTTCAAAGATTGGGTGCAGCGCAGCGAAACCTAACAACCGCGCGCAAGTTCTTCGTAGCCTGATGCGCTATTTGGCGATGAAGAACGGTAAAACAAGGTCAGCATCAACCGAAAATCGTTCCATTAGCCAGAGGCGCGAGCCGATGGAATGCGGGCAGCGATCCTATCTCCGATGGAAGTGGCCAGCCGCATTCCATCGGCTTGCGCCTCTGGCTAGTGTTCTGTCACGCGACAATTTTCAGGCGCCATGATTTTATTAGCCGTAGTGCGTTAGCACCGGTTTCTGATGGGAACTCATTTGCGAAAGACAATTGGTAACAGAAACCGCGGCTAACGCCGTGCGGCTGATTTCGTGGAAGCCGAAAATAGCGGTTTGACAGAACACTAGTGTTCTTTTGGTTCGAAAAAGCGCAACTTCAAACTTCAAAACTCGCGCAACGGTCTACGAAGAGGACGCCGGGGTCAACTGCGCCGCTTCGCTGAAGATGCGTTCGAATCGACGGCGTGTTTCGCGGGCCAGCTTGCGACACTCGCGCAGCAACTGGGCTCCGTTCATATCGCCCAACAGGTAGGCGAGTTTCGCGACTTCCAGCCGCTCTTTCGGCAAGTCGTGCCGTGCGGTCGTGTTCATCAAACGAAGCCGAGCTTCGACGATCCGCAGGAAGATATAGGCTTCGTGGAAATGAGCGAAGTCGTCGTCCGCTAATCGACCTGTTTCATGCAACGCGTGTAATGCGTCAATCGTATTAGGGAGCCAGGTTTCCGGGTGCTCGGCGACGCTCGACATTTGCAGCATTTGCACGACAAATTCAATGTCGACGGTCCCGCCAGGACCACGCTTTAAGTTGGCGTTGGTCGCGGTTTCTTCCATGCGCCGGCGCATCTCGCGAATTTCGAGAGCGTACTCAGGCTGCCACGGCTTCGCCAGAATCACGTTGCGGATCAACTGTTCGACATTCTGACAAGATTCGGTCGTACCGCTTATCGGGCGGGCTTTGCAGAGCGCTTGTCGTTCCCACAGTTGCCCCATCCCTTCGACATGGTAGCGATAGAATTCGTCATACGAGACGGCCAATGGGCCATGCTTGCCCGTGGGACGTAGTCGAGCATCTGTTTCGTACAATCGGCCATACGGGCCAAGTTCGCTGACCGATTTCAAAATCCGCTGCGCCAGTTGACCAAAGAAATGTTGATTGCTGGTGGCGCTGCCGGGGCGGCCTTTGCCATTGGTGGGGCGCGTTTGACCTTCGGCTTCATAAAGAAAAATCAGGTCGAGATCACTGTGATAGTTGGGCTCACGCCCCCCTAGTTTGCCAAGACCGACGATCGTCATATCGCAGCGACGATCATCTGACAACCAAGGTTCGCCGAAGCGTTGGCTCAAATGATCGTATTCTCGTTCGACGATTCTCTTGAGACAGATTTCGGCGATATCGGACAAGGTTTCCAGCCGTGCCTGCAAGTCCTTTTTACCCAACACGTCGAGCACGCCGACACGCAGGTGCATCAGGTTTTTAAAGCTATGCAAGATCGGGGTGATGTCTTCGGCGCCGCGACAGAGCTCGGTCAAGATCTGGTCAAGCGTTTCCCGCGTTGGGAGTTTGTCGAGCATCAACGAGTCCATCAACTCGTCGATCATGCCGGGATGACTGATCAGGATGCCTGAGAGATAGGGACTGCCGGCGCAAAGTCGAACGTACAGATTGAGCGTCGCCGGATTGGCGCTGAACAACTCCCACAAGATTCCCTTCCCGCCAAGCGAGTCACTGACTTGCGCCAAATTGATCAGCGTCGAGTCGGGGTCTGGCGTCGTCGAAATCGCTTCTAGCAATTGCGAACTGATCGCCGCCAGAAAATGACGGCAGCGGCGCGTGGAAAGGAAGCGAACCTTCTCGGTCGTCAGCGCCATCAGGTTGTCGTAGGCGTTTTTCGGATGATGAAATCCGTAGGCGGTCAGCACTTCGTCGATCGTCTCGTCGCCCGGTTCGGGATCAAGGACCAGGTCGACCGTCGGCGCCATGTCGTCGTCCCCGGGGAACGCGTCGTGCAGCAAATGGTCGAGGATCTTGCGATTGAGGGCCGTTTTTTCGGCGTAGTCCCGTTGGAACGCGGCGAGCGCCGATTGCTCTTCGCCATGTTCATAACCCATCCGCAACGCGACTTTCGTCAGTTCTTTTTCATCGCTGGGCATCGTGTGCGTCTGCAAATCAAACATGATTTGCAGACGATGCTCCAGCTTGCGCAAGAAGGCGTAATTCTCTTCCAGGATCGTACGCTCTTGCTGCGTCAAACAGCCGGCGCCTTCGAGTGCGGCGATTGCTTCCAACGTGTTGCCGGTGCGAATGCCGGGCAAGTCGCCGCCGTTGAGAAGTTGTAAAAACTGGATGACAAATTCGATATCGCGAATGCCGCCGCGACCGGTTTTCACGTTGGTGTCGTCGGTCGTTTCCCGCTCGGCCCGCGTTTCAATTCGCCGCTTCAGCGCCTTGATGCCGGTGATGTCGGCGCGGCTGAGATAGCGACGATAGACCCACGGCTCCAGCTGCGTCAGCAACTCTTCTCCCAGGTCGTGATTGCCGGCGACGCTGCGGGCTTTGACAAACGCCTGACGTTCCCAGGTTCGCCCCATCACATCGTAGTAGTGCAGCGCCGACTCAAGACTGACGACCAACGGACCGCGACTTCCCTCGGGACGTAGTCGCATATCGACGCGATACGGCGCGCCCAACTCGGTCGATTCGGCCAACAGTTTCAAGACCCGCTGCGAGAGACGGTCGAAGAACTCGCCGTTAGTGATTTTTTTCTCGCCGTCGGTTTGGCCATTTTCGTCATAGACGAAAATGAGATCGACGTCACTGGAATAGTTGAGTTCAACGCCGCCCAGTTTGCCCAACGCCAACACCACAAAGCGCGCCGGACGACGACCGCCGGGACCGGTCGCTTTGACCGTGGGTTGACCATAGCGGGGCCGCATCAAGCGAAACGCTGCGGCGACCGCGGCTTCGAGCAGTGCGTCGGCCAGATACGAGATCTGCCGCGTGACGACGCTGATCGTTTGCTCGCGGATCACGTCGCCATACGCAATGCGCAGCGTCTCGCGGCGTTTGAAACGGCGCAGCGCCGTCATGATCGCCTTCTCGTCTTGCAGCGCTTTGACTTCGTAAACGACGTCATCGACCAACATTTGCCGCGCAATCGGCTGACCGTCCGTAATCCGCAGCAGCTCAAAACTTTCGGGATCATTGATCAGTTGATCGGCCAGCGCCTGGCTCGTCGCAAAGATCCGCAGCAACGTTTCCAGCGAGCGCAGATCGCGCTCGAACAGCGCGGCCAACGACAACGGGCTGCGGCTCGTGTGAAACAGTCGCTCGAGATTGTTGAGCGCCATGTCGGGATCGCTCGAGATCGGCAGCAAACGCTCTAGCTGGGTCAGCAGAAACGTGAGCAGATCGGGCGCAATCGCGTGGCGCGAGAGACTCCGAATATTCTCGCGACCACGGGGAACATCGGCGATGCGCAATTGTTGGAGCCAAGATGCCGCGACGGCGTCTTTCTCGAGCAAGTCGGAAAGTTGATCAATTTCCATAGAGTCAGGCGACGACGGCAATTGGAGGCGCAAAACTCTATTCTAGGTGAGAGCCGCCCAACGTGGTAGTCGCGACGTAAATCTCTATTTAGAAGCGGGTTCCGTCTTTGTGGGGGGCTGTTTCGGGGCCGATATGGCCTCATCCTCAGGCGAATCGTCTCGTGCGTAAAACATCATATGCTGCCACGGGAGGCCGTCGAACTGTCGGGCTAGGCGGAAACCGTTGGCAGTCAGCTCTTTATTGACCTGGTCTTTGCTCATTTTGTGCAGCGGCTTGATCGGCACATTTTCGTCCTCGGCGCGAAATTCGACCAGCACCAAGCGGCCAGTCGGTTTCAGCGACTTGCGCATTGCAGCCAGCATCTGAACGGGATGTGAAAACTCGTGATAGACGTCAATGCACAAGATCAGGTCGACTTTTCCCTCGGGAAGCTTCGGATCGTGGACGTCTCCTAAAATGCGATCAACGTTCTTGATTTCCGCTTCTTCGGCTCGGGCCTGCAACAAGCGAAGCATCTCGGGCTGGATGTCGACCGCAAGCACTTTTCCCTCGTCGCTGACCGCTGTGGCCATCTTGAGCGTGTAAAAGCCGTTGCCGCAGCCCATATCGCAGGCAATCATCCCCGGCTTCAGGCCAAGTTGCTTGACCATGGTCGTGCAGTCTTCCTCCCGTTCGCGCGATTCGCGAATCAGCCAAGGAGCGCCCTGGTAGTGCATCGTTTGGGCGATCGTGCGTCCCTTGTACTCTTTCAGCGCCGGCGGAATCTCTTCGGCCGCAAGCGGGGCAATCCAGGAAACCAGCAGCAAGAGGAATGCAAGATAGCGAAGCGGCATGGAAAGCTCGGCGGGAAAAGTGGAGCGGGCTCGATCAGCGGATATCTATCAGGATAACTCAAACTGACCGACGGGTCGACAATTTGAAATCGCGCCATCGGCGAATAGAGCGGCGAAGTTAGATTTGAAAGAGTCGCCAGTTGCGATCCAGACGAAGAATGAGGAGCGGTAGTTCTTCCATGATCGCTAGATGAACGACTGACGTCATTCATCCGCCGCGCGACGAACTTGCGAAGCTCCAAACAGATCCAGATAAGCCCCGTCGCACAGATCCTCACGGCGAATCTCTAATCGCTTTATCAATTCGGCGGCGATCATCTCCCCGTCCGTTTCCGACTGATCATCGCGCAGGACGACTTCCAACTCGATGAAGTTCCCCAAGTCGACCACTTCGTCCAGATGAATCCGCGTCTGTCCGACCAGGAAAAGCGTGCGTCGTTTGTGGACTTCTCCCAACTCTCCCAGCACCGCCGACAAGACGAAACGCAGACCGTTTGGATCAGCCGTCGGCGTGCGCACATAAGTCGAAGTCTTGGGGCCTGTTTGATCGGCGCGATGATAGTAGATCAATTCCGACTCTTCGTCATTGATCGTCCGCAGTTTCAGTCGGCCGCTGGCGGTATGAAAGAAGATGTCGACCTGAAGAAGCGTCCAGGGACCTTCGTTGGCGATCTCCGACGCGAGATGACGTATCCGCGGCATGTCAGCGACGCGGGCCTTGATTTCGACGTTGCGCGCCATTAGATCGTCCTGGGCGGAATTGACTAATTACTAATCGCCAATGTCTGAGAACGAATGTCGAAAAGTCTCGGACACTAGCCCGCCAGCGCCAGCGAGGGAATACAGCTCGCCACTTCAATCCGTGTTAGGATCGCCAACTCTATTCCCTCGCTGGCGCTGGCGGGCTAGTGTGACGATTTGCGGTTGATTCTGGCCGTATTAGCGTCCTTTATTCGTGTTCGATCGTTCGCGAATTGTAAATAGCGCAACTTCAAAAAGCGCGAGCGAGGGAATAGGTGAGGAAGCGTCGAAAACGAAACCCTCCGCGGCAATTCGGAACGAGAAAATTCAGCGCGGTTGAAGCTTGCAGACGGCATTCCCTCGCTGGCGCAACGGGCTATTGCCCGGGGCGGTCGAACTTCCTTAGACACTTGTTATTTCCGCACAACGGCGTTAGCCGTTCGCTTTCAGCTCGGCCAGATGAAACGCCGTACCGACGAGTCGATCCCAATGCTCTTGGATGTATTCTGGCGGGCCGCCGATTTGCGAGACCACTTCGTGGCACTTTTCGGTCGGCACCATTTCGATCGCGTCCCAAGGACAGACGGTTAGCTCGTACGGGTTCGTTTTCTTCTGCGGGATGTGGACGCAGACTTCGCACCCGACGCAGCGATCGAGATCGATCTCGCACCAGCTTTGCAGACCGCCCATTGTCGGATATTGCTCGATCTTGACGATGCAATCGACTGGGCAGACTTCTAGACATGACTCGCAGCCGGTGCAGTTGTCGGCGTTGATGATCGCGACTTCTTTCGGAAGTTTTTTGCGGGGAGCTTTCTTCGCCACTCGAGACCTCGCTTCACCAATCAGGACCGCGTCTGCGCCAAAAATCTGACGCCGTTGCATTATACGGTATGATCGTCCGCGATAAACCCAAATAATGAGTTTGTCTCCCCCGCAGCCGACAGATTGCCATTTGTCGCCGGGGCGAGTGAAATAGAGCGACAGCAGCAGCTCTGATTTCTATTCATCGAGACTTGGCAGAATGACCCGCAAACGACTGTTAGACCGCTTTCTTCGCTACGTTCAAGTCGATACGACAGCTGGAGTTCCGGGGCCTGAGTACCCAAGCTCGAAGGGGCAATTGGCGCTCGGTAAACAGCTGGCGGACGAGATGCGAGCATTTGGGATCGCCAACGCCGAACAGGACGAATACGGCATCATTTACGCCGAGATTCCTGGCAATGTTGCGAACGCGCCGACTGTCGCCTTTTGCGCGCATCTGGACACCTCGCCGGAAACGACCGGCGCCGGTGTCAAACCGCAGGTCATCCATAATTACGAGGGTGGTGATGTTATATTGCCGGGCGCCCCCAGCCAGGTGATCCGCGAAAGCGAAAATCCGGAGCTGGCCGATCTGCATGGCTGCACGCTAGTCACGACCGACGGCACGACGCTGTTGGGGGGCGATGATAAAGCCGGAATCGCCGTGATCCTGGAAATGGCCGAAAGATTGCTGGCCGATCCGCAGATCCCGCATGGTCCGGTCAAAATCTTGCTGACCTGTGATGAAGAAATCGGCCACGGAGTCGACCACGTTGATCTAAAGCGCGTGGCCGCTGACGTTTGCTATACGTTGGACGGGGGAGGCGCCGACGAAATCAACGCCGAAACTTTCTCGGCCGATATGGCGGTCGTCTCGGTCCATGGCGTGAATATCCATCCGTCGATCGCCAAAGGGCGGATGGTGAACGCGCTGAAAGCGGCTGGCATGTTTCTCGATCGCTTGCCGCACGACATGATGTCGCCAGAGACGACTGCAGGCCGCGATGGCTTCGTCCACCCGGTTCAGGTGAAAGGAGGGGTCGCCGAAGTCGAAATCCAGTTCATCCTCCGCTCGTTTGATACGTCGGAACTATCTACGCAGGCCGATCTATTGCGCTCGACGGCGCGCAGCGTCGAAGCCGATTTGCCCGGGTGCAAGCTAGCGGTTGTCACCTCACCGCAGTACCGCAACATGCGCGAAGGATTGGAAAAAGAACCACGTGCGCTCGCTTATGCGATCGAGGCCCACCAACGGCTTTCTCGAACCCCCAAGCAGGAAGTCATTCGGGGCGGAACTGATGGTTCGATCCTGACCGAACAGGGATTGCCGACCCCCAATCTCTCGACGGGTCAGCACAATCCCCACTCGCCGTTGGAATGGGCGTGTCTGGATGAAATGGAGAAGGCAGTGGAACTTGTAATCTCCCTCTTAGGGGTTTGGGCCGAGAAGAAGTGATGGCGCCGCTAGCTTGACACTTCCCGATTCTGGCGCCTCCTGCGTTTTTAGGGGAAACAGGTAAACTCGTGAGCCCTTCGGTTCCGAAGATTCTTCTCATAAGCATGCCGGCAATGCTTACGGTCACCCCTGATATGCGACGCCAGGCGTCGAAGCCGGAAGGAAAGAAAATCTGTGCGACTCTCGATCATCATCCCGGCGCTGCATGACGCGGCGCTGCTTGAAGAGACGATGCTGTCGGTGCTAGAAAATCGCCCCGCCTACGCCGACGTTGTTGTCGTTCACACCGGTTTTTATACCGACCCGTACGAGCTGGCCGGCGAAGTCAAATTCGTCGAAGCCCGCAGTGCCGTTACCGATGTTCAGTGCTGGATGATTGGCGCCGCTGCTTCCAGCGGCGAGATCATCCACCTGCTCGCGTCTGGCGTTGTCGCCACGGCCGGCTGGGCTGACGGGGTACGGTCAATGTTCGCCGATCCGGCAGTTGCCGCCGTTTCGCCTGCGCTCCGCTGTGACGACGCGATTGCGTCGATCGGCGTCGCGGCCGACTCGCTTGGCTATCGGCGATTCCTGCGGCTGGAAGAGGGGAAATCGCTGGTCGGGCCAAGTCGCCTGGCCGCGTTTTATCGCCGTAGTTGGCTAGAGCCGCTACTTCCAGCCGCTGCGTCCCTGGGTGATCAAGCAGCCGACCTAGACATCGCCTACTCGCTGAAGGCGCAAGGTCTGCTGAGCCGGCCAACCACTGCGTCGCAGTTGATTGTCAAACTCGCCGCTTTGCAGCAAGAGCGCGATTTCGCCGCGGCCGCAGCCGCCGAACGCCTGCGTGCACGGCATCCGCAACAGTTGGAAACAGCCGGTTACTGGAACCAGGTATTCGCTCAAACGTTGAAGGCGTTACCCAGCCCCAAAGCAATCGGCGTGTTGATGGGACATCTCAGCGGCGCTCGCGGAGAACGTCCTGTCCCCCTTGAGCCAGCCGAGATCGACCGGCACGAATCACCCGCAACCATTCGCATGCCGCAGCGAGCGACATCGCCATCGCACAGCGACCGCGCCGCCGCCTAACGCGGAGAACAACCCGAGCAATCCTTCGAGACCTACCTGCGCCCGCACGCAGGTTTTTTTATGCGCCGCAAGCGTCTTGAACGCCTCGACCAGTCTGACGATGACTGGTCGGGGCGCCCAGCAAGCGGTTTACGACACGGTCCAGTCGCGAGTTCCCCGCGAACGCAGCAAATTCGCCTCGTCGTCGTTGACGAATTCTTCCTTCACCGGATCGAGCGTCAGCTTGCGCTGCAAAATCCAGGCAATCGCCGCGGCGTGGCTCGCGATATGCGAACGTCGCATCACGTCCTGATTAGCGGCGGTCATTTGGCGCGTGCGCATGCAGTCGAAGAAATTGCGCGCGTGGGTCGAAACATCGAGACCATTTACCCGCTTCATCGCGTCAGGCAATTGCTTCTGCAGCGACTCCGGCTCGATTACAATCTCGCCGCTGTCGCCGGTTTCAACCCAACCCTGATCACCGACAAAGCGGACCGGACAAGTACCGAGCCGCGTAATGTAATGCGGTTCGCGTTTGCCGAACGGCTGCGGCAGAAAATCGAGCACCAGCTTCACGCCGTTGGCGTAATGACAAACGATGTTCTCGTTACTCGGCACATATTCGATCGGCATCGTGTCGTCGGACTGATTGGCCCATTGGCACAAGTCGACCGTATGCGCGCCCCAGTCAAGCAGTCGCGCCCCTGAATCAAAATCCCATTGTCCGCGCCAACCGCCGCCGACATATTTTTTGTTGTAAGGTCGCCAAGCGGCCGGGCCAAGCCACATATTCCAATCGCAAACATCCTGTGCCGGCTCCGCTTCGCCTGGTAACCAACTGTTTTCTAGCACCGGTTTGTAGACCGAAGCATGCAGCGTATGCAGCTTGCCAAGTTTGCCGGCGTGCGCGATTTCGACAGCCTTCTTATAGTTCGCAACGCTGCGGCGCTGCGTGCCTGCCTGGAAGACGCGCTGCTCGCGATGCATCGTGTCGGCGAGCTTTTGACAATCGGCGATCGTGATGCCGCATGGCTTTTCGCTATAGACATCTTTGCCGGCTTCGGCGGCCAAAATCGACGCGGCCGAGTGCCAGCGATCACCGGTCGCGATCAGGACGGCGTCGATGTCTTTGCGAGCAAGAAGTTCACGAAAGTCTTGATACAGCACGCAATCGGCGTTGCCATAGTGCGAGTCGACCAACGTTTTGCCGGCATCGCGGCGACTTGCCTGCACGTCTGCGATTGCAACGCATTGCACATCTTGGAACGGCAACATCGCTTTCAAATCATAGGTGCAGCGAGGACCGATTCCGATGACGCCGAGCGTGATCTTATCATTCGGCGCAACCTGGCCATCGGCGGCAAATACGGTCGACGGCACGATGTTCGCCAGTGAAACGGCTGTCGCCGCCGCGGTAGAAGCGACGAGAAAATCACGTCGTGAGGATTTATCCGAAGCAGTCATGAGGCGTTTTCCTTCGCAAAGGGGTGGGTAACTAAGAAGTCACATGCGTGACCGTAAAATCGTGGATCAATTTTGCTTGTGGGGGAGCGTTTCTCCAGGATGCTCGAAGAGGTAGTGAATCGCTACCTCATCCAGCGCGCGCCCATAAAGCTGGACATCATCGAGCTCTCCCCCCAGGAATTGCTCTTCTTGGACATGATTCGAGGGAACGCGCCCCAAATAGGCGGACGTGGGGTTCTTCAATTGAATGGGAGCAATCGCCCGCGTGTTGATGACTCCCCCCATTCTTTTGGGTTCGATCAGCGCTCGACCATCCAGATAGAGAGTAACGCTGCCGCCGCTGACCGAGACGGCGACGTGGCGCCAACGATCGGGCAGCCATGGAGGTACGCTCGCCGAAATCCGATCGAACCGATCTCCCTGCTGCCAGCCGTAGTAGAGCCAATTTTCTTCCAACTCAAATTGAATCCGCTGCCGGTTCGTCCCATCAGAAACAGAGAAGACGATATCGTTCGCATTCCGCACCCACGCGGTGAGCGTAAACGCATTGGTGCTAGTCAGCGCTGACAAATGCTCACTAAAGTCGACAAAGCCGTCGACGCCAAGCTCCAAGGCCTGACCCGCTTTTCCCGCTCGCGAGCGCCGGCTAGTCGGCATGTTCAGCTTGCCATCGAAGTGATGGGGGGAACTGTCGGCGACGATGGTGTCATCGGCATTCTCGTCCAATCGCCAATGCGCCAGCAACCGCGGATCGGCCGCTCCCCCTTGAATCGACGTGATCTCGCCTGACGAATCAATCGCGGCCGACTCTCCGGCGCTTAGCGATTGGATGCGATTGGCTCGGCCGGCGCTCGACAAATACAAATCGACCAGGCCGTCGACAACATTGATTTCGGCGGCGCCTGACTGCTCACTGACTGACAAGTCGAACTCCGTTCCCAGGTCAACAACTTCCATCGACGCGGTGCCAACGGCAAAGTCACGAGCACTTTCGGGTGCATGCACGCGCACGGCGCCGTAGTTCAAAAATCCCCGCAACGGCGAGTCAATGGCGAACGATGCGGGACCATCGATGTTCACCGTCGCGCCGCTGCTAAACGTCAATTCGATCGTGCCAGCGTCAAGATTGATCCAACCTTTTTCCAGCGCAGCGCCAATCTTTAGCGCGCGGCCAAAGGGGTCGCTCCATTTCGTACCGGGACCGATCGACGTCAACGTCGCAATCGCGACATCTTCAGGCGGCTCGTTTTGGACCCCCAATCCAAGCGGAAAACCGATGAACAGGCCAACCAGCAAAGCGGCGATCGCCAATAGCCAACCATGCCGCTGCAAAAAATGGGTTCGGATTGATTTCGGATCCAGCGCGCGCGTTTCATTTTCAGCGAAAGCAATCGCGGCAAGAGGATCGTCCATGCCGGGAGTCGCCGTAAAACGCCAAGCCAGATGCGCATCGATCGCCTGATAACGGACAAATTGCTCAAGCGCCTCGGCGTCGCTTTGCAGCAACTCGTTGAGCTGAGACTTCTCTGCGGCGGACAGTTCGGCCTGTTCCATTCGCTTCAGCAACTGCGCTAGTTCGTCGCTCGGCTGACGTTCGCTCATGATTGCCCTTCCGTCGCTAGTTTACGTTCAATGCAACTCGCCAATCGCAGCCGGAGCCGATACAACAGATCGGCCACCGATCCGGCGGTCTTCTCTAACTCGTCGGCGATCTGTGCGACAGAAAGTCCATCGGTATAACGACGCCGGAGAATATGAACGCGACTCTCATCCAGATCGCTCAGACAACTCTCGAGCGCTGCAAACGAATCCTGCCATGTGCGGGCCGCTGTTTCGGACTTGGCGGCGACCAAACTGACCACTTCGTCGGTCAGCACCAGGCGATCCCGTTGCTGTCGCTTGCGAAACGCCAATACTTGCAGCCGAGCGAAGCGGCACGCCCAAGGCCAGAAGTCGAGCGTCGCATCGTATTCGCTCCGTTTTTTCCACAACGCCAAATTGGTTTCGGAAAGAATATCGCGGGCATCGGTTGCGTTGGGCGCCAGCGTCAAGACAAACGCAAACAGTCCCGGCTGCGCCGCCGTCATCCGCGCGACGAATTGCTCGTTTTGTGCTTCGGTGGGGTCCAGCATGCAGGGATCAGTACGCGGATGGCCTAAAAACATGAACGCTGCGAAACGCAGGCGACTCGAATTGAAATTAGCCGTGCCGTCGCGATCCATCAGACGAAAAATTGCCGATTACCACGAAATTTCGCAGAATTTCGAGATTACTCGCGTATTCGGGACTGAGATTACGTCAACAATCTCGCTTCCACACGGCAACCGAATAGTGTCGCCAGGTCGACGGCCAGCGGCTGTTCTTCACTCCAGCGACGGGGGCGCCCTTCGTGAAAGAAGTCGCCATAGTGAAATTCGATCATCGCCCAGGGATGCCCAACTTTGGCGTCGTAGGTTCGCTCGATTAGTTCAATTGGCTGCGAGAAGAGATGGATATCGAGCGTCGGCGCAACCATTTCATGCGGATCAAGCGACTCGGGCAATTCTCCATCGGGCCAGATGTCTTCGTTGGTGACCGGTTGCAGCAGGCCATCGATATCCCGTCGCAAACAGCGCGGCTCAAACGCCCAATGAAGCCACTGAAGATTCGGGTCGGCCCAAACCCGCTGATCGCCGGTATTGGCAAATAACGTCTGCGTCGCGTGCGTCTCTTGGGGAGAGTGGATCGGCGGAGCAAGCGGTTCGTGCAGGTAACCATGTTCCACAAACGCATGAACGATCTTGTCGGCAGTCGCCGCCAGATCAAGCGTCTCTTCAGGTCGCGGCGGACGCGGACGAGGAGTTGCTCCGAACAAGGTGCGCGAGAGCCAACCTGGCTCGTACGGTTCTTCCGTGATAATGACAAAGCTGCCCATGCGGTTGGTCCGAATGAGATGGAAACCAGAAGTTGCAAAACAAGGAGTTCCATCTTATCGCAAATTTCGGTCAGCGCAAAAACAAGGCGAACCCCGCATGGGAGGTTCGCCGATGGAAGGGGGAGCTTACTTCGATCGATCCGGTTTTACTTAGTCAGGTGAAAATCAAGATCGTCACGATCGGCGTCGACGGTAATCTTCATTGCCGACTTGTCGTTGAATTTTTTGGACAAAAACGACTCGATCTCTTCGACAGGTTCGCCCGGATTTGGTTCGACGATCCTTCCTGTTTTCCGGTAGCCTTTAATCTGAACGAGCTTTTCCCCAGGCGAAGTTTTCAGATCGTATCTGCCGTCCGTAACCACCGAGTGAAAACTGGCGCCGACGCCGTCGGCGTCTTGGAGCAACAGTTCGCCATTTTGCAAGGGAACGCCGTTGTACGAGATCTCCCCTTGCAGGTGATACATGGGCGCCTGGCTGGGACCACAAGCGGCGCAGGCCAGCAAGATCAAACCGATTGGCAATAATAATTTCATCACAATTCTCCAACGTGGAAGGATCGTAGAGAGAGGATGCGACGCTACTCCGAGATCACCTCGGAACCAGCGCGCGTGCTGAGCGCCTTCCATGTTTGCAGCGAAATCGTATTGCTGAAGAACGCCACCGCGCCGTCAGCCGTGGTCGCCATCACGCCGCCAGGATGATAACTGCGAGCGAAGTTTTCCTTTTCATCGGCGGTGCTGATGGAGACGCAAGGCGCGTGCTCAAACGTTGTGGTTTTGCATTCATAGATTCGATCCGGCACGGTGGTATTAGGGCCTTGCGCCGTTGTAAAACCGTACGACCCAGTCGGCGCGCCTCCCCAATAGCCTCCAGCGCCGCCCCAGCCGTTGACGCCGGGCCGACAGATTGATTCGCTAAAAACGAGCGTGTTGGAGGTTCCGTCAAGCAGTGACGACATCTTGGTTTTCGATTGGTGATAAAAGGCGCCCTGCATCAATGTCGAACTGGTGCTGGTAGCGGCGTATTGATAAAGCATGTAGCCGTCGCCGGTGCAGGCGATGTAATTGCCCTGGAATCCGCCGTCGACTTTCGAACCGGCCCCTCCCATCGCATCTTGCTCAGCTTCGGAAGGACAACGAAACGCGGGCAGCTGCTCCGTCTTAAAGCTGCCCGTCATGTTGTGAACATACTGATTCGTGTCGGCTTTATACTGATCGGCCAGGTTGTTCAGTTCCAAAAATGGCAATAGCTGCTGCATCCAGGTATCGCGCCGATGGTACGTGCCGACGTCAAAGTATCCATGCGGAAAGATTTGAAACGTGTCGTGATAGTTGTGCAGCGCCAAGCCAAGCTGTTTTTGCTTGTTGCTGCAGCTCATGCGACGAGCGGCCTCGCGGGCCTGCTGCACCGCCGGAAGTAACAATGCAATCAATACGCCAATAATGGCGATGACCACTAACAATTCGACGAGCGTAAAACCACGATGATTGCGTAGACGCATACCGATCCCTTTCCGGGGCAGGGAGAATAGGAAGAATCGCAATGACTTATGAAACAGCCGATGGCGCCAGCATCGCAAACCGCGACGAACATCAAGAGTCGCCCTTAATGTCACGTGATATCATCCATTATAGAATGACGCGTGCAGGGGGGGCTGCGCATTTGTTATCCACGACTACCCAATTCTGCGCAACTGCCGTGGAAACGTCAATCAATCCTGGGATAAGTTGTAGCGGCGCGCCCTGTCGGGGAAAACCGAGCTGTCCAAGTGGGGGCCCTGCGCCGCCGCATCTCGCCCTTACGGCGACGATTGCGGCCAATTCAGATGTTTGCTTAAGAACGCAAACGTCCCCTGGCTGTGAATCTCGTGCCCGCCGATAAACCATTCGATCTCAGCGCGATCCGTGAGATGCAGTTTCGCCTGGTAAAGGTTGCGTACTTTGGCGAACTCGTAGGCGATCCACTCGTCGTCGCCGCAGCCGTCGAAATGTCCGCGTTCGACCATGAACGGTCGCGGACAAATCAGCGCCGCCATCTCGGCGTAATTGAATGTGCTCCCCAGGTCAAACTCATAGATCTCGTACTCGCCGGCCCAGACATAACTGAACTTGTGCCGCGTGGTCGCGGTCTTCAGCACCCAATCGTTGAAATCGCCCGAGCAAATCGAAAGGCAATATTCCGGCACCAGCGCCGGGATCCGCATCGCTGACTTCCCGCCATAGCTGAGGCCATAGAAGGCGATTCGCTGGGGATCGACATTGGGTTGGTCCTTCAGCCAATTGACGATCTGCTGATGCTGCGGCACGATCGTCGAGAACAACGTCTTTCCCAGCGCGTTGGACTTGCGCTGCAACGTGCGAAACTGATCTTTGTGGATGTACGGATTTTGCGGAGCGAAGACGATGTAGCCTTGTTCGCACAGGTTCGATGCAAAGTTGTCGTACGCGGCTTTCTTGCCATCAAATAGATCGGTAGGGCGTCCCTCTAAACCGTGCTGACAAACGATCACCGGCCGCTGTTCTCCCGGTTGCAAATCCTTCGGCAGCATTAGCACGCCATAAGCGAAGACATCGGGAAAGACGTCCAACGCCACTTCATAGCCGACCCACTTTTCTTCGTCCCAGGTCTTCCGCGACCGTGCGTTGAATGGAAGCAAAGGCTGATCAAAACGGCCAATCACGTCGTCGTAGAAGATCTCGCGGTACTTCTCGACGCTCTCCACATATGCGCCGACCGACGAGGTTTTCAGATCTTTGAAAAAGTCTTTCCGCCGAAAGTCATTTGCGCGAATCAGCGCCTGGTCATACTCGTCCATCTCCTCCATTTGTCGCTGCTGGCGAACGGCGGCGTCGATCGTGCGCACCACTTGGATGGCCGAGTCGCCGCTGGCCAACTCGCCGCCAGCCGGCAAAAACGAGGCCAGCATTCGGCCGTAGGGACGGCTGACATGATCGCCATCGGTGGGACCAACGATCAGATGGTCGTCGCAGGCGGCCCTGGCGATTTCCTGACTGACCTCTTCGTCGGTAGGCGTTGTAATCTGGCCAGGTGCGCCCCCTTCGCCGGGCAATGTGACGGTCGGATGGGCCGAACGTTCGATCACGCAGGGGCGGGGCCAGATCATGCTCAGCAGTTCTGCGTCTCCGTAACGCTCTAACCGCCCGAAGATATTGCGAGAAATTGGTTCTCGCCAAATCTGTTCACGCGGTGCGATGTATCCGCTGATGCAAACACGATCGATGCGCTTGTCGAGCGCAGCGCTATAGAGCGCAAGCATCCCTCCTTCGCCGTACCCGATGACGCCGATTTCCGCGTCATCCCGCCCTGCGGCGAACCAATCGACGCAAGCCAATACCTTTTGAATTTCGTAGCCGATCACGTGCCGCCCTTGGACAAACGATGAGCGATAGACATACTCGCGATTCGAAAGATTCGCACGGCCGGCGCGCGGCGACATTGCGCGACTGACCAACGTCGGGATAATCACGCGGCATCCGCTCTCGGCCAACCGCCGGGCAAACTGCGACTCGGCAGGGATACCACCGACCAGTCCGGCGATCTGCTCCGGCGTTTGATCGGCGTCGGGAATCGCAATGATGTCGGCGACAACCTTTCCCTTGGTGGGAACGAACAGCAGGCCTTCGCCATCGATATTTTTTAAAACAGGCCAGCGCACGGCGTAGACGTCGTAGCCATTTCCTTGAGCGACCAAGGCCGAAGTCGCGGTTGTCGCCAACAAGCTGGGAGCGTCAAACGGAACGCGCGGCTCGCACACGCCTAATCGCTGCGCCAATCGGGCTCGGTTGGCGGCGATCGCTTGTTCGTGCAACTCCGGCGAGGAGAAATTCCACTCCCAATGTTCGGCGCGGCTCGCGACTGAAGCTTCGATTTCGTCCAGCAAAAATCGATCGATCCCGGCTACCATCTGCGCAGCAATATCGCCGTGCATGGCCAGCGGCTGCGTGCCGGGAAGATTTTCGGCGACGACTCGAAAATTCGTCCCGCTCAACAGCGCCATGAATACTCCAACTGCAATGCACTTGGTCCACATCGTGACGCCTCTTTCTTGGGTTGGAGTTCGGGATCCGCCGCACATCCCGATTGCTTGCCGCCTACTTTTTGCAGCCGAACAGAACCACGGCAATACCTCGTGATATCTACGCCATTTTAGTCCGTTCCCCGTTCGGGGAACCCCTCCTTTTTTTTCCCTTATCCGGCGATTGTGTGCGCATTCTGCCTGCTCTGCGCTTCCTACCAGTATTACTCACGGCAGGAAAGACGCGCCGAGACGAACGATTCCGACGACAGTCATAATTGGGGGAAAGAAAGAGCCGAAAGTTTTTCTCTCTGTCGTAGGCAGCGCCGGGAAACAGCGGGTACGATTCTTACTAGTCTTCGCCCCACCGCCGTTTGCATCGAGTGCGCATGCCAAGTGATGACGATTCGCAATCGCCGCCCCCTGAACATTCCCAAGTGGAATCAGCGCTGCACAATCGCAATTTTCGCCTGTTCGCCAGCGGCCAGGCGATCTCGCAGACCGGCACGTGGATGCAGTACACCGCGATGGCCTGGCTTACCTACGAGCTAGGTCATTCGACGTTTGTCCTGGGATTGGTCGCGTTTGCCGGTCAAATACCGACATTCTTTCTGGCGCCAGTCGCCGGCGTTCTGTCGGACCGTTTCAATCGTCGCAGCGCCTTATTGGCTTTGCAATATCTCGCGCTGCTGCAAGCGGCGATGCTTTCAGCGCTGGTGTGGACGCGACAAATCAATCAGTGGGAAATCATCGCGTTCAGCCTGGTGCTAGGGGTCATCAACGCATTCGAAGTCCCGTTGCGACATGCTTTTTTGGTCGACATGATTGACGATCGAAAAGAGTTGCCTAGCGCCATCGCAATTAACTCGTCCGTCGTAAACGGATCTCGATTGATCGGGCCGTTTGTCGGCGGTCTGCTATTAGCGACCATGGGCGAGGCGTTCTGCTTTCTGATCAACGCGTTTACCTATGTGCCGGTGATCGCGGGCCTATTCATGATGCGCAATCTGCCAAACCTAACACCGGCGTCAACGATCGAAATGCGCGATGGGATTCGCGATGGATTTCGGTATGTCTGCGGATTTCCCCCCATCTACGCGCTGCTGTTATTTATGTGCCTGGTCAGTGTCATGGGAATGCAAGGCTCGGTCGTCTTGCCGGCGGTGGTCGAAGATCTCGTTCACGCCGGTCCTGATCTGTATGGAGCAATGACCGGTGCAACCGGCGTCGGCGCGATCCTAGCCGGCATCTATCTGGCCTACCGAAGTTCGATCGCCGGATTGGGAATACGGATCGTGCTCGCGGGAATCGTTTACGGCGGTGGAATGTTGGCGTTTACCTGGGCGACTGGCGCCTGGGGAATGCTGGCGATCTTGGCGGTGACCGGTTTCTCGCTCATGTTGATCAAGGCCGGCGGAAATATCGTGCTGCAATCCATCGTCGACGAAGAAATGCGCGGCCGCGTGATGAGCTTCTATACAATGGCCGTTCTCGGCACCGCGCCGGCCGGCAGCTTGATCGCTGGAACCATCGCCCAATACTATGGGCCGATGGCGTCGATCACAGTCAGCGGTATCTGTTGCCTGGCGGGGAGCGCCGCGTTTGCGTGGATGCTGCCAAACTTGCGAAGGCTTGCTGCTCCGAAGCTAGAACAGAACGGGATGATGCCGCCGCTCGGCGATCCCCTCGAGAGTTTGACCGAACAGCCGTTGCCGCAACGCGATAAGACGTAGGTCGAGCTTTCCTCCAATGGGTACAAACGGGGTAGTAGATGAATAAAAGTTCATCTGAATGCTCTTGTCTCTAACCCTTTGCGTGCGAATTATTTAAGGAATACACCGCACCCTTAGAGCTTTGAGACGCCGCAGCACGCCATGACTCGCAACTTCCCCCCTTCGCAGAGCGCCGCTTCTGGATCTGCGGGGATTGTGCGCGCGTTGGCCCATCGCAACTATCGCTTGTTTCTGCTGGGGCAAAGCGTCTCGCTGATCGGCACGTGGATGCAACAAACGGCGCTGGCCTGGATCGTCTACGAGATGACCAATTCGCCGCTGCTGTTGGGAGTTGTCGCGTTCGCCGGTCAGATTCCAACCTTCTTTCTGGCGCCGGTGGCCGGCGCATTGTCGGACCAGATAAGTCGGCGCCGGACATTGTTGTTGACGCAAACGATCGCGATGACGCAAGCGGCGATACTGGCAGTATTGATGTGGACCGGGCACATCGAAGTCTGGCAGATCATCGTGCTGAATTTGATTCTCGGCGTAACCAATGCGTTTGACATGCCGACGCGTCAGGCCTTTTTGGTCGACATGGTTCCGCAACGGAATGACTTACCGAATGCGATCGCTTTGAATTCGTCGATCGTCACCGGAACGCGTCTGGTCGGACCATTCACTGCTGGTCTGCTGCTCGCTGCGTTTGGTGCGGTCCCCTGCTTTATGTTCAACGCGGTTAGTTATGTCGCGGTGATCGGCGCCTATCTGGCGATGCGTGATTTGCCCCGACCGCGTCGTAAGACCGGATCGAAACTGGGCGCCGGAATCGCCGAAGGTTTTCGTTACGCGTTTGGTTTTCCACCGATCTGTGCGTTGCTGCTGATGATGGCGCTGGTCAGCATGATGGGAATGCCGATGTCGGTCTTGCTGCCGGCGGTCGCAAGCGACGTTTTGCATGGCGGCCCTGATCTGTTTGGCCTTCTGACCGGCGCAACCGGAGTAGGAGCGCTAGGCGCTGCGATCTATCTCGCTTCCCGACGGACCGTACTAGGGCTAGGAAAACGCATGGCTTTCGCCGGCATGGTCTACGGCGTTTCGATGATTTGCTTCGCTTTTTCGACGAACGTGCCGCTCTCGCTTGGCTTGTTGATGATCACCGGATTCGCTCTGATGATGCAGATGGCCGGCGGCAATACGCTGTTGCAAACGATTGTCGACGAAGACAAACGGGGCCGCGTGATGAGTCTCTATACGATGGCGATTATGGGCACGGCGCCGATCGGCAGTTTAATCGCCGGCGCCATCGCAAGTCGTTACGGCACTTCGGCCGCGATCCTGATCAGCGGCGTCTGTTGCTTGGCCGGCGGCATCGGTTTCGCATTCATGCTGCCACGGCTGCGCAAACATGTCACGCCGATCTTCCGGCGCAAAGGGGTTTTGCCCGCGCTCGCTGAAGGCCTAGAGACCAGCGCCGAATTACAGTTGCCGCCAGAGCAAGCGGCGTAGCTCACCTCGACTTGGGTCGACTTCTCCAATCCCCTCGCGTGCCGATCTCAAGGTCACAACGAATCGTTGCGATGTCACCACCTGCGCCGAATAGCCCATTCGGGGTGATAGAGAAATTATTGTCGGTTGAGTTGTGAAATCGGCACATTCTGATGATTTGTTGCTTTGTATTTGCCGCATTTATCCATTATATGCATGGCTCCCCACCTCCAGCTAGTTAGGATCACCCAATGAAAGAGTTCTTTTTATTTATTCAAATATCTTTTCTGGGAGACAAGTATGTTCCAATACCGGCTAGGCTCGAAGCGCCGGAGCGGCTTCACGCTCGTGGAGCTTCTGGTGGTCATCGCAATTATCGGAGTTCTCATTGCGCTGCTCTTGCCGGCAGTGCAGCAAGCGCGCGAAGCGGCTCGTCGCATCACGTGCCGCAACAACATGAAGCAACTCGCGCTAGCGCTTCACAACTATCACGACACGTTTCTAGTTTTCCCGTCCGGCAACATGAGCCGTACCGGCGTGACTACCGATTGCACGCCTGACGGCGATCAATGCCAAGACGGCCGCGCATCGTGGACCGTGTTGGTGCTCCCCTTCATCGAGCAGCAAAATCTCCATGATCAATTCAATTTCAGCTTGCCGATGTATTGGGGCTTTAACGATGACTACACCGGCACGAATCCAGACTGCGGAACCAACAACGCCAACTTTGTTCCGCAAACCACTCCGGTAACCGCGTTCCATTGCCCGTCGGATCCGTTGGCCAGCAACACCAGCTTGACCAATAACTATATGGGCGTGATGGGGGGCGACACGTATCCGAGCAACAACAACGGCTCGGCCTACAACTGCCGGATGAACGGCTCTCGTTTGAACTACAACAACGGCATGTTGTATTTGAATTCAAAGACCGGATTTCAAAGCGCTACGGATGGATCCTCCAACGTCTATCTGGTTGGTGAAAGCAAATATCTATTCCAGCCCAACTTCTGCTGTGAAACGGCCGCATGGAGTTCGGCGGCGCGCATCAACAACGATGACTCGCTGCTGGTGAACATCGCCGCCGCGACCTTCCAGATCAACTCGGGGGACGATCCGCTCGCGAACGAAGTCCACATGTGGGACGAAATGTCGGGCACGTTCGGCAGCCACCATCCGGGCGGATGTCACATGGCGATGGGGGACGGTTCGATCCACTTTGTGAGCGAAAACATTAACATCGACATTCATCGCCAGCTCAGCAAACGCAGTGATGGCCTGCCGACCGGCGGCTTTAGTACTCCCTAGTTTGACTGCGTCCTGTCTGAAATATTTTTATAATTGGCGAGGAGTTTCTTCTCTATGAGATACATACCCATATTGCTGGCGATCATCGCCGCACTAACGACGGCTGGCTGCGGATCGACCGATTCAGCCGGCCCCCAACGCTACTCCCTGACTGGAATGGTCACTTATCAAGGCGCGCCATTACCGGCGGGGAAGATCTTTTTTGAACCCGATTCTTCCCAAGGGAACTCGGGCCCCATGACCATGGCCGAAATCAAAGACGGCAAATACGAAACCCCGAAAGGGAAGGGCCCCGTCGGCGGTCCTCATCGCATCCGGATCGAAGGCTTTGACGGCAACGTTACGGACGAGCACTATCCGCAAGGAGCTACGATCTTCTCGAACTATTTGCTCGAAGAGGATCTTCCCAAAAGCGACTCGAACGTTGATTTCATCGTGGAAAAGAAAAAGTAGACCCTGACAACGCCTGCAAATTCCATCATCAAGGGACGAGCCTTCAACGGCTCGTCCTTTTCTTTTCGATCGAACGTCGCGCGGCTCGTTTCACGCCAATTTTCACCGCCACAACGGGTCAATTATCGCGTAAAATGGATCATGGAGACGCCCTATGATTGTACGCGACGCTTTTGACAAAGCCGGTAACCCGGTCTATCAACTCATCTTTCAGACGGCGCATGCGCATGTCTCAGGCAGACTGGCCGAGGCCTGGGGCGCTGGCCCTTTTATCGAGTTGCCTTGTCGCCATAACACGCTGCCGGCGATCTATCATCACGATGACGGTTGGGATCAATGGGATCCGCTGCCGCGCGTCGATCGCCAAACCGGTCGGCCGATGTCGTTTCTCGACATGCCGCACGCCGAGGCCGAATCGATCTGGCGGCATTCGATCGAAGCAGTCGCGCCCTGGGGGCCGCTAGCGCAATACATGGTTGCTCGGCACTTTTCGATTCTCCGAGCCGAAAGCGAATCGGCCAGCACCCCTGGCGGTATTATCTTCCTGCGGCATTATGAGCAGAAGTGCGAGTTTTGGCTCGCCCAGTGGATGGTCAGTGATCGTGATCGGACGAAAATGCGCGCCCAACGCGGCCTCGATGAACTCCGCTTCTTCGACTGGATCAGTCTCTGGTTCTGCATGGCCGAGCGGACCGAGCCCTACCAGATGGCGACGCCTGACAAAACGCCGCTCCAGATCACGCCGCAGGGGGAAGGGCGGTTCCAAATATCTCCCTGGCCCTGGAAAGTGAACGAAATTGATCTCTCCATCATGGCCCGCGAGATTCCCGCCCAAAAGTACGCCAGCGACGAACAGCTGCAAGCCGAACAAGGGCGAATCACTACGCTGCGCTGGGAATTGACCCCAGGCCGCTAAAACGTCGCCCTGTCGACGAAACCGCCCCACTTTCCTTATAATCAGCCCTTTTGCGGGGCGTCTGTGATCAAAACGGGCGCGATCTTCGTCGTCAGTCTTTCACCGGAAGCAGCTGTTATGCCTTTGCTCGTCGTCGGTTCTATCGCTCTGGATAGCGTTCATACTCCTACCGAAGCCCGCGAAGACGTGCTCGGCGGTTCGGCCGTTTACTTCTCTTATGCGGCCAGCTATTTCACCGGCGTCAAACTAGTCGGCGTCGTCGGCGAAGATTGGCCGAGCGAACATACCGCGATGCTGCAGGGCCGAAATGTCGACACGGCCGGACTCGAAATCGTCAAAGGGGGTGAGACCTTTCGCTGGACCGGCAAGTATCAATCGAACATGAACGACCGCGACACGCTGGAAGTTCATCTGAACGTGCTGGAAGACTTCAGCCCGACCTTGCCTGCAGATTTCACCCGCACGCCGTTTCTGTTTCTGGCCAACGGCGCTCCGATGACCCAGATGAAAGTGCTGGAGCAAATGACCGGCCCCAAGCTGGTTGTCGCCGACACGATGGATCTGTGGATCGAGATTGCTCGCGATGATCTCGAAGCGATGCTGAAGAAGGTCGACGGCCTGGTGCTGAACGACAGCGAAGCGAAGAAGCTGACCGAAGAAGAGAACCTGGTCAAAGCGGGTCGCAAAGTGCTGGAGATGGGACCGAAGTTTGTTGTCCTGAAGAAGGGCGAACATGGCGCGATGTTCTTCTCTGAGCATGAAACCTACGTCATGCCCGCCTATCCGACCGAAGAAGTGGTCGATCCGACCGGCGCCGGCGACAGCTTCGCAGGCGGCATGATGGGCTACCTGGCTGAGAAGAATGACTTCTCGCCGGCCACGCTGAAAGAAGCGATGGCTTACGGCACGGTCGTCGCCAGCTTCAACGTCGAAGACTTTAGCCTCGAAAAGATGAAGAAGATCGAACGCGCTGAAGTCGACGCCCGGTTCAAAGAATATCGCCAGATGCTGAGCTTCTAACGAAGCTCACTTGAGGAGCAGCCGAGAGAACCGCTATGAACGTAACGCGCTGCTTTATCGCGATGGCCGTCACCGACGAAGTGAAACGCCGCGCCCAAAATCTGATTGATAAGTTGGCCGCCAGCAACGCCGACGTCAAATGGGTCGAGCCTGATAATATGCATATCACGCTCAGCTTCCTCGGTGACATCACGCCGGAAGAAACGATCGACGTCAGCCGCGCGGCGATGCGCGGCGCACAGTCCGTCTCGTCGTTCGACTTTATGATCGGCGGCGTCGGCGCTTTCCCCGACATCACGCGCCCCCGCACCATCTGGCTAGGCATGACGCAAGGGCATGATGCGTTTTGCCAAATGCAACACGCGATCGCCGAAGAGTTGGCCACGATCGGCTATCCCGAAACGGCCCGCAAGTATCATCCCCATCTCTCCCTGGGCCGCATCAAACGCCTCACTCCGCAAGTCGAGCAGCTGACGAAACTGCTGGAAGAACACGCCGAGTTTGAAGCCGGCGTCTCGCCCGCGATGGAGGCCAATATCTACGCAAGCCAGCTGGAGCGCCGCGGGCCGAAGTATACGCTGATCGGGCGAGCCGAGTTGGGGTGAAATTGGTAGGGGGCGTCAAGACGCACCAAGCCCTGCTGACTCACTTGGTGATCTGCCTCACGTGGCAAAGCAATCGCGCCGATCGGTTGCGTTACCACGCGAGAGAATTGTTTGCGGATTCGGCGATTCGAGGGGTGTCTCGACGCACCCTATCGAAAATCATCGGACCGCGGCTACGTTTCGAAACGCGAATTTTCAATGCGTGTAGAAGCCAAGCGAGAGATTCCGACAAACGCTCGCTGGCGCTTTTTGAGGTTGCGCTATTTTCCAAACCACGCCCGGTTGGCCGCGATAGCTCCGCTATCGGGGAGGCGCAGCCGTAAGAGGCCTTGGTTCCTGGTAAGCAGTTCGAGGCCATTTCGCCATTTCAAACGGCGCGGCAACCACCGCTATCAGGTCCGACCACGGTTCGCTGCCTCTTACCGACTTCGTCGGCCCCGATAGCGGAGCTATCGCGGCCAACCGGGAAATTACGCAACTTCAAAACGGGCGCTTCGGGCTACGAAGAAGGCTCCACGCCTTCTCCATTCGCTTTCCGCTTTCCCGTTTCCGCTTTTCCCTCGTCCCGCTTCTGCGCGTGATAGATGCTCGAGCTGCCGCTGAGAAAATAGGACAAGAAGCAAGCCACCGCCGCATAGACCACAAATCCAGAGCTCAGCAGTTCGCCGTTGCCGGGGCCAAATAGCTCGATCGCCATGATCGTGCAAGCCAGCGGCGTGTTGGTTGCGCCGGCGAAGACTGCGACAAAGCCGAGGCCCGCCATCAAGTCGACCGGAGCGCCCAGCATGACGCCGGTTACGTTACCGAGCGCCGCGCCGATAAAGAACAACGGCGTCACTTCGCCCCCTTTAAAACCGCTGCCGACCGTGACCGCGGTGAACAGCAATTTCCACCACCAACTCATCCAATCGGCGCCGCCAGGCCGAAAACAAGACTCAATGCAGATCATGCCGGAATCGGGCGGATGCGGAGTAACGCCCAGCCCCAGATAGTCGCGCTGGCCAAGCAACCAGACCAGCGCAATCACCACGCAACCGCCAACCGCCGGGCGTAGCCAAGGAATCGCGATGAACCTTTTGGCGGTCCCACTGATCGCATGCGTCAGTTCGGCGAAGAGCACGCTCGCCAAACCGAAGAAAATCGCCGCGATCGCAACCTTGCCGGTCAGCGCCCAGTTGAGCGAAACGGCGCCCAGACTGCTGCTGATCTCGGTCGCAAACCCAATATGATAATGCGTGTGGCCGATTCCCCAGGCCGTGTTGACCTGATCGCCGATCACGCTGGCCAACAAGCAGGGGATCAACGCTTTGTAGCTCATCTTGCCGATCGCGATCACTTCGACCGCGAAGATCGCTCCGGTGAGCGGCGTGCCGAACACCGCGCCAAAGCCCGACGCGACGCCGGCTGACAGCAAGATCCGCGTTTCGTCTGGGGTTAGTTTCAACAGACGACCAAGACCGCCAGCGAGACTGCCGCCCATCTGCACCGCGGTCCCTTCGCGACCGGCCGAACCGCCAAACAAGTGCGTGATCAAAGTCCCAATCAACACCAACGGCGCCATCCGCAGCGGCACGCCGCCGCCGGGCTCATGGATTTGCTCCATGATCAGATTGTTGCCGGCTTCCGCTTCGCGCCCCAAATAGTGGTACATCAGTCCCGACGCGATCCCGGCCAGCGGCAACAGGTACAGCAGCCAGGGGTGGTCCCATTGCAGCAGCGTCACTGCGTGCAACGCCCACAAAAACATCGCGACCGATGAACCGACGACAATCCCCAGCGGTAGGCAGATCACCAACCATTTCAGCACAAACCACGCGAGCGCTGCGTGTTGTTTATAGTCCCAACGAAACGGCATGAAGCGGAATCTCCTGCAGGAATACGCGACCAGCAAGCAGTCCGCGTTGGATGCAAGAGTAATAGAGCCGCCGACATCCGACAAGGCGCAGCAGCCAGAGTTCCCCTACCGCTTCGATTCCACCTTCTCGCGCAGCTGGTTGAAATCGGCCTCCAACTTCGACTCGATCGCGCCGCCGATCAACGGCGCCGTGATCCGCGCCCAGCCAAGAAACTTCGCTTCCATATCGATCGAGACGTCTGTTTCGCCACCGTTGGACTTCAACTGATAATCGTTGACCAGATCAAACATCTTGTTCTGCAGCCGCACTTTCAGCTCTTTATTCGGCACGGTCTTCAGCACTTCGCTTTCCATTTCGAAGCGATCGCCGTTTCGCTCCATTACCGCAACCGCTTTGGCGCCGGCCTGATGCCCCTCGTCGGTCAGCGGTTTGATTTCGACGACGCCCTCCATCCACTGCATCAACAGATCAGGCTCGGTCAGGTAGGGAAAGATTTTCTCAGGCGACGCGAGAATGCGAACATGCGCCCGGTAATGAACCGTTTGCCCGCCGACGATCCATAACACGCCCACTACGACAACCATCAACAGCAACGAGATGACGATCGTTTTCAACCAGCGCCGGCCGGGAGTCGATGCGACGGGCTCATCAACTGGGGCTGCAGTTTCGTTCATGACGGTCTCCCGAAAAATGGCAAGAATGGGGGACTTCATCATACACCCAGATCAGCGCTGCGAAGCAGCAAAATATCGCAGCGCCGCTAGATTCGCTCCGCTGCTAGCCGACGTGGGAGTGACTGTCGACGTAACTCTTGACAAACTCCATCAGTTCCGGCTTGTCGCATTCAAAACCAAGCTCTTTCGCTTGCTGCAACGTTTCTTCGCCGCTCATTCCCTGCTCGCAAGCCAAGTGCATCATCACCATCGCGCCGGCTCGCTTGCCGCTTTTGCAATGGGCGAAGATCGGTTTGGGCAGGTATTGGTATTTGTCGCGAAACTCATCGACGACCTGCGGCGACATCGCCATCATCGACACCGGCAGATGAAGATATTCCATCTCGGCCGCCACAACCCAATCTTTTTCGTGCGACGGCGTAATCGGCTGATCGTCTTCCCCATCTTCGCGAAAATTGACGATCGTCCGAAAGCCTTGTAATTTCAGCTGGCCAATTTCCTCTTCATTCGGTTGTGGGCCGATGGTGATATCGTCATTGATTTGCATTTCGTTTTTCATGATGGTTCTCCTTGAACGCTTCGGGCGCAGGTTGGTGGGAGCGCGATCGCAAATAGCGACGCAGCTCGCCGCAAAGGCAAGATTACCAATGCGAAAGCCTTAGAATGCAAATCGAATGCCGGAGCACGGACGCTGAGCCGTTTTTCGCTTGCTGAACGCAATCTCTACTAGCAGTTCAGCGGCAGCGTTTCCGTCGTAGAAGCGCCTGAGCGTTTCGTCGAAAAAAACGATCCGTTATTCCCCAAAACTACGGAGCACCAAACGCCGCTCTAGCGGTTGCAGTCCGCGAGCATGTTGTTGCGAGCAACGCTTGAACGCTCGGGTTTCGTCGGGGTGCACCACCGCTTCGTTCTTCATCACAAACCAACTGACATCTTCTGAATAGGGATAGCTGGTCAACGAACCTTCGTAGTAGTACCAACTGTCGAAGTCGGGCTCGCTCGAATCGGACAATCGCGGAAAAAACCGAGCCGGCGTCACGCTATGCGTCGGTCCGCTCGCATCCTTGTCTGTGCTGCAGCCATCTTCGTGCCCTAGCGGCGCGATGATCGCCTCGTCGCCGCACAAGCGATCAGCCTGTTCGCATTCTTTATAGAGCACGCCGAGCACTACCTTGGGATCGGAGCCATCTCCATGCACCGGGATATGCACAAAGTGAACTTCAAATTGACTCGGTGAATCTCCCTCCACGACATGCTCTGACAACTCATGAATATGAATCTTGACCAGCTTGTACTTGCGCCCCCGATAGACGATTTTGGGCTTCGTTCCTCCCAGTTCAAAATTGCCGTGGGAGGACGCATTCCCATCAAACTTGCCGACAAAGCTTTGCGTGGCAGGGTAATGAATCGTCAACAGATCGTGCGGTTGGGCGATTTCGATCGAGGATTCGATTTTCAGCTTGATCGGCGATTGACTCGACATCGGTTTCTCTTTCGACGGGGCATTGCTCAGGGGCGAAGAACTTATTCAAGGCTACCCCGCTGTCGAGGCGTAATCAACTCATGTTTATCGCAATACTGATAGGTCGGTCCATCTTTTCTTTGCTCTCCTCTACTTCACGTACGATAATAGGCGTTGCACTACCTTTTCCCGCTCCGCAGCAACGAGATCTCCCATGAAAATGGTCGGAATAGGCTGCCTGTTGCTGTTCACTTCCGTCTCTTACGCCGCCGAGCTGGAGCCGATCCAGGTCTCTCGCGATGGCCGCGGTTTCGCCAGAGCGACTTCCGGCAAGTCGTTCACGCCGTGGGGATTCAACTACGATCACGATCGCAATGGTCGCTTGCTCGAAGATTACTGGAATGACGAGTGGTCAACCGTTGAAGAAGACTTTGCCGAGATGAAATCGCTGGGCGCCAACGTTGTCCGAATTCATCTGCAAGTGGGCGCGTTCATGTCAGCCCCAGACAAGCCGCGACCAGCGGCGCTGGCGCAATTGAAACGCTTAGTCAAATTGGCCCAGCAACAAGAACTCTATCTCGATCTGACCGGGCTCGGCTGTTATCACAAACAAGATATCCCTAAGTGGTATCACGCGTTGGACGAGCAAGAACGCTGGAAAACCCAAGCCGCATTTTGGTCGGCAATCGCCGAAACCTGCGCCGGCAGTCCGGCGATCTTTTGCTATGACTTGATGAACGAACCGGTTGTGCCCGGCGGCGCCAAGCCGCAAGAGAATTGGCTCGGGCCAGGCTTGGGAGATAAATTTTTTGTCCAGTACATTTCCCGCGATCGGGCGGATCGCGATCGAGCGGAAATCGCCAAAGCCTGGATCAGCCAACTGGTCCAAGCAATTCGTCAGCACGATCAGCAACATCTGATCACCGTCGGCCTGGTTCCCTGGAGTCTCGATCGACCTGGTCTGTCATCCGGCTTTGCACCAGAAAAGATCGCCGATGAACTCGACTTCATCGCGGTCCATCTTTACCCCAAGTCAGGCAAGCAAGCCGAAGCGCTCGAGACGTTGGCCGGTTTCGCCGCCGCCGGCAAGCCGGTGATCATCGAAGAGATGTTCCCCCTGGGATGTTCGGCCGCTGAACTGGGCGAATTTATCGACCAATCCCAGCCGCAGGCCTGCGGCTGGATCGGCTTTTACTGGGGGATGACGCCGGCGGAATATCGAAAAGGGGATCAGACAATCGGCCAGGCGCTGACGCTGGCCTGGCTAGAGCTGTTTCAATCCCAACGTCTTGCCGGTATCGGCGACTAGGAAGCAAGTCGGCGCTCGTTCTTGAGTTAAACGGCCGTGTCCGATTGTTGCAGCGCTTCGCGGATCGCTTGTTCGATTCCCATCGGCCGTTGCGTAAATACCTGCAGCGCATCGGGATTGCGAACCACGGTGGGGTTGCGAAGTCCTTCGATAAGATGTCGCCCAACCTCAGCGCTAGCCGGAGTCACAAGTCCTAGCCACAGACTTGAAAGCCGCGGCGTCAAGATCGGTACCGAGATCAGCCAGCGGCGTAATCCGCGCTGCCGAGCGTACTCTTGAATCAACTTACCATAGGTAACAATTTCACTGCCGCCCACCTCAAAAATTCGGCTCGCACTCGGCGGCAAGTCGATCGCCGCCGTGAGATATTGCAGCATGTCTTCAATCGCAATCGGCTGTGTTGGCGTCGCTAGCCAGCGAGGACAAATCATTACCGGAAGTCGATTGGTCAGCGACTGAATGAGGTCAAACGAAAGACTGCCGCTGCCTACGACGACCGAAGCGCGGAACTCAATCACTTCGACGCCAGACCGCCGAAAAATTTCTCCCACTTCATGGCGACTGCGCAGATGCGGCGAGAGGGTCGGGTCAGAATCATCTCCCAGCCCACCTAGATAGATGATCCGTCGTAGGCCTGTCGCTTTCGCGGCGGAGGCGAAATTTTCGGCCGCTTCTCGGTCTTGCTGCTCAAAACGGGAAGACGAGGCCATCAAATGGACCAAATAGTAGGCGATTTCTACGCCGTCGAGCGCTGCGACGAGCGAATCGCGATCAAGCACGTCGCCTGGGACGATTTCCGTGGTCTCGGCACTCTTCCCCTGCAACTTGGCGGGATCGCGTGCAAGACAGCGCACCGACAAGCCACGAGCTTCGAGCCGAGGCAGCAATCGCCTGCCGACGTAGCCTGTTGCCCCTGTCAGTAGGACCCGTGAAGGATCAATGCCTTGGGGGGTTATGCTATTATTTTCCATGCATTCGCATTTCAATTGTTTTCAAAACGCTGCGGTTGCGGTTTCCAGGAAGTCGCAGCGTTGATTCTCGCCCGGTTCTCTAACACGCTCAACCGAAATGCTGCGGATCCGTCAACCCAATCCAGAAACGGTGCGACAATTCCTGCAATCCCAGGCGTCTAGCGATTTCAGCTACCAAGCGGTCGGCGCGACGCTGACGACTCCGCCGCTCGGCTATCAGGTCGATCATACGCGAGTTCGCTTGGGACATGGAGAAGCGACGCTAGCCCAGGGACGGGACGCTCTGCTTCACTGGCGGCAATTTCAGCTTGGCTGGGTGACAACCTCCCCGCCGGCGCTGCCGATTGAAATCGGCGAGCTGGTCGCAATCATCGCGCGAGCAGGCGGCTTCTGGTGGCTGAACGCTTGTCGAATTGTACAAACGATCGAAGAGCCAACGCGATTTGGTTTCGCCTACGGCACATTACCGGCGCATGCTGAGTCAGGCGAAGAACGCTTTCTGATCGAAATGGATGACGCCGGCGACGTCTGGTACGACATTCTCGCCTTTTCTCGACCGAACCGCATGTCGGCGAAACTGGCCTATCCGTACATGCGATACTTGCAAAAACGGTTTGCCCGCGACTCGTCGGCGGCGATGCGGAACGTGGCGAGAGCGTAAACTGCAGCGTCAGGCCGTGGCCGGCCTATGGTGCTGGCGACGAAGAGGGAGCGACGCCAATGGGCAATCCCTCACTCCAGAACTCGGCGATCCCCAGCGCAACAGACCGATAGTCCGATTGTTGACTGCGGCGATTTCTCTCGCGGCATGCCTGGGCGTCGCAGTGAAATAGGCTGTCGGCCAGTCCGCGGGCAGCCATGGTGATGTTCTGAGTTTTGCCGATTCGCCGTTCGCAAAAATCGTCCAATGCGGCGGAGATCGAAGCGGCGTTGCGCTCGATGGCTTTCGCCAAATGCCACGCGTCTTCCAGCGCCTGACAAGCGCCTTGCCCTGATGTCGGCAATGCGGCATGGGCGGCGTCGCCGATCAGCAACACGGCGTCGCGACTCCATTGGTTGATTGGATCAAGATCGTGGACGAAGATCTTACGAATGCTCGCTTGATCCGACGCAGCGATCCACTGCGGAATCGGATCGGGCCAATCTGCGAACAACGTCGCAACCTCTTCCCAAGGATCGATCCCTCCCGACGTTGTCACGGACGGAACGGCGAGACCTCCCGCCCAATACGCTTTGTCGGCGGCGACCGGTACAAATCCAAACCGTGCGCCAACTCCCCAAAAGTCGCTGACGCTCGTTTGCGCATCGCTGGAGATCGGCCCCTCGTAGATGCCCAACCAATTGACGAATCGTTGATAGTTGGGCCGGTTTTCGCCCAGCACAAATTGTCGAGCGATCGACTTCATTCTTCCCTCGGCGCCCAGCACCAGGTCGGCTTGAATCTGCAGTCCATTGTCGAAGCGGACCGAAATCAGATCATCCGCCGCTGTCGAGATTTCGACCACTGCGTGCTCAAAGCGAATCGGTATTTCCAACTCCATTGCTTGTCGCTGCAAAATCCGCATCAGATCGGCTCGCAAGATCGCCCGACTCGGATACTGCATCTGCTCGCTAAGCAGACGAACATCAAGCGTTCCCAGAGCTTCGCCCTGCTGAGAAACGCGGCGCATTGCGAAAATCGATTGCGAGCAGCTTCGCACTTCGTCCAACAATCCAAATTCGGACAGCACAAAACAAGCGTTCGGCCAACAGACGATCCCAGCGCCAAGATTGGCAATTTCCGCTCGACGTTCGTAAACGACGACATCCATCCCCAACTGCTTTAAGGCAATCGCCGACGCCAACCCGGCGACTCCTCCGCCCAAGATTGCAACCTGCAACTGCTTCTCCTTGTTCTCTATTCCCCAACACTTCGGCTTTGCAGATAAAGATGCCAAAGCACCGGTAAGGGTTACTGCGCAGGAATGCAGATCCAACCGCTTCTTTAGTCCAAGGCCAATGTCTGACCTACATTCTTACGCGTTTTCTTTACGCCCGCTTCGCCCACATTTTCCGCAGCAGCCAGATCTCTCCTTTGTGCGCCGCTTCGTCCTGAAAGCCATGCAAGATCCTGTGCCGCGCGGTGTGCTCGGGGCGCTGCGGCAGCGGTTGCGATAGATCTTCTTCACTCAACTCGGCCAACATGCCGCGCAGCCGTGCATGCTGCAACTGCAATTGCGTCACGACTTCGGCCAATGCGGGAAACGCGTCGGCAGGCGTTTCACCAGGCTGGCTGTCCCAGCCAAACAATTCGATCCAGCCTGGCGGCGCGATTGGCTCGCGACCTAGCGGCTCCATCGTCAAACGTTCGACGACGACGTAGCAGTGCCCGGCATGCCACAAAATCGAGTTCGCCAAGCCCGGCGGAGTCCAGCGCGATTCGGCGTCCGAAATATCTTCCAAATGACGCAGCGTCATGCCGCGCACTTCGTCCAGCATGAGCAGTAGCGAGGTGTCGGACATCAGGATCTAACATTTTGCAGGAGAGGAATGACGAACAGTTTCTAGCTAGGCTCTTCAATGAGCGTGTGCTCTTGAATACCCTCAGCCGGAGGCAGCCGATTTTTGATTGTTTGGACGAGCAAATTCGTGCTGCGATAGTTGCGTATTCCCTTGATCAATAGATAGACGCCTGCAATGAGAGTAACTGTTCCAACGGTTAGAAAACCTGTAAAGACAGTGCCTTCGAGAGGTACCGTCAAAAAGGTCGCAAGAATCGTTGCGAAAACAGAAAGTAATGCGACGGAAAAATTCAGGTCGAGAGAAAGATCGCCTCCGCGCGCCAGTTCGTGCAGCTCTTCTTCAGAAATCGTGTATGCACGCAACTCTCCTAAAGGAGCCACGCGATAAACCGGTCGCGGCTGACTGCTAGACATATGTGCGACCCTTAGAGAACGCGGACAGATGCCGTTACATGGCCTGCTGCTCCCCCCAAATCGATCGCAACATGCCATTGCGCGTCGTGAGGAACACGAAGCAGAAACGGACTTTTCGTGACATGCCCTCCGTAGTAACGATAGGGCGCGCCATCCCGATAGGCCACAAAGTTAGCGGCGTCCATAAGTTGAACATTTGCAGCGCTGCTAAGTGTGACTTCGACTGAGCTCCCCTTTACGCAATTGCCCAAGTCATAGTGCAAAAACTGCTGTGCTTGCGTCGTGGCCATCTTCCTTCTCCTCAACAAAAGTTCGCTGAATTCTACCCTCACCCCCTTTTAGAGCCAAGTGAATTCTGGGCGCCTACTCCGTCCCGTGATCGCGATATCGATAGATTGTTCGATACGACCACTACCAGCGGCCCGAATTTTCCACAAAGCGCATAAAAAAAGGCCGTCTGCGAATTATCGCAGACGGCCTTTCAGTGGAGGATACAGGGATCGAACCTGCGACCTCTTGCATGCCATGCAAGCGCTCTCCCAGCTGAGCTAATCCCCCGTATACTTGTGCTGAACTCTTTGTCTTCAACCATTGCCAGCAATGTTTGAAGTGGAGCGACTTCGGAAAGTACCTTACATCGTCCGCAAGTCCAGCGACAAAGAACTAAAATTATCAACCGATCCGGCCAGTGTCAAGGACGCCGAGCGATCGTAAGTACGGTCAGCAGATTTTTTTAACTCGTTACCTGGACAGACTTTCCTTGAAGAAGACTCTTCTCACGCTGCTGAAGTTCGCGGTTCCGGCAGGAATTTTGACCTATTTGATTCGCGATCTGGTGGTCAACCACGGCGCCGAATTGCAGCAGATCCGCGATTCACCCAAAAATTGGGGGTTGCTGACGCTGGCGTTTGCGCTGGCGATGACAGCGCTCATTTGCACGTTTTTGCGGTGGCGGCTGCTGGTCGTCACGCTGCAAATGCCGTTTCGGGTGACCGACGCGCTGCGACTCGGGTTCCTGGGCTTTCTGTTTAACTTTGTCGGCGCCGGCAGCGTCGGGGGAGATCTTTTCAAGGCGATCTTTATTGCCCGCGAGTACCCGCAAAATCGGGCTGCCGCCTTCGCGACGGTCGTCGTCGATCGCATGATCGGGCTCTATGCGCTGTTGGTCGTGACATCGCTCGCAACCCTCGCGATCGATCGCACCATCGCCGACACGGCGATGCTGACCGTATTGAACATTATCTATGGCCTGACGATCGCCGGCGGTCTCGGCGTCGGCATGATCTTGCTGCCGGGTTTTACGCGGGGAAGCGTTTCCGAGATTCTCCGCAACCTGCCGAAGGTTGGCTCAAAAATTGGCAACCTGATCGACGCGGTCCGGCTCTATCGCCGTCAGCCGCTCGTGTTAACGGTGATCGCCGTGATGAGTCTGTCGATTCATGGGCTGTTCGCGATGTCGGTCTATTGCATCGCTCACGGCCTGTTTACGGACGTGCCGACGCTGCTAGAGCATCTGGTGATCGTGCCGTTGTCGATGGTCTTCGCCGCATTGCCGATCGCTCCCGGCGGGATGGGAACGTTTGAACTGGCCATGAACTACTTGTACCAACATGTGCCGACCCCGCCGGCCGCGGAAGGAATCGGCACGATCGTCGCGCTCGGCTATCGCGTGATCACCATTTTGATGGCGCTGGTCGGAGTCGTTTACTATTGGTTCTACCGCAAAGAAGTCGGCGTGCTCATGCACGAAGCGGAAGAAGAACAGGAGCACGAACACGATCAGCCGGCGTACGTCGATATCCCTACCGAAAGCGCGACAACCGAATAACACGGCGAACTTTCGTCGTTACTTCGTCGTCACGTCGAAGCGTGACAACACCTTTTCGAGGTAGTTCACCGGGACGTAGACGTCGATCTCTGCATGGTCGATCTCTTCCTCGGCAGACGCTTGCTGCACTTCGGCAACCGGCTCCACCTGGTATGGTTTTCCGTCGACCTCCACTTTTCCCCCTTCGCGCTGAATCGAGGGCCCCGTGTTGTCGAGCAAGTCGCTCTGCTTAATCGAAACCTGGCAGTAACCCTCGCTCCGCAATTGCGCAACGCCGTTGTTGCCGATCAGCGCCCCAGTCACGTCGACCCGCGATGCGCCCCCGATCGAGACGCCGCTACGTCCGTTGCCGCGCGCGGTGATCCGCTTTAACTGAACCTCAAACGCGTTGTCATGCGCGTTGATGCCGTCCAGTTGAAAGCCTTGAACGGTCAGATCACGAATTTCCAGAAACCGTACGTCGTACAGCGTAATGCCGACAGTCAGGCCGGTATAAGTCAGACGATACCCGCCGAGCCCAAGATTCTTCTCGCTCTTGAAATAGATATGGTCGTCAAACAACGCCCACTCCAACGGCTGCATCGCATCGAGATCTTCCTTCGTGCTGATCGCCGCTTTCTCAAGCGGCTTGTCATCCATGAATAAGATGTTGAACGCTTTCCGCCAAGGACTAAAGCGATACAAGTCCTCCCCAACAACTTCCCAAGCGTCCACCGGCACCAGCGCGGCGCCGTCCAGCGTAGCGCCGTTTCCTTCCAACACGAAAGGGCTGCCGGGAAAACCGCTATGATGGGCCGCTTGAAAGGTAATGGACTCGCGATATGCGACGCCGGTGTTCTTCAGCACGATATGATCCCCTTTTCGCGCCACGCGCAGCGCTTTGGCGATCGAACGAACCGGGCCATCGGCGTTCACGCCTAGCTCTGGCATCGTTCCGATGTGATGATCATCTCCGCGAATGTTGTCGACGTAGATATCACGGGCTGCTGCGACGCTAGCAAGCATCGCAATTCCCAGGATGGTCAGGCAAAATCGCATATCGGCGTTTCTCGTTTCCTGCTGGCAAATCTAGTTCGGGTCATCTCTCTCATCGGCAGAAATTTCGCTTCGACCCAATTAACTCTTAAAATTGATTCAATCAAACCGACCAGCGCAGGAGAAGTTTAATGGAGCGAAGATGGGGAAACCAGCGGATTGAGCTAGCAATCGGCGACATTACCGACCAAAACGTCGACATCGTCGTCAACGCCGCCAACAGTCGACTCGCCGGCGGCGGGGGTGTAGATGGCGCTATCCACGCAGCCGGGGGGCCAGCGATCATGGAAGAAACGCGCCAGCGATACCCGGACGGATGCCCCACCGGCGAGGCAGTGATTAGTTCGGCTGGAAAGCTTTCCGCCCGCTATGTGATCCATGCGGTTGGTCCCTTCTGGCAAGGAGGCGACTCCGGCGAAGAGAAACAGTTGGAAGCCGCCTACACGCGATGCTTGGAACTCGCCGCCGCTCATGACGCAACCAGTATTGTTTTTCCTGCGCTGAGTTGCGGTGCGTACGGCTATCCGCTCGACCTGGCGGCCCGCATCGCGCTGAAGACGGCGATCCTTTGGATCCGCAATCACTCGCAGCCGCGGCTGATCCGCTTTGTCCTCTTCAGCGAAGGGCCTTACAGCGTCTTCGCCGCAGCGCTGGAAGAACTGACCGGGGAAAGCGGAAAACCCCGCTGTGACGAAGACGCCTCGTAACCAAGTCCAGGCGTTACTGCAGGCGGAATACGCTTTGACCCTGTTGCTGCAGGCGGCTAGGATGAGGGAGATCAGCGGTTCCGCCGCCGATTCCCGCCGCTCATTTTTCTCCCTCCTCCCGCCTGACGAGTCGCCGCATGTCGCGTCGAAATATTACGCTGCTGATGGTGGTGTTGGCTGCTTCGTTCACAATGCGAAGTCAGGCCGCCGATGAGCCGCAAGAGTTCCCTCCCGCCGACGTCGAGTTCTTTGAAAAAGAAGTCCGTCCGCTTCTGGTGAAGCACTGCTACGAATGCCACAGCGCCGAAGCGGAGCAGCCTGCCGGCAATCTGCGTCTTGATTCACGCGCTGCAATCTTGAGCGGCGGCGATAGCGGCGCCGCGATCGAAGTTGGACAGCCTGACGAAAGCCTATTGGTCGACGCCATCAATTGGGGCGATCTGTACGAGATGCCGCCGAAGTCCAAGATGTCGGACGCTGAGATCGCAACGCTCACGCGCTGGGTCAAGCTTGGCGCTCCCTGGCCCCAAGAAGCAGGCCCCGCATTTGTCAAAAAGGTGTTCGACCTCGACGCGCGCAAGTCGCAACACTGGGCCTGGCGCCCCCTCGCACATCCGCTTCCGCCCAAGGTGACGCACGCCGAGTGGCCACGCGACAACATTGACCGTTTTGTGTTGGCGAAGCTTGAGCAAAACAAGATCACTCCCAACGAGCCGGCCGCAGGAAGAACCTGGTTGCGCCGCGTGTACTTTGACCTGATCGGCCTGCCGCCGACTCCAGCAGAGATCGACGCCTATTTGGCCAATACGTCTCCCGGCGCCAAAGCCCAGGTAGTCGACCGCCTGCTCGCTTCGCCGCAGTACGGTGAGAAATGGGCGCGACACTGGCTCGACCTGATGCGCTACGGCGAATCGCGCGGCCATGAGTTTGACTACGACATTCCCAACGTTCACGAGTATCGCGATTATGTGATCCGCGCCCTGAACAACGACCTGCCGTACGACGAGTTTGTCATCGAGCATCTCGCCGGCGACCTGCTGGAGCAGCCCCGCCTGCATCCCGACGAACAATTCAACGAGTCGGTTTTGGGAACCGGATTTTGGCATCTGGGCGAATGGGTCCACTCGCCGGTCGACATTCGCAAAGACGAAGCCGATCGCTTTGACAACATGGTCGACGTGATGGGCAAGTCGTTCATGGCGCTGACGATCGCTTGTGCTCGCTGCCATGATCACAAGTTCGACGCGATCTCCCAGGCCGACTACTACCGCCAATTCGGGTTCCTGCAAAGCTCTGAGTATCGTCAGGTCCGCTTCGAAACGATGGAGCAAAACGGCCAGGTCGCCGCGCAACTGGCGCAGCTAGACGAACAAAAGCGCGCCGCACTGGCGCAAGCGCTGCGTGAAGCGGCCAGCGCCCGTCAGGCGAAGTGGAAGTCGCTTTACCTGGCCGCTCGTATCGTGTTGCAAACGCCAGACGCCGATCGCACCGCGATCGCCGAGCAACACAACATCTCGGTCGAGCAGCTATCCGGCTTGGTCCGTCAACTGCAACAAGCGGCCGGCGAACCTCCGCATCCGCTCCATCCGTTTGGGAAGTTGGCGACCATGGCCGACGACCAGCGAACCGAAACGCTTCGTCCGTTCCTCTTGGGGGAAGCGCTCGTCGCAGAGCCCCAGGAGCCGGTCGCGCAGACGGTCATTGATTTCGGTCAAGCCGACGAAAAACAGTGGCGCACCAACGGCTATGCGTTTGGCTTGGCGCCGCAGCGGATCGGCCAATTGCAGCTGTCGGCGGCAGGATTGCCGATCGGCGTTCGCACCGATGGCGCCGCCGCGCGTGACGCTCGCTGGAACAAGCTGGGTCGCGCCAAAGACGTGCAGCACGAACAAGGCAAAATCGCCAACTGGGATCAGGCAGGCCGCACCGTTCGCACGCCCACGTTCGAACTGACCGATGGCCGCGTCTATTATCTGGTTCGCGGCAGCGGTCGCGCCTTCGCCGTGATCGACTCCCACCGCATGATCAACGGACCGCTGCATGGCGCGTCACTCCATACTTGGAAACAGGACGCCGCCGCTGGCCCACAATGGTTCACCCAAGACCTGCGCGACTACCAAGGGCATCGCATCCATCTAGAGTTCTCGCCGGAAGGGGACGAACCGCTGGAGATCTTGCAAGTCGCCGAAGGCGCCGCGGCTCCTCGCGATGCTGCTCCAACCACCGTTCCCTTGGCTAGACAACTCCTGCTCTCCACTCAAGCCGACGCCGCAGAGTCGAGCGACGATCAACAGATTGCAATCGCCTTCGCCAACGCTTTGACCAGCGCCGCCGCTTCGATCGGCGACTCGCAACAACTCGCCGCCGCGCCGCTCGCCGATTGGCTCGTGAAAAACCGGAGCTTGATCTTCGACCATGATCGTGACCTCGATATCCAACTGCGTCAGATCGCAAAGAATCACCAAACCCTGGAAGCCGAACTCGTCCAGCAGATTCGCTTTCGCTCGCGTCTAGCGCCGGCGATGTGGGATGGTTCTGGTGAAAACGAACGCGTGATGATTCGCGGCGCGACAAAGAACTTGGGAGACGAAGCGCAGCGCGGACTGCCGGTCGCGCTGGGCGGCAGTCACGAGTTTGACGCTTTGGGCAGCGGTCGCTTGCAGATGGCCCACGAGATGATGTCGCCTGACAATCCGTTCGCATCGCGGGTGATCGTCAATCGGCTCTGGCATCACTTGCTGGGACGCGGGATCGTCGCGTCGGTCGACAACTTCGGCGTCCTCGGCGAAGAGCCGACCCATCCCGAATTGCTCGATTATCTGGCCAACGAATTTATCGCCGACGATTGGTCGCTGAAGCGGATGCTTCGCCGCATCGTGCTGACGCAAACTTACGCGATGTCGAGCCAGCCAGGCGGTCCCGAAGAGGCGCTCGATCCTCATGACAAGCTGCTGCATCGGATGCGGATTCGTCGCTTGACCGGCGAAGCGATTCGCGACGAAGTCCTCGCGATCAGCGGCCGCTTGGATCTGCAAATGTATGGCGCGAGCGTGCCGACTTACCTGACCGAGTTCATGCAAGGTCGCGGTCGTCCCGCCAGCGGCCCGATCGACGGTGCAGGGCGCCGCAGCGTTTACCTCTCGATCCGCCGCAACTTCCTCTCTCCCACGATGCTGGCCTTCGACGTGCCGCAACCGGCGTCGACCGTCGGCCGCCGCAACCAATCGAACGTCCCGGCCCAAGCGCTGATCCTGCTGAACGATCCGATGATTTACGCCGAGGCGCAGCGCTGGGGCGCCAAAGTCGCGCAAGATCCGGCGCCGCGCACCGAACGAATCGCCACCATGTTTGTCACCGCGCTCGGTCGACCTCCCTACGACGAAGAAGCGGCGGCCGCCGCCTCCTATTTCACCGAGCGAGCCGAGCAAATGCAGCTTTCCGCCGCCGCGGCCGACAAAAGCGTCGAGATCTGGGGCGATCTGGCGCACACGCTGTTCAACCTCAAAGACTTCATTTACATCCGCTAAGCCGGTCCCATCATGTCGCATTGTCATCGTTATCGTCCGCAACCGCTGTCGCGCCGCGCTCTGCTAAAATCGGCGTCGTGCGGGTTCGCTGCGGTCGCACTGCACGCGCTGCTGGGCGATAAAGCGTTCGCCGCGTCCGACGTTTCGTCGGCGCCCCACCATGCGGCGAAAGCGAAGAACGTCATCTTCCTTTACATGGACGGGGGCCCTTCGCAGGTCGATACCTTCGACCCCAAGCCGGAACTGGCCAAGTACGACGGCAAGCCGTTCCCAACCAAGACCGAACCGACGCAGTTCAACAACAACGGAGCAACTCTGGCGAGCCCCTGGAAGTTCAAACAGTATGGCGAGAGCGGGCTGCCGATCAGCGATCTCTTCCCGCATCTCGGCTCGCAGGCCGACAAGCTGGCGATGATCCACTCGATGACCTCCGAATTTCCGGAGCACACCAGCGCCAACTATTTCCTCCACACCGGCAGCGGCTTGCAAGGCCGGCCCAGCATGGGCGCGTGGACGACGTATGGACTCGGCAGCGAGAACCAAGACTTGCCAGGCTTCGTCGTGCTGAACGGCGGCCTGATCCCGCCTGGCGGCATCGACAATTTCAACAGCGGCTTTCTGCCGGCCGCCTATCAAGGCTCGATCTTCAATCCCGGCGATCCGCCGGTCGCCAACATTCGCCCCGCCGATCGAACCGCGGCGCTGCAAAAGCGGAAGCTCGGCCTGATCCAGCAGATGGATCGCGCCGCGCAAGTCAACGCCGGCGGCGATGACCAACTCGAGTCGGCGATCAAAAACTACGAGCTCGCCTATCGCATGCAGACCGCTGTGCCTGAGCTGATGGACATCCGCGACGAGACGCCGGCGACGCTCGAGATGTATGGTCTGAATGAGGAGTTCCACAACACGAAGATCTACGCGCGCCAATGCTTGACCGCACGGCGGCTGATCGAACGCGGCGTCCGCTTCGTCGAGCTGACCTGCCCCGGCGGCAACGGCGATCGCTGGGATCAGCACGCCAATTTGCTCGAGGGACACGAGAAGAACGCGCAAACCGTCGACAAGCCGATCGCCGGCCTGCTCGCCGATCTGCAGCAACGCGGGCTGCTCGACTCGACGCTGGTCGTCTTTGCCGGCGAATTCGGCCGCACGCCGTTCGCCCAAGGCGCCAACGGCCGCGACCATAACCCGTTCGCGTTCACCGTCTGGATGGCCGGCGGCGGCGTCCAAGGAGGCGTCCGCTATGGTCAATCTGACGAGTTCGGCTACAAAACGATCGAGAACCGCCTGATGATCCACGACCTGCACGCCACGATGCTGCACCTACTGGGGGTCAATCACGAGCAACTCACCTTCCGCTTCAGCGGCCGCGACATGCGCCTGACCGACGTCCACGGCGAAGTAGTCCACGACATCCTGGCGTAACGCCATTCGCTTGCCCGGCGCCATTGCTCTTAGCGCGTCTTCGCCGAAAGAGCATGTCTTCCAAGCACCCAACTTCCGAGCCCCTCCTCACAACTATTTCCCAAATTCCCCCACCAAGCGAACCAAACTTCCCGCTAGTTTCTCTATCCAGAGCCCAGCGGACAGGTCAGCCCCCTTGACGGTCCGCCCAAATTCGCGAAAACTGGCATGTTTCCCACCCGAGGTTGTAGCTCAGTTGGTAGAGCAACGGACTTTTAATCCGTAGGTCCTGGGTTCGAGCCCCAGCAACCTCACTTAATAAACCGTTAGCCCGTATAGGCTTGCGGTTTTTTCGTTTCTTGGTTGACGGCTTCATTTTCCTCAGTGTTCATTCAGGTGTGGACCGAGTAGTAACTGACCGAGAACTACCGGGCGATCTGGGCCGGCGTGTAGTATTGTTCGAGCGGCACATGCGATACTCTGCTTGATCTTTTCCGCTTCGACATCTGCTCATCTCCTGGATCCAGCCCGCCTATTTGTAAAACTCAATCACGCCCGGCAGCTTTTTTCTCCGGCGGGTAATCTTTGGCGGTGGTCGATTCATTCGCAATTCTTCGAATGACTTCAAGTCCGATTCACGAATCCGCCATTGGGGGCGACTCGATCCCGCCTTTGCAAGGTTGATTGCTCGAAGCTCTCCAGATGCGATAAATTGCCGGATCCGGTCGACACCTACTTGCAGGGCAGTGGCAACCTCCTGGGGCGTGTAATGCAGCTCAAGCATCGGCAGCAATTCCAACTTTCTTAGTCAAATCCACCTGGGTTACGACCTTCCGTGTCAATCGGATATGTGAACATGTGTCTTGTAGCAAACCAATCGGACAGCTAGTTGCGGAGACCAAGTTTCCAAAGAACAGGGAAAAGAGGGCCGCAAATTGGCGGCGTTTTCTCCCAAGTTTTTTCGATAAACAACCGTCATTTTCGCTACCACCCTATCCGCTAGCACTAGCCGATTATTGGGTTTTGGAATATAATCCGCCTGTTTTTCTAAGTGGATTGCCGATTTTATTCCAGAGGGCTATAGTAATGTGGGCCTTAGTGACGGACGACGACTTCGACCGTAAGTGGAAGAAGTGGCCAAAAAAATACAGTCGTGAGATGAACGCAATGCTCGACCATCTCAGGATTGTCCACGAGGCACTTGAGTGCGGAGCGGCTGTCGAGCAACTTCAATTTGGGTTTATTCATCGCGAGCCTAGCGGCGTACTGGCGTTGGACGAGAAGGGCGGAGGCAGTGGTCTGAAAGCCACGCGACTCTATGTGTTCCCGGACAAGGACACGAAAACCCTTCATGTTATTACGGTCGGCGACAAAAATACCCAAGGGGCGGATATTAAATATTGCAAGGGTTACGTAGCTGGCTTGCGCAGTGATCGCACAGAGTAACCGGAGATCGAGACAAGTGGCTAAGACACAACGAAAATACAAGAACGTTCTGGAAATGATTCGCAAGGCGGACATTGAAGAGGAGGTGCGCGACGAGACAATCGAGAGTCTGAATTCTCGTCGAATCGTTTCTCGTTTGATGTCTCTGCGCGCCTGCGCTGGTTTATCCCAAAAAGACATTGCCGAGCAAATGGAATGCAGCCAAGCGACCATCTCGAAGCTTGAAAATAGTGTCGACGATGATTTAAAGATCGGTGAGATTAAGCGGTATGCCGAAATCGTTGGCGGCGAGTTTTCCAGCAATGTTTTGCCGAATAGCTTAAAGCCAGTGGATCGAGTTAAGTGTCTTGCGTTCGGCATTAAGCACCAAATGGAAGAAATGGCGCAGCTCGCCCATCGCGATGAAACAATCGCGGAGGGGGTATCAAAGTTCTTTTTCGAGGTATTCGCCAACGTCTCGCGGATGTTCGGCGCTGCCGTGAATAGCCTTCCAAACAAGAGTGACGGGTCGCCATACATAAAATTTGAAGCTACTTTTGAAGTCGATGACGAATCGGAAGAACTTAAAGACACTGAAGACGAAGTTGCTCTACACTAAAGCGATCTCAAAACCTCGGCGGAGTATATTTCTTGGCACTCCGCCGTTTCTTTCGCAGGGACACTTTTATCTACTTTTCACACCGTTTCCGGTCGCGACCCTTTCGCCAGCGTGCCTGCCGCGCCATGATATGCCGGCCCGACTTGGCCAGTAATTGCTCAAACTTCTCCGCGTCGTCCAGCTTGCCGATGCACTTGGCGACCGCTTCTTTGATCCCAACCATTCGAGCCAGATCGTTGAAAGGCTCGGCCATGAACGGGTAGACAATCTCGACGATCCACTACGCTTCAGCATCCGATAGCGTCAGGTCAGCCGGGAAAGTGCCGCCCCGTTCGATCAGGTCAAACAGGGCCGCAAAGATTTCCTTGCCTCGGGAGCCGGCATAGGCTTGCAGGTGAAAGCCCTCGCGGATCTCTTCCGCCTCTTCCTGGCGTTGGTAAGCAAATCGCGGAGCCCGTCCAGGGGCGATCGTCCGCTATGAACTTGCGCGGCAAGCTCGCCGGGGATCCGGTGTTTCGGTCTGTTATGCGTTCGTTACCATTTGCGTTTCCTTCCTCGTCCTCGTTTTACGGGAATGCCGGCGTCAATCTTCGCTTGCCGGATCTCTTCTTTCATGTCGCGAATATCGGCACCCATCAGGGCGATGGCGAAGCCAGCTATCGCCAGCGACTTGCGGGGTCGATCGCAACTGTCGACGGCGATGCCCGCAACCACTTCGCCAACTTTTTTTCCTTGGTCGCTTCTGGCACCGGCCACCCCTCACGGATCGCTCGACGCACAAGCCGAATATCCTCGGCCCGCTCTCGGGGATTGCTGAATAGAGTGATGCTCATTGGCTGCCCCTCGCTGACAGGACGCGAAACGCCGGTAATTGGCAAGTAAAGCCGAGAAGGCCGCTAGGCTGGTGCCTGACGCGATCGGCGCCTAAGCCGAACACATGCACCGCGATAACGGCGAAGCGACTGCACTCTGGTTCTTTTCTAAAGCTACCGTCTCCCCCCCAGCCACCGCACCTTCTCATTCGGATCGACCGGATCCCTCATCCGCTTCGTATCCGGCCGCGGCAAGCGAACCACTTCGCGCATCGTGAGCCAGCCGTTTGGGAGCGGCATTTTCCGAGGGGTCTTTTGCGGGCGGATCCAGTTTTTCTTTTCGGCCGCTTTGGCCATATCCAGCGTTGTTTTGACTTCTTGGCTCACGTATTGAATGACCCGCTGAAATTCTCCTTTTGCCCAGAAGATTGGCGGCGTCGGCGCCGGTCATGCCTGCAAGTTTGCCATGGCGTCTTCGGATACAAAATCTTGCGTTCGGCGGCGGAAGATTGTCTCTCGACAAAGCGCACGGAAATATGGTCGATTGCGCCCGGCGCGCGGGAACTGTGCGCGGCGAAATTGGCCTGACTTACTCGGCTATTGGCTCTTTGAAAATTCGTGATGGAAGGTCGCGTCGGCGATCGCGGTTTGCGCTTCGCCAGGTTCGATGGGGATCTCGGGAAAGGGCAACCGAAAAAAACGAGGCGGTCCGGTCCAATCAGGCGCCAGAAAAAAAATGCGCTGCGGTCCAGTCCACATTGTGAAACTAGTCACGAAGTTGGAGAAATCCGAAATCACGTGGAGGCGGTCCGGCATTGAGAATCGCGGTCGGATTTCCCTCGGAGGTCGTTTTGGGGGGCGAAAAAAACGTATTGCGGCCTCAGTCCTGGGCTGGGGCACCCCCCAAAAAAACGGTCCTGTCCGGTCCAACCTTTTCGGGATCGGCTACCAACCTACGCAGATTCACCTGCAGGCAAGATGGGAAGTTTCGCATGCACTTTTTTTTCGCGGTCCAGTCCTGTCCGTACTTTTGTTGGGGGGGGGAGGTAAGCAAGCCATTCGACATTCGTCTATTCCCGTGAAGTCTTCTCGCCGGAAGGCTCCGACGCCGCTTACAGTCGCGTCAGCAACACGCCGACCGAGATGTAGTGAAACTCGTACCGGGCGGGGTCTTCGGCCAGGCGTTGTTCGATGCGTTGGTAAACCTTTTCGACGGCGGCTTCTTTTGAGAGGGGAGCGGGGATCGCGGCGGCGAGGATCGCTTCGGTAAAGGCGCGGAGGAAGCCGCAATAGCTGCGAGCCCAGTCGGCGGCGTCGCCGGTTGCTTGCAGCGCTTCGTTGAAAGGGACCGGGATGTCGACGCTTTCGGCTTGTTCGATTTGGAAGGCCTGCATCAGTTGGGGGTCGGTGGTGATTGGTTCAATAAGCTCTTCGAGCGAGCGGCAGTAGATGGGGAAAATCAAATGTTCGTAGATCTCGCGCGGCAGGTCGCCCGACTCGACCAGGTCGAGCAGCGCGTCGCTCAGCACGTCATAGATGCCGTGGCTGGTCGAGTGGAGATCGTTGCGACCGAAGACCTGCACCAGCAGCTTGCCGCCGCGGATCATCTCTGCGGCGCGGGCATGATAGAACTCGGTCAAATCGTGGGCCGCTTGCTGTGCGAAGGGGGCTTGTTCTGCGGACGTGACCGCAACTCCGTCGCGCGGCGCAAACGGACCGGGCGGCATCGGCAGCACGTAATGCGGAAGCGTCGCCTCAGGCAGCCGCTCGAGAAAACCGATTGCGTTGAACGTGGTCACGACATGGACGCTGCAAGGTGGAATCAGCCGACCAAACGCGGTGCCGGCGGTGACGAAAGCAAAGACGTCGCTTGGCAACGGGCCGTCTCCGTCGCCGTGCAAGTTGGCGAACAGTTGGTTGTAGTCGTTGCTGGGAAGATCGCTGAAGCAAACCGAAACCGGGGCCGTTTGCGCAGTCCGCAAACTGACGACGGCGCGCGAGAGCGCATAGATCGCATTGGCGCCTTCGGACGAACCGATGTCCAAAAAGCGAATCGCCGTTTGCTCGTCACGCGGCGGCGGGATTTGCTTTACGGCGGCTTCGAGCCAAGGGAGAAACGGCTCCATCGCCGCGCGCTGCCCTGCAGAATTTGCGTTGTAGTAGCCCCCGCCCTTCATCCCCGTGGTGGTCGGCATCGCGACGCTCCCTTACTAGTACGATCAATTGCACCAAGTCGCCCTGCAACGGAACGTGCGACTCGGCTAGAAGTTTCGCATAGAGAGCGTCTTGATGCACGTAAAAGGAGAGAAAAAGAAATGCGAGTCAACCTCTTCTTAGCCCGAAGCGCGTTTTGAAGTTGCGATATTTATTAGAAGAGAAGAATGGAACACTGCAAAACACGGTCGGAAAGCAAGATCGAAGGCCATGGAGTAGGTTCGCCCGAAAAGCATTTCCATGAATGACCAAGGAGAGTGAGCCTCGTTGAGCAAGTCGATATTATCTCGTTTCTTACCCTCCTTTCTCCGTGGCATCCGTGTTCTATCCCTTGCGAACCTGCCCAAAAAACGTGAGCGAGGGAAAATCACTTGGCTACTTCAAACCGCATGGGAATTGCCAACCGCATTTCCCCAATTCAAAACTTGCGCCGCGGGCGAGTGTTCCATCGATCGGCGATTTTTCTTCCTACTTCCCGCCGATCGGTTCGGCGCGCCCCGTGGAGTCGGCTTCGATCACTTCCACTTTGACCGGCGCGGTTCGCGCATTGCGATCGATTTCGAGCGTGATCCGCTTTGCGCCGGCGGGCCAATCGAAGGTCATTTGCTTTTCGAGCGGGGTCGGGCTTTCGCCGTCCCACAGTTTGAGCCCGGTGGTGTCACCGAAGTCGAGCGTGATCTTGCCGGCTTTGGCGACATTCAGATGGAAGCGTACGAACGAGAGGGGAGGACTGATGCTATGCGGCTGAATCTTCGGCAGTTCTTCCAGCGGCAACGCGCCGTCGACCTTGCTATAGCGCGAAGTCCAGGTCAACGCCGCGTCGTCGGTCGATGCGGTGTCGCTGCTGGTGCGGTTCAGCCGGCGATGACCTTCCTGGGTCGACTCCAGCGTTTCCCAACGGCGGACGATCGGCGCGGGGCTGATCGCGTAGGAGCCGACTTTGCCAAGCTGAGCAAGGAACGCGGCGAGATCGACAATCTCTTCGGTAGTGAGCGCGTCAACGGCGCCAGCCGGCATCAGAGACTGACCATCTTTCTGCTCTTCGATCGCTTCGATCGGGACGGCGATTTCTTTGTCTTCGGCGTCACGCAAGATCAATTCTTCCGACGTGCGACGCACTGGGATGCCGCTGACGACGCGGCCGTCGTCCAACAGCAGAATCAGCGAGTTGTAGTTTTCCTTCAACTTGGCGCTGGGGCGCAACAGCGATTCGACCACGTAGTCAGGCTGAGCGCTGGCGCCGAGGCTGATCAAGTTGGGGCCGACCAAACCGCCGGCCGGACCGATCGAGTGACACTTCATGCAACTGAGTTCGGTGCGGCGGAAGATCGCTTCGCCGTGGGCCGGATCGCCGTCGGCGAGCGCCTTGGTGATCGCGGCCAGTTCTTCGTCGGTCCAAACCTTGGCTTCTCCTTGGCCGACGCCTCCCGATTTGCCAAGGGCCGTGATCAGCGCTTGCTCTGGCTGGGGACTGGTCCGCACGGCGCGGATCGCCATTTTCGCGACATCGGCGTTCAGCTTGGCTTCGTTGAGCGCGGCGGCCAGTTTGGCCTGACCATCTTTGCGCATCAGGTAGGGAGCGACCAGATCAGCGGCGGCGGGCGCTTTCGCAGAAGCCAACAGGGCGACGGTTCGCTTGGCCGCTTCATTGGGGGCGACGCCGACCAGCGCCGCGGTCGCCGCTTGGCGCAGCTGCATCCCTTCGGCTTTGTCGGCCAACGCGATCAGATCGCCCATCGCTTTCAATTGGGCCAGCGCTTCGAGCGCGGCCGTTTGCACCGCCGGCGAGTCGGTGGTCGCGAGCGCCGCGAGTTCGTCACGCAGGTCGGCGACTTGCCACTCGCCAACCGCTTTGGCGGCGGCGATTGCGACGGCGTCGCTATGCGCGTCGAGCAACTCACCGACTTGGGTCAGGTCGCCAGAGGGTTTTACTTTCCGTTTTTCAAACGCCGAGGTGAGCGTGGTCAACAGCTCGGCGCGACGAGCCGCGTCGGCGTTGGCCGTATCATTCAACACGATATCGAGCAGCCGGCGCAGTTGATCGGGATTACCGCGTTGGGCCGCCAGATCGAGCGTTTGACGCCGCGCAGCGTCGCTCAACTCGGGCGCGTTGAGCAGCGAGAGCGCCGGAGCAACCACGTCGCCCGATTCGACCGCCGAGAAAGCGTAAAGCCATTTCTCCGGCGCCTTGTCAAGGGCGATCTCTCCCTTGACCGCCTTCGGCAGCCAAGCGGGCGACAGATCATTGAGCGTGCTCCAGAGCGCGAAGTCAAGGAAACGATCCATCGGCTGATCGAGCGCCAACAGCGCGACTTCGGTCGCCGTCAGGCTATTAAGTTTCGCCAGAGCGCAAACCGCTTCCAACCGAACCCGCGGGTGCATGTCGGTGACGGCGACTTCCAACAACAGCAGAGGTTCGGCGATGCGATCGGACCATTGCGACAGCACGCGCACGGCGGCGGCGCGAATGTTGTGGTCATCGCAGACCAACAGCTCGGCCAACAGGCGCTCATTGGGAAGATTCAGGTTTTGATAGATCCAGAGGACTTCCAGTTTCTTTTGCAGATAGAGCGGATCGTTGCCGTCGAGATTCGCTTCCCACGGCTCCAACTCGGGCAGTACGACTTCGGCGCCGCGGGCTTTGAGCGTCAGCTTCGCCCACAGGCGCACCCATTCTTCCTGCGCAGTGAGCAGTTCGAACAGTTCCGGTTCCGATGCGCCGGCGATCTCTTGTCTTTGCAGCGGCGTCATGTCTTTGCGGGTGACGCGCCAGATGCGGCCATGCGTTTGATCGCGGCGATCGTCGCGGAAGTCGACTTCGCCATGCTGAATGATCGGGTTGTACCAGTCGGCGATATAGATCGCGCCGTCGGGGCCCATTTTGACATCGACCGGACGAAACGCGACGTGCGACGTTTTGATCAGCTCTTCGCCTTGGCGGCTCGAATAGCCAGAGCCTTCTTCATCCAAGATAAAGCGACAGACGCGATGGGCGCGAAAGTCATTGGTGATGCAGTTCCCTTGCCAATCATCCGGCAATGCGCCGCCGCTGAGGATCTCGAGCCCGCAATGCTTGGGACTACCGGGGTTCAAACCGTGGACCAACCGCCGCGCATTGGGAGACGACACAAAGACCGAATCGGGGAAGACGTAGTTGATCCCTTCCATGTATGCGCCATCGGTCGCGAAGTCAGCGCCATAGCGATTGAAGTGATGTCCCCAGGTGTTGACGAATCCTTTGCAAAGCACGTCGAGTTCCATCGTCTCGGGACGGAATCGCCAGATGCCGCCTCCGTCGAGCCGACGCACGCCGTACGGGGTTTCGACATGGCTATGAATGTAGATCGATTGGTTGAAGTACATATTGCCGTCGTGGCCCCACCGCAGCGTATGCAGAATGTGATGGGTATCTTCGGTGCCGAAGCCCGAGAGGACGACTCGTTTTTGATCGGCTTGGCCGTCGCCGTCGGTGTCGCGCAGGTGGAGCAGTTCGGTGCTGTTGGCGACATACACGCCGCCGTCGCCGGGCAACACGCCGGTCGGGATCAACAGACCATCGGCGAAGACGGTGCTGGTCTCGGCGACGCCGTCGCGGTCTTTGTCTTGCAGGACGATGATTTTGTCGTCAGCAACCTGGCCCGGCTCGATCTGCGGGTAGATGCTGCTGGAAGCGACCCAGAGGCGGCCTTCGGCGTCAAAGTTCATTTGAATCGGCTTGGCGATCGCGGGGTCCGACGCGTACAGATTGACCTCGAAACCGTCGGCGACCAGAAAGGTCTCCAGCTCTTTGGCCGGATCGGGATCGGGGATATCTTTCAAATCGCGTTGGGCGAAGGCGGGAACGGCGAGCAACAAGGGCAAAACCAGCGTAACAAGCGGGGCAATCGGTTTCATAGAATTAGCGTCTCAAGTCGACGTGGGCGGGTAGGGAAAAGCGGAGGCGAGCATTACTTTTGCGGCGTCAGCCGAATGTCGAGCGACACGGGCTGCCGCAGCTGCGCGATCTCGCGCTCTTTGGCCTCGATCAGGGGATCGAATTGGGGGATTTCGACCGCGTTGTTCCCTTGCTCATGTTTGCGGAAGAGAAAGAGATACGTTTCGTTTTGGGGACGATAGCGATGAAAGAAGAGCTCGTTCTTGGCGACGATTGTTTGCCGCAATTTTTCGGCCGCAGCGGCCAACTTCGGGACGTTGGCGCCGATCCCTGTTTGCAATTGTTGGCCGGTGACCATGCCGAGGTTCTCTCCGTCGGCGGCCACACCGAACTTTCCATTCCGCTCGGTTTCGCTGCGGACGATCATGTCGTGGGCGATATCCAACACTTCCCCTTGATAGCTGACGCTGCTTTTGGGCAACGGCGCCGACGTAGTCAAGGGAACGCTGGTCGTCAGCTCCAACTTCTCCATCACGACGACCGGCGTCGACTCGCCCAGCGCGGCGGCGACCGCTTGGGCGGCTTCCCAATAACCGTATTCGGTCAGATGAACGCCGTTGCTGGTCAACGTCGCTTTGCCGTGGATATGCGGCGTGAACTTTTTACCCAGCTGATCGGTCAGATCGACAATCTGGTATTGATGCTCATAAGCGATCTCTTGGATGACGTCGCGATACTTGGCCAGCATCGCGTTGTGCGCCTGGGGATTGGGGAGCGGGCTCCCCAGATCTTCGATCGGCGGCGGCGAGATGAGCATGATCTTTTTCGTGTGGCGCTCGACGGCGGCCAGCAAACGCGTGTAGCCTTCACGAAACTTTTGCAGCCCCGCTTCACCCTCAAACGCGGCGTTGGAGCCATAGCAAACGATCGCCGCGGTCGGTTTGACCAGGTCGAGCGAATTGTTGAGATGGTTCCAACCTTCCTCGGCATTGCCGAAACGAGCTCGCGAGCGTCCGAAGACATCATCGCCGCTCCAACCGAGATTACGGAACGTGATGTTGCGGTCGTGATACTGGGCGGTCAACGCCGTTTCGAGATAACCCTCGTGCTGTTCACGTTCAATGAAGGTATTGCCCAAAAAGACGACGCGATCGCCGTCGACCAGGCCATCTTTCCACAGCGGCGGCGCTGCGGCCTGAGTGCTGGTTGCGGCCAACAGCGTCACAACAGCCCAGGCAAGCGCCAAGGCGAAACGGCGGGGACAGGTCACAGAGGTATCCTCGATATTCTCAGGGCGGGGGATGAGAGAGCGGTGGGAGCAAATTCTCTATTCTTAGTTTACCTCCCCCAATCCGGGTTTGCCACGCGCTACGAGCGAACTAGCGGGGCGGTTGTCGGATCTACAGCAGATGAGGTAGGTTATCGGTTTCGCTTTTTCAGCCCGTTCCCCCCTCTTATTAACTGCAAAACGATGAGCGATCCTTACTTTCAGCAGCTGTTCGCCGACCGCATCGGCGGCGCCAACTATGGCAAAGGGACCGAGATTTATAAGTTCGAGAAGATCAAACGGGCCAAACGGAAAGCCCTGGCCGATCATCCCGAACGGATGCTCATCGATTTTGGGATCGGCGAAAATGACGAGATGGCGCCCCAATCGGTTCGCCAGGTGATGGCCGACGAGATCAACAAGACCGAAAACCGCGGCTACGCCGACAACGGTATCGCGGCGTTCAAAGAAGCGGTCGCTCGGTTCATGCAGCGGATGTTTGGCGTCCCCCTGGACGCAACGACCGAGATCAACCACTGCATCGGATCGAAGACCGCGCTGGCGATGATCCCGGCTTGCTTTATCAACCCAGGCGACGTCACGCTGATGACCGTCCCCGGCTACCCGGTCGCCGGCACGCATACGCGTTATTACGGCGGCGAAGTCTTTCGTTTGCCGCTGCTGGCCGAGAATGACTTTCTGCCGGACTTTGCGGCGATCCCGGAAGACATCCTTCGCCGCACCAAGTTGCTGGTGCTGAACTATCCGAACAGTCCGACCGGCAAAGTTGCGACCAAAGAGTTCTATGCCGACGTGGTCGCGTTCGCGAAGAAGCACAACATCGTCGTCATTCAAGACGCGGCGCACACCGTGCTGACTTTCGACGGAGAGCCGCTCAGCTTTTTGTCGGTTCCCGGCGCCAAAGATGTGGGGGTCGAGATTCACTCGCTCTCCAAAGGGTTCGACATGATCGGCTGGCGGATCGGCTGGGTCTGCGGCAACCCATTGCTGGTGCAAGCCTTCTCCGACGTCAAAGACAACTGCGACTCAGGCCAGTTTATCGCGGTCCAAAAAGCGGCCGCCGCGGCGCTCGACGACGAGTCGATTCCCGGCCACACCAAAGCCAAGTACCAGCGCCGCCTGACCAAGCTGGTCGCCATGCTGAAGCGGTGCGGCTTTGAATGCGAAATGCCCGGCGGCACCTACTTTCTGTACACGAAGAGCCCCAAGGGCGTGGTCGGCGGCCCGACGTTTGACTCTGGCGAAGCGGCGTCGCAATACTTGATCACTGAGCATTCGATCTGCACGGTGCCGTGGGACGACGCCGGCGCGTTCCTGCGGTTCTCGGTCACCTATGTCGCCGCCGACGAAGCGGCCGAAGACGCGTTGATGGCCGAAACCGAATCGCGGTTAAAAGAGATTCAACTGCAGTTTTAAGGAACGTGAACACTAGCCCGCCGCGCGAGCAAGGGAATGCGTTTGGCGATACCAACACGGATTGAAGTAGCGAACCGCATTCCCTCGCTGGCGCAACGGGCTAGTGTTACGGTTTTCGACTTGATTCCGATCATGTTTTGCCGTCCTTAAGCCGTGTGGCCTTGCCGTGTTCCATTCTTATTTTCGACAAATAGCGCAACCTCAAAGCTGGCGTTGTGCTGTTAATCTCCATTTCCAGGAGAGATTCACTGCCTCCACCCCCACCTTCGCGGAACCGTAGCGAGAAGGTAAGCTGGGGGATTGCTGATCGGTCTGTCATCTACGCTGCCCATCCAGAACTACCATGAACAAAAAACTCCTCCTGCTTCCCGGCGACGGGATTGGTCCTGAAATCATCGCTGAGGTCCGCAAGTTGATCTCCTGGATCAACGATCATACTGACCTGACGATCGAAACCGAGGAAGATTATTTTGGCGGCGCGGCGATCGACGCCTATGGGACGCCGCTGCGTGACGAGACGTTGGCGGAGGCTCGCCAATCGGACGCCATCTTGATGGGGGCGGTCGGCGGCCCGAAATGGGATAACGTCGCGTACAACATTCGGCCCGAAGCGGGACTGCTCAAGATTCGCAAGCAGCTGGACCTGTTCGCCAACCTTCGACCGGCGATCGTGTTCGACGCGCTGATCGACGCTTCGTCGCTGAAGCCGGAGATCGTGAAGGGGCTCGATATTCTGATCGTTCGCGAGCTGACCGGCGGCGTCTACTTCGGCGAACCGCGAGGGATCGAGGACCTGGGCGACGGCGAGCGACGCGGCGTTAACACGCAGGTTTACACGACCTCCGAAATCCGCCGCGTCGGCAAGGTCGCCTTTGAGATCGCCAAGAAGCGTCAAGGGAAGGTCACTTCGTGCGAGAAGGCGAACGTCATGGAGTCTGGCAAGCTTTGGCGAGAAGAGATCACTCGTCTGCATGCCGAAAGCTATGCCGACGTGACGCTGGAACACATGTACGCCGATAACGCCGCAATGCAGCTCTGCCGGCGTCCGTCGCAGTTTGATGTGATCGTCACCGACAACCTGTTTGGCGACATCTTGTCAGACGAAGCGGCGATGCTGACCGGATCGCTCGGGATGTTGCCTTCGGCGGCTCTCGGCGCGCCAGGCTCGCCGGGCTTATACGAACCGGTCCATGGTTCGGCGCCTGACATCGCTGGCCAGGGAATCGCCAACCCGCTGGCGACGATCTTGAGCTTCGCGATGCTGCTGAAGTATTCGCTCCATTCGGTCGAACTGGGCGAACAAATCGAAGCGGCGGTGCAAGCGGTTTTGGCCCAAGGGCTGCGAACCGCCGACATCATGGTCGAAGGTTGCCAGAAAGTGACGACCATCGAAATGGGAGACGCGGTCATCAAGGCGCTAGATTCGTAGTCGCGCATCGCGCTCGCGGAATCGGCAATTGCGATCAAACAGCCGCTCTTTGATTGTGCGCCGTTGGTTAGTTTTTATCGCGTAACCGCTCGGCCTGTTCGATCCGTTCCCGGATGATCCGTAGATGAGGTAACGCTTTCACCGCGCTTTCCGCCGCTTCGATTTCACGCTTCAGATGCGGGATCGCCTTGGGCCCTAACTGTTTCAACCAGAGGGCGGCGTTTTTTTGGACGGCGAAGTCCTCGGAAGTCAGTTGTTGGGTTAGTTCTCGGACGATCAATTCGTAATCGGGATCGTAGTTGAGCTTCACGACGACCGGTGACTGGTCGTGCCAGTAATTTTCTTCGGATGCGCGAAACTCGATGGTGTAGACGCCCGGCTTTCGGTCGATGAGCGAAATAGCGGAGCCCTTGTCGAACTTCCGCCAGGGCTCCTCGGTGAAGCGCCAAGTCAGCTGGGCGCTGCGACCTTCTTCGGTAGGCGTGGCCGTCACCGCAGGGCGCCAATCAGACGTGGTGACGGTGACTTCCGTCGTCGGTTCGGGCCAATTGGTTTCTGGCAGCGGCACGGTCGCTACGACCTTGAAGTCAACGGGCTTAGGCGCCGTTCCGCCCAGGCGAACCGCGTTGACAGCGCAGCGGTAGTCGCCGCTTACCGGGAACCGAAAGCGAAGCTTCCCGTCAGGCGTTCGTAAGAGCGGCTGATGTTTACCGTCGACGGTAACCAACAGATCCACGGCCGACGCGATACGATCCGGCTTCACCTCGATCGGAACTTCCAATTCTCGACCGCACTGCTCAGCGATGTCACCAGCATGTAAAGAAAGCGGCGACTGCAAAAGTCGAAACGCTCTCGGATAGCTGCTAGAGCTATTGACGAACCAAACGTCGCCGTTGGCCGCTTCGACAACGTCGTTCACGGTAAAGCTGGACAAAGGCGTTCCAGAAAAGTCGAGCTTGGAAAGCTGGCGATTTATCACGCGGTAAGGCGGGCTGAACCCTGGTGACATAAATAGCCAACTGCCGGTCGTGCGTGACGCTTTCACACGCTGAAAGAAGCGGTAAAGGTTGGCCGTTTTTTTACTCGCAGGCTCCGGCGCAGGAACATCGAGCGCCTGTTCAAATTCTTCTAGATCAAAATAAAGTCGCACGCGATCGCCGTCTTTTAGTACTGGGTAATACTGACGCGGATGTTGCATCGCGATCTTCTTGTCGAACGGCCGCAACCCCTGCGGACCAAGCATCAGATCTCGGCGAGACTGGAACGTATAAGGAAGCTCCTGGATCTGCCCTGTGTTGTAGCGATACAGCTTGCCCGTTTCTGTACGGATGATGGCTCCTTCTTCGGACGACTCCAACAGAGAGGAGACATCATCGTCAAACTTGAAAGTATTCCAAACGCCATCCGTGAGAATATTCATCGTGTTTTGATCGTGGATACCGTACCAGAGTCGTTTGTCAGCGGTGAGAAACAGTCCGCCGATGTCGGGCGATCCCTGAAAGTGCGTCGCGCCTGATTCTACGGCCGCCGCTAATGCATCTTTCATCGATTCAAATTCAACGACATCGTCTTCGCTAATCTCGAAGACGTGCCCTGGGAAAAGCTCGACCAATAGATGCCCTCGATTGTCGACGATCGAACGGCGAATCTGCGTCACCTCGAAAGGCATCTGCTGAAACGTGACTTTGTCGGCGGTGAGGCGAGAAAGCTGATTGGGATGTTCGACATCGAACATCGCGATCGTGTCATTCGGCAGCGTCCAGAGCCGGCTGCCACGCGCCAGTTTGTATTCGGCCCAATCCTTAGTGATCTCGCTGGTCGGAGGAGGACCCGGGCCGAGCGTTAACCGCGCCATTTCATTGCCTGAGTGGTCGCACGGCAGCCATACTTCACCAGCCAACCCCTGCTGGATGCTATGGGCGCCGCTGAAAACTCCTTGCTTCCAACCGAGCGGCGTCAGCTGCCCATCGCGATAGATGGCGATTCCGGATCCAAATGATCCCAGCACGAAGACGCCGTCCTCGGTCTCAAGGATCGAGTTCGGGTAGTGATCGTGTTGCCAGTTGGCCCAGCTATTGCTTTGCAACGCGGGAAGTTCATTGATCTTGCCGTCAGGCGTGAGCTCAAAAATGGAGTGCCCGCTTTGGCGATGCACGATCGTCGTTAGCCAGACAGCTCCGCTCTCGGTTTCCAAGGCGTCGTCAAACGTAAGCTGCGGATCTTCGGGGGCAGGCAGCTTCACTTCGATCAGCTCTTTTGTGCGGACATCGAACGCGAGGGCTTGCGTCGGTTGTTGCAACAACACGAAGATCCGATCGCCGTTCCATCTGGCTGCGGCGATCTGCGTCGGAAAATGTCTTTGTCGCTCACTTTTTTCCATTTGCTCCGCGACCACAGCGGGACCATCGGTGACATCTAATTCGTTCGCTGCATTGCAACCGTAGATGCGATTGTCATGAATGGAATAGAAGTAGACCTCGTCGCCGAGATCGCAGATTACGGGACGAAACAAGCCTGGACGCTCACCAAAGTGCCCTTCAACCCGCTTCCAGTTGGCGCCGTCAAACACCGCCAAAAATGCGCGACCCCAGTTGAACAGGCGTCCATTTTTCGAAACATAGACGCCTGGCCGGTTCGTTGCGATGTCATAATAAAACGTCGTGATCGGATGATACCGGCCCGCCTTCAAACGATAGATCTTTCCCTCGTGATCTTTTTCCGTTGGCTGCGTGAGATAGGCGCCCTGCTTGGGGCCGCCGTACAGTCCGGTCTGATACTGCCCCGAGCGAAGCCGGGATCGTTCGATCGCAACGAACTGGTTCCCATCGAAGTAATAGACATGGTTGTTGGCCATCACCCAGGGCACGCCGGTTTCGTCGACGACCACATCTTGAAACCCTGACCAGGGCGATTGGGGCAGATCAAATTTTTCGATTTCCCAAGCAACGGCAACGTTGACGACCGCCGCCATCCATAGCAGGCAAGCCGGCAGGCAAAGTCGGTGAATCAAAACTGGCATGAGTCCCCTTCGCTTTCGCTTGGTTTTTCGAAAAGTTCACCGCTCGAGCGGCCAAGTCGCGATTGGACGACGAAATAGCGACTTGATCTCCGTCGTCAATAATCCCCGTCGTCAATGATCCGCGTAAAAACGATGCATGCTGGTCAACTAAAATGATAACCGCAGCCCCCAGGCGAAGCCACTTGCGGCGCTTGGCCGCTCGTGAAGGTTCCCTCATGCAACCGACGACTGCTGGGGCGCGTCGCCTGAAAAGACTTCCGCAGTTTGATTCGCATGGGGCAAGTTGAGCATTGCAAATCGAGTAGTTTACAACTTCAGCAGAGGACTGTTCGTCTGTCGCAATCCATTCGACGGCACGACGTGAGCGCGCAATCTTTACGTCAAAAAATCGCGGAATTGCGGACGCCTATTTGCACGCCTGAGGAACCAGTGGTATACCTTCAGTAGTCCATTCACCACCTGTTGAGGCGGATTGTCGCTGACGAAAAGCGGCAAAGGACGCGGGCAGCTCTCTTTTCTCAATTTCCTTATCTCCTCTGGCCGCTTTGGTGTTCGTAGTCTCGTTCAACGAGGCGCGCTCAACTCTTCGCTAGCCATCTTTCTATTTCAGGCTCGAACGACAACCGTCGGCAAATATTGACCATGCTTGACTACTCCTTAAATTCGCACCCGATGAAATAAAGAGGAAACGATGAACGCCCCTTACAAATTCAGGCTGTGCTTTGGCCTGCTGACGTTACTTGCTGCGATCGGAATCATGCTTCCGACGCTTGTTCAAGCCAAGCAGCCCAACATTTTGTTTATCGTATCGGACGATACCGGCTATGGTGACCTTGGTCCTTACGGCGGCGGCGAAGGACGCGGCATGCCGACTCCTTCAATCGATCGCATGGCCGCCGAAGGGATGACCTTCTTCTCGTACTACGCACAACCAAGCTGCACGCCGGGTCGTGCCGCCATGCAAACGGGGCGAATACCGAATCGCAGCGGAATGACGACGGTCGCTTTTCAAGGCCAAGGAGGCGGACTGCCGAAAGCGGAATGGACGCTTGGCTCGGTTCTGCATGCGGCCGGCTACAAAACTTACTTCACCGGCAAATGGCATCTCGGCGAAGCGGACTATGCGTTGCCCAACGCCCAAGGCTATGACGTGATGGAACATTGTTTCCTATATCACTGCAACGCCTACACCTACGCCGATCCGACCTGGTTCCCCGACATGCCGGTCGAATTGCGGGAAATGTTCGCCAGAGTCACCAAGGGTTCGTTGTCAGGTCTGGCCGGACAACCCGCTAAAGAAGACTTTAAAGTCAATGGGCAATACGTCGACACTCCCGACAAAGGCATGGTGGGAATTCCCTTCATGGACAAGTACGTCGAAGAGTCGGGTATAAAGTTCCTGGAAGAAGCGGCCAAGAATCCCGACCAACCTTTCTTCATCAACATCAACTTCATGAAGGTCCACCAGCCGAATTTGCCGGCGCCGGAATTCGAGCACAAGTCGCTTTCCAAATCGAAGTACGCCGACTCGGTCGTCGAGTTGGACACGCGCATCGGCAATATCATGGACAAATTGCGTGAGTTGAAACTGGACGAGGACACGCTTGTCTTCTACACCACAGACAACGGAGCCTGGCAAGACGTTTATCCCGACGCCGGTTACACTCCGTTTCGCGGCACGAAAGGCACGGTCCGTGAGGGGGGCAATCGCGTGCCGGCGATCGCTATTTGGCCCGGCAAAATCAAAGCAGGCGTCCGCAACCATGATATCGTCGGCGGACTCGACTTAATGGCCACCTTCGCCGCGGTCGCCGGCGTGAAGTTGCCGGCGAATGATCGTGAAGGAAAACCGATTGTTTTTGATAGCTACGACTTGTCGCCAGTCTTGCTCGGCTCTGGCAAGTGCCCACGCAAATCGTGGTTTTACTTCACCGAGAACGAACTGACTCCCGGCGCTGCTCGCGTCGGCAACTACAAAGCGGTCTTTAATCTGCGCGGCGACGACGGAGCGACTACCGGCGGTTTGGCGGTCGACTCGAATCTAGGTTGGAAAGGCCCCGAAAAGTATGTCGCGACCGTCCCCCAAGTTTTCGACCTCTGGCAAGATCCGCAGGAACGTTACGACATCTTCATGAATAACTACACCGAACGAACCTGGACGTTGGTGACGATCAACCAAGCGATCGGCGATTTGATGAAGACGTATGTCGAAAATCCGCCGCGCAAGATGCAAGGAGAAACCTACACCGGACCGATTACGTTGACGCAATACCAACGGTTCCAGTTTGTGCGTGAGCAGCTGAAAAAAGATGGCGTCAAGATTCCTCTGCCGACCGGCAACTAAAGGACGACTTCTGATGCGAGTACCGCCTGTTTTGCATCTGCCAGATTCTGACAGGCAGCTTATTCCCCTGATCGCCGGCAGCGCATTTGCGCAGCCGGCCGCGACGTCGGGCGAAGCCGCAGGCAACACTGACGCCGATTGTTCGCGTCACCCATCCTAAAAATGGAACCGCAAAATGCCGGACATCGCTACGCTCTTCGCATGGTTCGTGATGGCCATGTTATTTGGCGTCACCGTAGCCGCGATCGTAGGGTTAGGATCCTTGCCAGGCTCCATCGCTCGTCGCCGCAACCATCCGCACGCCGAAGCGATTAATGCCGCCAGTTGGATCGGCTTGGCCTTGGGCGGCATTACGTGGCCGATCGCCTTCGTATGGGCGTTCATCCCCTGGGGCCATGCGAACTCGTCCTCTTCGACGGAAGGAGCGGAGCTGCGGCAACTTCGTCAACAAGTCGCCGATCTGCAAGCGAAATTGGAAGCGAGCCGTCCCAGCGGCGGACAGCACGCCTAATTTTTACTCCACAAAACGATGGCTACCCGATGATCGCATTGTTCGTCATTTTGTACGTCGCCGGCATCTGGCTCTTCTATATCAAGCTGAAGGTCCGGCCGAATCCGATCAATCTCGCCATCTGCTCGGTGATCGGAGTGATTGCGGTCGGAACGATCGTGATCTGCTGGCAATTTTCGGCGCCGACGTCGAGCCAGGTCGTCGTCTCTCGTTTCACGATCCAGATCATTCCCCAGGTAAAAGGGCCGATCACCAAGATCACGGCGAAACCCAACGTCCCCCTGAAAAAAGGGGAAGATATCCTGTTTGAAATTCAAAAAGATACGTACGAAATCGCCGTCAATCAAAGCGCCGCCGCACTCGGTTACGCAGAGAAGATGGTGCAACAAGTGCAGGCCGAGCTCAAAGTCGCCGACGCTTCAATCGGCGAGGCGACAGCGCGCATGGGCGTCGCCAAGACCGATTTATCGAAGAAAGAAGATGCGAATCAGCGCTCGGCTGGAGCGGTTAGCGAACTCGAACTTGCAGAGCTAAGAGAAAAGCTGAACGCAGCGCAAGCGGCCGTCGACAAGGCCGACGCTGCCAAAGAAGAAACCACTTTCGCATTGGAGGGCGCCCAACAACAAGTTGAACTTGCGAAGGCGAACCTGGCCAAAGCGCAATTCGATTTGAAGCAATGCACCGTCTATGCGCCTGCCGACGGCTTTGTCACGAATTGGCAAGCCCGCGAAGGGACGATGGCGGTAGCCTATCCCTTCGCCCCGTTAGGGACGTTTATTGACACGTCCCATGTCGATGTTGTCGGCGTTTTCAGCCAGAACGTACTGAAGAACGTCCAGCCTGGAGACAAGGTCGAGATCGCACTCAAGAATCTTCCTGGGCAAGTCGTGTCAGGCGCCGTCGATTCGGTGATTCATGCAACCGGCGATGGGCAGTTCGTCACCAGCGGCCAATTAATCAGTACAGGCGGCATCGGCTCCAGCGGCAAGTTCGCCGTCAAATTTCAACTCGACGACGAAAAACTCGCGGAGTCGCTTCCGATGGGAACCGCCGGCATGGCGACCATCTATACGAAGCAGGGAACGCCGTTCCAAGTCATCAGCACCGTAACCGTGCGTATCAAAGCTTGGCTGTATTATTTGATTCCGATGTAGCGGCGTACCGTTACGCGTTTACGACTCTTCAGGTCGCGCAAGGGCCGTGCTTTCGGCTTCCCCCCGACTTGTCGTTGGCCGTAGCTTTCATAATAATAGTCGCGTCTAACGAGCAGGAATAGTGCGGATCGCGACAAGCTAAACTCAAGTCAGCGACCGCGACGTCAAAGGGGGGACGGCATGCGACGAAAGAGCTTTCAGGATATGGGATGTCCGATTGCGCGCAGTCTAGAGCAAGTCGGCGAGTGGTGGAGCATCTTAATCATCCGTGATGCGCTGGCCGGTCTCTCCAAATTCGACGAGTTTCAAAAGAATCTAGAAATTGCCCCCAACATGTTGACGCGTCGCTTGAATTCGCTGATCGAAGCAGGCCTATTGGAGCGGCGACAATACAACGACCATCCGCCGCGGTATGAATATATTCCGACCAAGAGCGCCGAATCTTTTCGTATCGTCCTCCTTTCGCTGCTGACATGGGGCAATCAACACTGCCTGTCGGCAGACGCAAGTGTCCAGATCGCCAACGTCAAAACCGGCAAGATCGCCGAGCCGATTCTGGTCGATCGCGAGACAAGCAAGCCGATTCTCTCGGACGAATTTGAAATCATTAGCGGACCGGCCGCCGACGCCGCTGTTCGAGATCGTATCGATTGGATCCGCCATAATCGTAACAAGAAACGAAACGCAACTCGCAGCCTGTCTGCAACTGACGAAACGACTAAACAGAAGTCGCGAAAAAAACGGACATCGGCCCGCCGCTAAGGGGATGTGGCCCAGCATTCAACAAAAACAATTGCCCGAACAAGGATAACGACGTGCGACGAGCAGTGATCACCGGCCTGGGGACGGTCAATCCCCTGGCGAACAATGTTGCGGATACCTGGGCTGGACTTTGCAACGGACAGTCTGGGGTTGATCAGATAGCGCAATTTGACGCGAGTCCCTTTCGAACTCAGATCGCGGCGGAGCTTAAAAACTTTGAACCAGACAAGTGGTTGGGCCCCAAGCAAGCGCGTCGGCTCGATCGCTATTCGCAGTTCGCGTTGGCTGCCGCGATAGAAGCGATGGCCGATTCGAACCTGGAGCTTCCGTCGGAAGATCCTTATCGAATCGGCGTCGTTCTGGGCACCGGCATCGGCGGCATGCGAACCTTTGAAGAGGAATGCGACAAATATCAGCAAAGAGGGCCTGATCGAATCAGCCCGTTCATGATTCCCCGCATGATGCCCAACGGAGCGACGGCCGCGATATCGATCCACTTCGGCCTGCGCGGACCTACGTTCAGCGTCTCTTCGGCCTGTGCGTCGGCTGCTGACGCGATCGCCATGGCTCGCGATATGATCCTGGCCGGTCGCGGAGACGCGATCATCACCGGCGGCGCCGAAGCGGCGATTACTCCGCTTGGTCTGGGAGGCTTCTGCGCCGCGCGGTCGCTGTCAGAACGCAATGATGCGCCGCAACTCGCGAGTCGCCCGTTCGATCGAAACCGAGACGGGTTTGTCTTGGGAGAAGGGGCCGGAGTCATCATCGTCGAAGAGTACGAACACGCGCTCCGTCGCGGCGCGAATATCTATTGCGAAATCACTGGTTGCGGTCAGGCATCTGATGCGCACCACATTACTGCCCCCGACCCCTACGGCGCCGGTGCGATTAACGCGATGCGACTGGCGATTACCGACGCTGGACGGAACGTCGACGAGATCGATTATATCAACGCCCATGCGACCAGCACGCATCTGGGAGACCTGACCGAAGCCAACGCCATCTGCCAGGTCTTTGGCTCGCACGCCGACGATCTAGCGGTAAGTTGCACCAAAAGCATGATCGGACATTTATGCGGGGGAAGCGGCGGAGTCGCGACGATTGCGGCGGCACTCTCGATCCATCACAGCACGATCCATCCGACGATCAATTGCGACGACCTCGATCCCGCGGTCAAACTGGATATTACGCCCGATACGGCGCGTGAAATCAACGTGCGAAACGCCATGGTGAATAACTTCGGCTTTGGCGGCCACAATTCGGCGCTCTTGCTCTCCAAGATCTAGAGACCTAGAGATTGCAATTTCGGTCTGGCGTCCGCCGTATCCTCGGCCGGCGACACTCCTTGCGCGAAGAGCTATCGCCAACTGCGTACTTGATTGAAAAAGGGAGCGCAACCTGCTGACGCCTCCCTCTATTACTTCACCCAAAAAATGCCTGGCTTACTCGGTTCACTCACAAAGAACTCGCACGACCAGCAATTCAAGATAGATGTTTCTTTCCCGTCATTACTCACGAGATTGCGATAAAGCTTGGGTAGGGGCATACGGCAAATGCGGGCTATTGATGAGCACCTCAGGCGATCCCTTGACGGCAGATCTGCGGGCGACCCAGATTACACTTAGGCCTGTGAAGATATGCAAAAAAGCTTCGATTGGAGCAATTGCAAACTTTAGCATCGCATAGATCCAGAGTTGACCTGACGGCAGATGCGATCGCTTGAACCAGACACCGTTCACTAACCAGCCGAGGATACCAACAGCGTTACAAAAATAGGATCGAACGGGAGCGAGTTTTGCGTCTGCCATCTTGTTATGAAGGATTTGCTTCGTGTAGCGACGATAATGGCCGACGGCTTCATCGATTGGGGAAAACAGACTGGGATAGTTGGGCACCAGCACGATGAGACTGCCGTCATCTGAAAGCAGTGACCTCCAATGCTCCAGCGTTTTCTGATCATCTTCGATATGCTCTAGGACGTTAACCGCCACAATGACATCAAACTTTGGCCAGTGACCAGGCGGAGGCTGCGTGGCGTCCCATTCGGCAAATTCAACATTGTCACGGTTCCGGAAACGGGCCCTCAGTCGGTCTACGTAGTCGGGGTTGATGTCGCATGCCACGACATCGCCTTCCGAAACGAGCATTCCCGTTAGCGATCCGATGCCGGCGCCAATTTCCAAAATTTTGCAGTCTCCCTTGGGATAGGAAATTGACCTTAACGCCTTACGCAAGACCGGTTCATACAGGTATTTCACAACGGAATCAAGCGAGTTAAGCGACTGGTCCAAGCCGGACCGGAACGGCTCCCGATCAAACAGTCCGTAGTAAAGAATATGCCATAATGCGGCGATACCGTCATTCACTCCGATCTTCTTTCCTTCAGCATAGGTCCGCCCGTGATATTGAATCGGCACTTCATACAAGCGAGCCTTAGCACGCACTAATCGCGAAGTAATCTCTGGTTCGATGCCAAACCGAGGAGAGGTAAGACGAAGCGACCGAGCCAAGTCACCTCGCATCGCCTTGTAACAAGTCTCCATGTCCGTCAGGTTTACGTCCAAAATTATGTTGGAAAGCGACGTTAGCAGTTGATTTACCAGCGAGTGCCAGAAATAGAGAACGCGTCGCGGGTAACCCGCAAACCTGCTCCCAAACACCGCGTCGGCTTTCTTTTCCATGATGGGCTGGAGCAACTTTGGATAGTCCGATGGCACATATTCCAGGTCGGCATCTTGAACAAGAATGATATCTCCCGTCGAGGCGGAGATCGCTCGCTGAACCGCACGGCCCTTCCCCTGATTCATTCCTTGTTCAAGGAGGACGACCTCTGCTTGCATCCCACAATTGAAGGCGAAATCCTGCGAAGTCAATTCACCTAAAATCTCCCTCGTTCGATCCGTCGAGCCATCGTCTACCAAGATGATTTCTACGGTTGTTATTCCTTCGCAATAATCGATCGGCGCCGACTGAAGGTTCCTCCAGAAAGCTCGAAGAAAAGGAGCTTCATTGAATACTGGAATAAGCAAGGACAGCTTCACTGAATTGATCCTCTTCTAAAGTATTCGATAACGTCGTTGCGAAGCTGCAGAGCCTGGTTAACGCATGGGATGCGCGAGAGTTGTGTGCGACTAAGTTGCATAGCATAGGGGCCAAAGTAACGCGTAAAACTTGGACACGAGAGCCGCATTGGGATTGCTCGCTACCTAGACTTTCTCCACTAACGCAAATTGATTGGAAGTTTTGACCGGCGTTAAAGCGAAAAAGAGATCAAACGCGGTAAAGGCCCCCACAGAGAACAAGTTGCTGAAATTCAAAAACTCAAGCAAGGATGAAGAATATTTGACGCTATTCAAGCCGAACCAATTTCTAAGGCTGATAATCCAGAATCCCGGTGAAGGCAGAAACCCATCTCGTACGACTCGGTAACCACACTGGCGAACCAAGTCTGAGAGAGATTGGGATGTGAACAGGTGAAGATGCCGAGGGATGTGATACCCGCCCCAATACTGCCTACGAAAAAGCCAGTAATCCAAACCGCTTCCGACACATGGAGTCTCAATCAAGAGAAGCCCCTGAGGACGGAGCTTACTGCGAATGTTTTCAAGGGCCGCCCGAGGGTCGATCAAGTGCTCCACGAGCTGGCTCATGATCGCCAAGTCAAAAGCGTTATCCTGCAGCACATCCAGGCCATCTTCCACGTTACCTTGCAACAGGGTGACGCCTGCATCTTTGGCGCTGCGCACTTGCTCTTCACGGAACATGAGATCGATACCGACGAATTCTTTACCACCCAATTCCGAATGAGCGGCTGCGTGAAAAAGACGCGCTGCGTCGCCGCAGCCGATATCGACAATCGATTGAATATTGCGTGAATTCACCAGAGACAAGAGTCGTCGAACATCACGAGCAATCTTCTGTCGATAAATAAAACCCTCTAAATGTAAGGGCGAAGCATGGTTCATCGTGTAATAAGTCGGTGGATACAGCACTCCGAATTCCTCGCGAGTGGGCATCGGGTCGGCAAAAAAATGGCCACAGGACTCGCACTGTGAAAGGGCAAATTCTTCGGCTTTACAAGCGTATTCGTAGTCTTTTCCGACCACCTTAACCAGCGATTGGCAATCACTGCAGAACAGGCAATTTGCAGGGTGTCGATCACCTACGCGCAAGAGTGCGGATTGAACAGACATCACTTTGATCCCCACAGAACCTGGACCAGCAAAGCTGGATAACTGGCCCGAATGCGATGACTTCCACCCTCATCACTGCTCCCAAAAAATTCGCTCAGGCGAGTGTTGTTGTAATGCGGAATCGACGGAATCTTATGATGCGTGTAATGGAAATTAAACGCGAATGGCGCGAAGACGAATCGGTCGAAAGGATTGGTGAGAATATCGATCGTGTCAACGCGAACCTGAGGATAGGCGCCGCCAGCGACGATTGACTCCAATTGAGGCAATCCGTGTTCAATCGTCACACGCGTTCGGTTTAGCATCAGCGCCACAGTAAGCAGCGGCGCCACCCAAAGTGCAAAATAGGCCCACCACCCTAAGAGAAACCATAAGGCCACAAACAAGCCGCCCTGCATTACCAGGACACAGAAGGAATGCAGGCGATTCGGGCTCTTATGGCTCGCGAAGGCTGTCGCTGGGGCGACGCCTTTCTGACGAATTTTTTCAACAATCTCGGGGACCATACCAAACAGCCAAATTGCCACGCGACGAATTCCTGCAGGAGCGCGCAAGATCGGTTCGTAGATATAGGCGTCGGGATCGTTATCCACTTCTTTCGCTTGGTGATGAGCTTGATGCTGTTGCCGGTATCGAACAAAGGTGATTCCAACCAACGAAGCGTGAAAGATTCCGACCGCTTCATTAATCCAAATGGGGAAGAAAAGCGTGCGATGCGAGGCCTCATGCACTGACATCACAATTCGATATTGCATTATGCCGATCCGCGTATTTCCAATCCAATGGTAGCGCCCGATGCGCAATCCAAGCGGTCGTAGTAATCGCCGCGAAATTTGCGGCCATGCGGCCAGCAAATCGATTTCTGTGCACCGCCGCCAACTCTTTGAATCTCTTAAGTTCGCCCCGGTAGTGCTTTCGCCATGCTTCCCAATCACTTCGGTGGTCAACCGAGTACTGAATGAGCAGCTGACCAGCGTGACCGTAGTGTTTTCGAAGACGGCTTGCTGCTGTCCATCATGGTCTCAGAAGCCAAGTACATCGATGAAAGCAATTTGGCGAAAAAGAAGAAGGAAAGTCAGAAGCAGTTGCGAGACACGGTTCGGCGACTCGACGAAGCCCTATTTGGCAACCCAGACCGAATGGACCGTGAACTGTGGCTGGCACGCCTGTCGGATCTCGTGCTGGATGGCGTTCAGTTCTCTGCTGGACAGACGCCGGAAGTCAGTGACTGGCGACATGCGATCCGGGCGGGCGATTGCAAAATAATGCTACGAGGTTATTCGCATGTCTTTGTCCACTCGCCCGACTTCGATGATTCCAACGCGTTCGAGATTGCCGAGACTGACGGCTGTTATCAGGAGGTTTTCTCACGCAAGACTCTACGCGACTTGGTGCTTGCGTACTGGAGAGACGAAGCTCCGAATGCAATTCGCAATCAATCATTTGATTTTCCCCTCACTCAATCCGCAAGAGTTCAAACCACCGACTGCAATCAAGCGGAAAGAAAAAACGGTTACACGTCCAGTCAAGAGCGAAGACAATGACGGCGGAAAGACGGTGAATACTGGTACTTCCTCCACCGTGCCGCCACAGGAGACAAGTACGACTCTAGCCGACGCAACTACTGAATCGACAACGCCGATGGAAGAGAATAATAGTCCGTTCGCACCAAACAATGATCACTGGGCATTTCCTGCCATCGCCGATGTCGTTCAGCAATTTGATTTGGCAACGGCAGAAACCGCGGATGAGGACGCGTGGCTAAAAGCTACCGTCAAGAGTGCCAAAACCGGGCTACAGCAGTTTCAGCTTCAAGCGAAACTACTCGAAGCAAAAATGACTCCTAATGTCGCTTTGCTCAAGTTTGCCGGGAGCGCCAACCTAACCATTGAGCAAGTCGGCAAACGCCGGTCAGAATTCTTAACGACATATGGATTGAACATCATTTCCGTCCAGCCAGAACCGGGGGTTGTGTCGATCGCAATTGAAAGGCCGCACCGAGAGATCATTGGTCTGGCGTCAGTGTGGAAACGTTGGCCCCCTACGCGAACCCAAGGGAACCAGAATATTGCTATTGCAGTACGAGAGAATGACGGCTCGATTCTATTCCTTGATCCCAGTCAGAAACATGCCCCGCACACTTTGATCGCAGGGTCCACTGGCAGCGGCAAATCGGTGCTGATGCAAAACATACTTCTGGGCATTGCGGCAACGAACACGCCTACGCAGGCAGAGATTGTGCTGATTGATCCCAAGCAAGGTGTCGATTATTTTCAATTCGAAAACTTGCCTCATCTTGGCGGCGGCATAATTGTCGATGACAGTCAAGCCATCACGAAACTGCAAAGTCTCGTGATCGAAATGAATTCCCGTTACACCCGATTCAAAGAAGCTCGCGCCAACAACATCACGTCGTATAATTCAAAGGTTGACGTAACGGAACGAATGCCGACCATTTGGCTCATACATGATGAATTCGCTGAGTGGATGATGGTGAATGAATACAAAGAAGCGGTTTCAACCACGGTTCAACGCCTTGGCGTAAAAGCCCGCGCAGCTGGCATCCATTTGATTTTCGCGGCTCAACGTCCGGACGCAAATGTAATGCCCATGCAACTCCGTTCGAACCTCGGAAACCGTCTTATTCTCCGCGTCGACGGCGAGGGCACGTCAGAGATCTCACTCGGAGAAAAAGGGGCGGAAAAGCTACTCGGAAGAGGTCACTTGCTTGCTAAACTCGAAGGGGAAAGTGCACTAGTCTATGCCCAGGTTCCGCTGGCTTCCGAAGCATTTGTAGACGCGTTTTTGCAATCCACAGCGCAATAGTTGGAAGCCTCTCACCCTCCCCGTGCCGAACCATCTTCGTGAAAATTTCTCTAAGGTCATGTCCCCCATGTCACAAAGCAGTTGTGGGCTGGATCGGTATTGCGCGCCTCGAACCATTTGCGCCGCGCATGCGCCCAGCACGCGACTTCGATCACCTCGCCGCCTGCATAAATTCCGTCGTAGCCGCCATACGCGTCGGCTTGCAGATAACCTTGAAAGCCGGCTAAAAACTTCGCCGGGCCATCGCGCTTTCGGCTTTCGGCTTTCGGCTTTCGGCTTTCGGCTTTCGGCTTTCGGCTTTCGGCTTTCGGTAAAATCGTAAACGACGTGCGGATGTGCGGCGTCGCCAAGATAGGCCCAGAACCTCGCCTTTTTCGCCTTGCCGCCTAGCGGATCGAGCAGGCTCACCGTCGTATCGTCGGTGTGCAGCACGCGCGATGCTAAAACCAGTTCGCTCATTCGCCGATAAAGCGGCGTTAAAATCACGGCCACCGCCGCGATCCAGTCGCACAGCGTGCTCCGTCGCAGAACAATTCCGCTCCGCGCGACGATATCTTCTTGCCGATACAGCGGCAAGTGATCGCCGTATTTGGAGAGGACCGTTTGCGCCAGCAGGCCAGGCCCCGGCAACCCTTTTTCGATCGGCTTGCTGGGAACTTCGGCGATCGCAACATGTTCTTGGCACGCGCGACATGCGTACTTCACCCGCTCATGCACCAGCACCTTGAACGAAGCCGGGATAAACTCCAACTGCTCGCTCGACTCGCAGCCGATCTCCGCGCGATCTTCGCCGCAGCAGGGACATGCTTTTTCCGCAGGCGAAAGCTCGTGGCGAATTACTTCGCGCTGCAGATGTTCCGGCAGCGGCCGACGGCCATGGCCCGCTTGTTTTTTGCCGCGGCGACGCGCGAGGAGTTTTTCCTGCTCCTGCTCGCGCAGCTCCGCTTCCGCCTCTGCCGCGAGTTGTTCAATGTCTTCTACGCTGAACAGCGTCAGCTGATCGGGGCTGACGAAGCGCTCGCGCCGCTGGCCGTAAAGCTGCTGCAGCGCCAGCGTCAGGCGATGCTCAAGCTGCTCGCGCTTCCGCTGCAGTTCCTCAATCGTCTGCGTTTGCAGTTCGACCTGGGCGGTGAGCGTTTCTTGCTGTTGCTCCAGCTGGCGAATCGTGGCGACTTGCGACTCCGCTTGCGCAGTCAACGCTTCTTTCGTTCGCTGCTCGCGTTCTACGAGGGCGATTAATTCTTCGCGCGACAGTTGAGAGAGTGCGTCCGTGCTCATGCTTCTTAGAACGCCGTACGAGCCACAAAAGACTCACGCGACCGGCAATTTTTCGGGAGAATTTTTGTCAGCTTCCGAGCGGCGATAACGCTTGCGTCGCTTCACGCTGGAAAGTTCGACGCCGGAGAGAATCAAACTCAAATCGGCCGCCGAAATTTCGAGTCGCGAAGCTTCATTCGCCGCTCGCGGCAGGCGAAACGTGCCTGCTTCGAGACGTTTATACCACAGCGCCAAACCGTCGCTATCCCAGTACAAAATTTTCAACCGATCGCACCGCTTGTTGGTGAAGACGAACAGCCCGCCCCCAAAAAGATCTTCGCTAATCGCCTGCTCGACGATCGCCGCCAGCCCGTCGTGGCTCTTGCGAAAATCAACCGCCGCGGTGGCGACAAAGATTTTCAGCGAGCCCGGCACGCTTAACATGCCGAGCCTCGCAACAGATCAAGCGTCATCGCGAGCGTCGCGCGGTCGAAGCCTGCCGGCACTTCGACACGAACATCCTCGAAATGAATCTGCAACGGTTCGCTCGTCGCAGTAAATTCTATGGAACGTCGCTCGTCGCCAACCACCACTTCCGCAAACCGAGGCGACGCTTCGCCTGCTTCGTCATCCCGCCGAGCCAACTCCCGCTTCCAGGCATAAAACGAAGCTTCGGAAACGCCCTGCTGCAAACACCAAGCCCGCGCCGAGAGCCCGCTGGCAGCCTGACCAGAAATCAAATCCCGCCACCGCCGCTCCTTCAAAACATCCCGCCGCGGTCCCTTCGCCATGTCGATTCTCGCTTGAACCATGAAACGCCTGTGATGGAGACCAGGCTATCACAGGTGGGAAGATGGGGTTGCCCGGACGGTTACGGTCGGTCAGCATCCAGTAGACGTCGCCTGAACCGTTTTCGTCGGCCAGGATCTGGTCGACGGCCGAGCCCCAGAGGAGTCGCTTGTCGACCTCGCCGGTGCTGTCTAGCTGCAGCAGGATCTGGCCGTTGTCGTAGATGAAGTAGCCAGACTGATCGACCGTGCCGTCGTCGTTGCTGTCGAGGTCGCGGCTGATCAGGTTGTTGAAGGCGTCGTAGCCGTAGACGACTTTTTGCTGCGGCCACATTCACCCCCAGATCCTTTTATCTACAAAACAGAAAACCAAATCAACGGGCTGTCAGCTAACGATCGTGAGCATGTCAAGGAACTCATCTAGTGAATCTGCAATCTCGTAGCAGTTTTCGTATCCCCATGGGCGAACGGGTAGGCCATCGCCATCGCGTAGATGAAAAAACTCTATAATTGAGTGGTCGAGTGATGGACGCGCGTCGATCTCCTCCTGGGTCCAGTAATATCTCATCTCTGAATCAAAAGAATATATTTTTCCATGATCTATTCCTGATATTGAAACACATGTCCATTTCCCCAAGTGGCCAGCGCCAAAATAAAGCAAATTTCTGGGTATAATATCAGAATCTATCATCGAAATCATGATATCAACGGAAGCGAACTCACAAACATTGTGCCTCCCAAATGGGGTGGGGAACTTACACTTCACGACACAGTCCGCTATGTATCCCCCTCCATTGTTCAATAGATGCCTGCGGAGCTGTTGAGGGATAGTCACGCCAATACGCGACTCCAATGCAGCGACCGCTGACTCAGGTTCAATCCCAAATGACTCGAACTCAATTTCGACCATTTTATTCATTGATGTAACTCCCTGTGCCCAGTTCTAGCGCTGTCCAGTTAAGGGCCTATCCGGAAAGCCGCTTTGCTTGCTGGATAGGCTCTAAGTCAGCTTGCCCAATCTACCCCATGTCATTTCCACCTCGAATCCAAGTCGAGCTACCTTTTTCGTAATACTCTATCCCATCCTTGCCGCAGAAACCAATTTCCCGACCGTACTCATCCTTCACCGGAATTCCCTTTCGGACATCTCCCTCATCGTAGTAGTATCCAGTCCAAGGATTCCACCTCAATCTCCCATACATTTCAATGCCTTTCTGGCGGTGTTCTTCAAACACCTCATCAGATATGTATTCGGACTCGCCTTCCCTTGGGCCAGAGATATAATTTTTCATGTACTTATAACTAAGAATGTAACCTAAAGGCGATCGCGTAGTTAACGTGTACTCTGATTCTCCATCCGAAAATACGTAATCCTCATGTACATCTGAAAGGCTATGGCCCCTTGCGAAGTCTGCGGCGTCTCTTACAACAAAATATGCCGTCAAGGCACCAAATGCCTTAGGGGCAATCTTGGCAGCCCTCAGCCGGGCTCGAGCCGCAGCCCCAGAGCCTTTATGCGAAACCGCTCCGTGCTTTACGCCTTTGCCGCTCTCGACAAGCTCCATGGTCTTGCAACTTTCTGTCCCGGCGTGATTCCAGGTATAGCCTTTGGGCCGTTTCCAATTCGGATCCTTCAGTTTTTCTCTCATTGCCTCATCTGCTGCGGTAAAATCTGCGTCGGTCCCAGTAATCTTCCGAATTGGAACAGATCCTTTTTCTGCACTTCCTCCGTAATACCATTCGGCTGGAAAGCCTCCCTCCGCGATATGTCCATCCTTAAAAACGACTTCCGCACCGGCAACACGGGCGTTTTGAGCCCACTCGGAATTATTATACCTAAACACGCCATTTCCTGGCGTTCCGGAAATCCACTCACCGCGGTTGGCTCCTGGAAGCAACCCACTCGGATCCACCGCATTCAAGTGACTATTCCCCACATACCGATAAAGATTCGCATCCCCCGCCGCAAACCCAATCGGGTCCTGGCTCATCCAGCGGCCTAGCTCGGCGTCATAGTACCGCGCACGGTTGTACTGGAGGTCGCTTTCTTTATCTCGATCTCGTCCAGTGTAAGCGTAGATGTGGTCGATCGCGGCGTTGGTTTCGCTGACGATGTTGCCAAATGCATCGTAATCGATGCTGTTGGCGATGGTCACGTCTTTGGTGACCTCGTCGTAGTCGGCCAGGTGGCGGACGCTGCCGAGGTGGTCGGTCGCCGCCCACAGGACGTCGCCGGCGACGGCGTCTTCGTCGGCGATCACCTGGTCGATGTTGGGGCCGTACAGGTAACGGTTGAGGATCGTTCCGTCCCCGTCGGTTCGCAGGGCGATTTGTTGGCCGTCGTGGTAATAACGCTCTTCACTATCGCCAGCGTCGGCCAGATCTCCGTCACCATTCGCGTCGATTTCTTTGGCGATCCGGCGGCCGAGAGCGTCATAGGCGTAGACGACTGTCTTGAGCGTCGTGTCGAGCGAATCTTTCTCGGTGATGCCGATCAACCGGTTTCGATGATCCCACGAATAAAGGAGATACGCGCCGGTGGCGATCTCGGTGCGGCGAATCCGGTTTCCTTCGGCGTCGTACTGGTAATTGTAGACGCCGTTGGAGAGGATTTGGTTGTTCGGGCCGATGACGTAGGCGCCGCTGATTCGGTTGCCGTTTTCATCATAGGTGAACGTCTGATCGGCGCCTTCGCGATCGATGTCGGTCAGTTGATTGGTGTCGTCATACGTGAAATCCTGAACTCCAAAGACAAGACTGTCCCACCCGGTCAGGCGATCGGCATAGTCGTATTCGTAATCATTCTGGTCGATGACCGACTGCCCATCGCCATTGCCGACGATCGTACCGGTCAGCGAAATCAGGAACGAGGTTTCGTCCTCGTCGCTGGTGGTGAAAGAGAGCTGCCCCAAATAGGAGCCGGGGTAGATCGACGCGACCTGAACCTGAATATTGGCGGATTGGCCTGCTGCGATCGACGTGAGCTCGCCCGCGCCGAGCAGGATAAAATCGCCCGTAACGGCAAAGTCGCTCAGGTAAAGGGGATTGGCGCTCGGATTGTTGATCACGAGGGTCTTCGTCACAAAGTTCCCCTCTGGCGAATCCCCAAAGTCAATCTCGGCGTCAACCGCCAGTTCGCTGCCGTCGAGGGTCAGAGCGATTTCGGAGTCGGGTGCGTTGTAGCGCAGGTTGTAAACGAACGTCTTGCCGGTATTGAGGGTAATGGTCAGCGTACCGGATTGATCCTGCACCAGCCCTGCCGCTGCGGTGATGGTGAATGCGTCAGTCGCAGAGGCGCCGTACGAACCTGTTAGCACACTGCCGAGGGTGAAGTTCGGGTTGTCGACCGTGACGCTCGAGACGGTAAACGCGCTGCCGCCGTAGTTTGCCAGCGTCAGTGACTTCGTCGGTGATGAAGAATCCCAGGCAATCGTATCGTGCGAATAAGCGTTGCCGCTGCCGGTATTGATAACCGGCGAGTTGCCGGTAAATGCCGAAAATTCGGACGTATTGTTGTTGGTTGAATCAGTCGCGGTGACGACGAAATAACTGTAGTCGTACAGGTTGGCGTTGATCGTGTAATTGGTCGAGCCAAAGAAATTGGTGCTCACCGCGACGCTGCCCAGATAGGCGCTGGCGTCGCCGGGGCGATAGCCGCCATAGAGATCAAGGTAGAACGTGCGACTACCGGAAGAGCTGAGAGAGCCGGAGACCGAACTGGCGCCGACCGAAGAGATCGTGGGAAAGTTCTGCAGCGCGTTCGGGCCGCTGTCCCAGTCGAAGGTGTCGTTGTTGGTGACGCCGTTGTCGGCCAGGTCAATCGCTAGGCCGCCGTTTTTGAAAATGCGATTGCGGCGAATAAGGTTGCCGGTGGAGCCGGAACTGGTCACGGCAACCCCATCGCCGCCATTTCCACCAATCCAGTTCGCCTCGTCATCGTCGCGTACGCCGTCCATATTGGAACCGATGCGATTGTTCGAGGACGAATCATCAATCCAAACCCCTTTGCCAGTATTGCCGATAGTCGGGTCACCGACGGCGTCGAGTCCGATCCAGTTACCGGCGATAATGAAGCTGCTGGTCGCATCCAAATAGATGCCGGCACCATTGCCGGAGATGAGGTTTCGCTCCAGGCTGTCGCTTACTCCGTCGCTGTTAGTGCCAATGTAGTTGGTTCCCACCGCGCCGTTGGTGTTGACGCCGGTGTTGACGTTGGCGACAGCGTACGAGCCGGAAATATCAGTACCGATGTAGTTGCCCGCGATCCGATTGCCGGGGACCGAACCTTCCAAGCGGACGCCGACGGAACCGTTCCCCGAAATAATATTTCGCTCGGCCGCGTCTCCTACGCCGTTTCCGTTAGTGCCGATGATGTTGTTTTGGGCGCCGCCATAGATCCAAACGCCATACTTCGCGTTAGGAACCGCATAGGTCCCGGTGGCGTCGGTCCCAATCAAATTGCCGGCAACGATATTGTTCGTTGTGCCAGTGCTATTCAAAAAGACGCCGGAAACGTTAGAGCCAGGGGCGCCGTTGCCGGAAATTACATTCGCCTCGCCATCGTCACTCACGCCGTCACCATTAGTGCCGACAATGTTGTTCGTTGATGCTGTGTCGAGCACGACGCCGTAGTTTCCGTTGGAAAGGGCGATTGCGCCGGTACTATCGGTGCCGATTCGATTGCCGCTAATCCAGTTCTCACTACTTCCCCGAATAATAATGCCGCAATTTTGATTGCCCGAGATGAGATTTCCCTCCATCGCATTATAGAGGCCATCACCACTATTGGTTCCGACTAGATTGTGATGAGAACCGCTCAATATTATTACACCGTTGCTTCCGTTGGCGATCGCAACAGTTCCCGATGCATCAGTCCCGATCTTGTTTCCGCTGATCGAATTGTACGCCGACGAGCTTGCGAGATAGACTCCGTCGTTGCTGTTGCCAGAAATGACGTTTCCTTCCAATTGGTCGCCAATTCCGTCGCCATTCGTACCGATGATGTTCGATTTCGCTTCGGTCGATATCCAGACACCTCGGGAGTTTGCGATGGCGGCGTTTCCTGCCGCATTGACTCCCAGGTAGTTGCCGGAGATACGGTTGAAATCGCTGTCAATATTCGTAATCGCGACCGCATTCAACACATTGCCGGAGATTATGTTGCGACGCACGCTTACGTCCAATCCATCTCCCATGTCCCCGACAATGTTGCGATCGGCCCCGGCGTTAATGAGCACGCCAGATCGTGTATTTCCAAGGGCGGCAAGGCCGTCGACGCCTGTACCGACAAAGTTTCCGGCAATAACATTTCCATTGACATTGTCGCCACTTAAGAGAATACCCTCGCGGGCGTTCCCGCTGATCACATTTCGTTCCATGAGATCATTCGATCCGTCTGCATCGGTCCCGATAAGATTGCCGCTGCCAGCGTAAATGGCGACCCCTGCTCGATTATTGCCGTTTGACGAACCGCTGGGATTGACGCCTATATAGGATCCATGCAGATGAATATCACTGGTGGAAATCGAAACCCCATCGCCGACAAAATTCGTAATCGATAGCCCGCTGATCACTGATCCGCCCGCGCCAGTAGCGATGTTTAGTCCGTTGAAGGAGGAACTTGAGACAGACCGAAGCTCAATCACTGGAGGATCGACAAATTCTTCCTGCGATTGCCCGACGATCAGCGTCGTGTCGGTAAGCGTCGGCAATACACTGGCAGTGTCGATATGGAACCAAGTTCCGTTCCAGCCAGCTTCGGTAGCTGGAATATCGAACAAGATCTGCTGAATCCCGGCCGAAGCATTGGCGTACTCAATCGCCGCGCGAAGCGTCACTTCGGCGACGCCAGCCGAGTTATTTTGTCCCGTCCACGCAATCCCATCGCCCGAATTGCTGTCAGCCAAATCACGCGTCGAATTAACAACGATCGTCTCTGTGATCGGCAGCACTTCGCCCGAGATTGCAAAGTTAAACGTACCGTCCACAGCGCCGTTGGTATCAAAGCTGATGTCGCCGCCGAACGTGCCGTCGGTCGCAGCGTCAAGACGAACCGCAAACGTTAGCTTCTCGCCGGGCGCAAGAACATCGACATCAAAGTCTTTCGCGAGAGAGTAACCTGTCGGCAAGGAAATGTCGCCAAGTTGCAAATCGTTGGCGCCGGTATTGGTGATGACAAAGGCCTGAGTACGCGAGCGAGTTTCGGCAGTTGCGGTATAGGTGAACGTGCCGGTGTCATCGGCGATCGCTGTGGTGGAGCCGAACGGAGTGATCGTCATGGTGGTCGATTCGGCGGGGTCTTCCCCCTCAGGCGGAACCTGGGGAAGATCACTTGAATCGGCGGTCGTTGTTAGAAGTTCCGTCAACCGAAGGAGTGCATCGTAAGAATAGGTCGATTGCATCGCCAAATCGGAGGCAGTTAGATCTTCATAGCGGTCGATCGATGTGAACTGATTGTTGACGTTGTAAGAGAAGTCAACCCGCTTCTCGACGCTGACGCCGGTCTCCTGAACGCTTGTTAGTCGATTGCGCCCATCGTAGGTAAACTGACGTTGTGCATCCGAATTGCCATCGAATGCAGCATCGTAGGTAAGTCGATTGCCGACGGAATCAAACGTCTGCCCGACATCGTACGATTTTCCGCCGTGAGTTTGCACGAAATCAACTTGCCGTCCAAGATTGTCGTAGGCAAAAGCCAGCGTTGAATCGCTGTCGCTAGCGGAAGTCAACTGACCGAACGCGTCATAGTCAAACTGCAGTTGGTCGACGATCGCCCCCCCCTGCGACGCATACCACGTCTCGCTGCGGAGACGATTCCGATCATCGTAGTCATACATGATCACACGTCCGTTTCGATCGACATATTGCGTTAGATTGCTGCCAACGTCGTACTGATACGAGCGAACATCGCTGAGCGGATTTGTCTCTGCCACGACGCGTCCCAATGCGTCGTATTCCCATGTCGTTACATTTTCTTCCGGATCACTAAGCGTCAGGCGATTGCCGCGGAAGTCATACGTGTACTCGGATATGCCCTGTTCGGCATTGATCATCGATGTCAGGCGGTCAAGCGTGTCAAAGACGTACTGCGTCTCGTTTCCAGCCGGATCGGTCATTGAGACCATCCGATCAAAACCATCGTAGACGTAAAATGTCGATGGCGCTGGGATAGCGTCGGACGTGTCTGGGTCAACTGTCTGTCGTTCTTCCAGGAGATTGTTACGACCGTCATAGATATAGTAGACGCGTCGACCTTGAGCGTCATAGCCGTAGGTTGTTCGCCCTCGAGCGTCGTAGGAGAAGTTGTAAACGCGGGCCGACTCGGGTCCGACGCCATCAGGGTCAGGCGTCGTCATCTTCGTCATTTGGTCGTATTCGTCATACGCGTACGTAGTGATGTTGCCGTTGGCGTCTGCTTGGTTCAATAAGTTGCCGACCAAATCGTAGTCGTATTCGACGACGACCGGCGAGCCTGGACTGCCGGGATCCGGTTCCGGATAGGTAACGGAGGTGGTGCGTCCCAGGCCATCGTATCCATAGGTCGTCGTTCGATCTTGGCCTGCGGCGCCAAGCGGACGAAGCGTGGTCGACATTCGCCACCCAAGATCGTTGTAGAAAGCGACCGTTTCCAGAGATAGTTCTGGTCCGCCGGCTCCATCCGGATCCGGCGATACGGTGCGAACGAGATTGTCATGCAGGTCGTACTGGTAGTACGTGACTTGGTCGAGGGGATCGGTTTCGGCGATGACGCGGCCGAACGCGTCATATTGGGTTAGATGTTCCGGCGCTCCGCTTCCCGGATCAGGCATGGTCGTTTTCACGACGCGCCCTAGGTGATCGTAGCTGTACGAGGTCGTGTAACTGGTAGGGGTCGCGTCTCCGGGGAGAATCCCAGAGATCGTTTCTGAAATGAGTCGCCCAGCGTCATCGTAGGCGAACATTTGCTGTGGCTGGCTTCCGTCCGGATCGGGAGAGAGGACTGCGATCTGACGGCCACGAGCATCATATTGATACATGGTCGTGCGCGTGACGCCATCGGCTGTTTCATGAATCGCGACCAATTCGCCGAACTCGTTGTAGTCGTAGGTCGTTTCAGATCGACGAGTTTCACCCTCAAAGTCATATTCGGGAGAAAGGGTGCGCGTCACGCGCCCCAGTTCGTCGTACTCGTAGATAGTGCTGGTCGGCCTCACCACCGAAGCGGGATCACCGTTGTTCACATTCGTTAATAGGGTGAGGCTGAGACCACTGTACTCGCGAAATTCGTAGCCGTCATGCAGGAATTGACCGGTCGAATCGTAGTAGTTGGAAGATAGCCGCATCGTTCCGTAGCCAGATCCAATTTGACGAATCATGGCGCTGAGCTGTCCGTTGTCTGTCGTCGCAGCGGCGTATTCGCGGAAGAATTTCATCCCTTCCGGATCAGCCAACAGGGTCCCTTCGGCGGTATAGACCGCTTTTCCCCAATCGCCGTAACCGGTCGCCGTAATATGGCCGTGCGGATCGATCTCCACCGTCTGACGTCCCATTCCGTCGTAGGCGTATGAGTACGTCGGAAGATCCAGGCCGTCGCCATCGGGATCGGGAAGCGTAACGGAGATAACGCGTCCGTTGTCATCGTACTCGTAGGACGTAACGCGATCTTCCGCGTCCGTCATGGAACGCAACCAACCGTTGGCGAAGTATTCGTAGGTCGCGATCGACAGTTTGCCGTCGCCATCATGGTCGGGACGTTTTTCTTGGGTGATGCGGCCATGTAGATCGTAGACATACTGCGTGCTGCGCGTAACGGAATTTACCGCATCGGTTTCGATTTCTTCGACCATCTGGCCTTTGGAGTCATAGACATAGCGCATGACGGGCGCCGAAAGCGGGCCCCCGTCATCTGGATCGGGCAAGATGACTTCGGTTTGACGGCCAAGATCGTCGTAGCTATACAGAGTCTGGTTGCCCAGTTCGTCGGTCACCGTCGAAAGATACCCTTCGTTTTCTGTGTACTCGAACGAAACGCTCGCCTCGTTTGCGGTTCCCTTGGCGTACGTAATCTGAGTGACGTTTCCGTCCGCGTTGTAGTCGTAGTCAGTGACTCGATTTCCGGAGGAGGAAACCATTGTCACCAGATCGATCAGCCCTGCCGGCGCTGCCTCGCCACTTCCTCCCGGCGTGTACGTGTATGTCATGACAAGATCATTTGTCTCATTGACATTGGGCTGGGTATCGTCGTCTCCGACGATCAGTCGCTCGGAAATCTTCCGCCCAGTGACCGGGTCAAGCGTGTAGAGCGTTGTTGCTCCGAGTTGGTTGATGTATTTGGTCGCTTCGTTGAAGGTAAGGTCGTACTCCCATACTTCCGTTGATTGATCGGGGTACGTGATCTTCAGTAGATTCCCATGAGTGTCGTAATCATAAATCGAGGTGTAGCTGGATTCGTTGCTGAGGCCTGGGCCGTCTGGATCGGGCAGCGTGACCGTGATCGTGCGCCCCGCTTCGGTTTCCAAGCGATTGTAGGTAGCGACGTTTCCTTCTCCATCGATCTCACGAATCACGCGACCGAACGAGTCATATTGCATCTTCCGCGTTACGCTGCGGGTGTCGGAGACTTTCTCCGTGACTTCGGCGTAGATCAGATCGGTTCGAGCTAGCGGGGCCGCGTTGGCCAGCGTCCCGACCAAGCCGGCGGCAGAATCAACTAGCCCGGCCGTAATCCAAGACTGGTAGGTCGTCACGGAGCCGTCAAGACGCTCAATTCTCGCCACTTTACCATAGTCATCGTAGAAGATTGTTTCGCCTCCATTCGGGGAGACGATCGTTTGCAATCGTCCCAGTGCGTCATAGCCGTAGTTGGTTTCGAGCGTCGTGAGCGGTCCGGCAACTCCATCGGGATCCAACTGGGTCACCTTGGAGAGTTGACTCCCCACATATTCGTAGGTAGTCGTAATGCCAGTAAAATCGGTAATCGCCGTTAGCAGACCAGTCACGCTGTCGAAGACGAAAGATTTCATCCGCCCACGATAGTCCGTGATCGATTCCAGGACCGACGTCCCTTGCTTGTAGGCGTATTGAGTAACATTACCCACTCGCGACTCGGCCTCGATCAGAAGTCCGCTCTCCTCGAACTTGTATTGATCGCCGTTGGCCATCGTAATGACGTACTTCCAGGCTTCGCCGCTCACCGGTGTGATTACCGTGTAGCCATATTCTCCCTCGGGACGCGAGTAGTCGCCGTTTGCGTCGGGGAAGAACTCGTAGACGCCGCCGTTGCGTTGCCAAAGGATTCGCCCATTGCTGACCACGAGTCGCTCCGCCTCGTTTTGGCGCCACCCCGCTCCCAGCTCAGTGGACTCATTTTTCACCAGTTCCTTGGTCCCGTTGACATCTCGCAAAACCGACACGACTGAACCACTGCTTGTCACTTCGGCGATTTGCATCGACCAGCCGTAAGATCCGCTGGAAAGCCCCGTCGAATTGATCGGAGCGGCAAAGCGGTACGAAGCTTCCGCTTGGAAGTCGGCAAGCGAATAATAGTTTTCGATTTGCTGACCCTCGAAACTAATCGTGGCCCGTAGATAGTTGCTCGTGGAGCTGACTTCGTCGATCTGCACATCGTTCGAAACGACGTTCTGATCGGCATTCGCCTCGGACTCATACGAGAGACCGCTGCTCGGATCGAGCGTCTGAACGTCGCCTGTTACATCCGAGACAAGACACTGTCCCGGAGCGCAGGTGCATTGACAAACGTCAGGAACGTCAGAGTTGTCGCTAGAGTAGGCAACATCTTCGATCGTGACATTCGCCGTTTCATATCCGCTTTTCACGGCATAGCTTGGATTGCCTGAGGAATCATTAACCAACTTTAACTCTGCGGTCTCGTCTCCTTCATCGTCAAAGATATCCACAAACGCTTCCAGCGTGATCGCTAGTTCGTCTTCGTTTGCAGGAAAGGTGACTTCCAATTTGTTGCTGCCGTTCTCCGCTCCGATCGAATAGTCATAAGCGTATTTCGCCTGTCCATTGGCCGGATTGTCGAATAGCCCTTCGATGTAGATCGTAAGCGGACTCTCGATACCTGCCATGGAACGATAAACGGTCAACGACGTGCTTTCGTTCTCTTTAACGGTAACGCCGCTTGCCGTTTCAAACCAAACCTTCGGCCGCGTATCGTCAATGATTGTCAATGACGCCTCGTCATCAGTCATTGAGTCGTTATTCACGTCGGCTACGACGTAGTAGTTCGGTTGGTTTTTTGAAGCAATTTCATCTTTGGCGATGATGCCAACAGTAATGACGTCGTTTGGCTCAATATCGTCGTCGCTAACAGGATTGACGACGAGAAATTGCGTCGATTTGTCAGCGGCGATCGTGATCTTCCCCTCCCATCGCTCGTCTTGCTCGTTGTAGGTTAGGTTGCCGTCCAGTCCTTCCAGGGAAAAGTCTGCAGCCAACTCGCCAGACGTCTTCGCTATCCAGCTTGTTTCTAACCAAAAGTCAATCGTTAGCGGGTTCGTTAAATCAGGATCGCTTGACTGCTTACGAGTGAACAGAAAGTTAGCCGGCACGGGCCCTGCTTCGTCGGCATCTTCGTCGTTTGTAACACCGACGCCCCACTCGTCATTATCTTGGATGTAGACGTCGACCGTGTCGTTGGCCGTATCGATTTCGTACTGACCGCTGGACGCTTCGGCAAGCGTGATGCTCAGGGTCTCCAGGTCTTCCCACAGCGCGTCGTTGGTCGCTTCAATCTCAATCGTGACGGAAGCCTCGCCGGCTGGAATTTCATAGGTGCTTGGAATGAGCGAATAGTCGCTGCTTTCGGCATCGCCAGTAAAGGAAAGTTCGAATGAGAGTGCCGGCGTATTTTCAAGCGAGCCGCTGCTTGTCCGGGTGACGGTGATCTTGGAGTTCTCGCCATTTTCGTAGGCGGTGTTTTTGCTTTCTTGGATCGCGATGGAGAGATCGGGGGCAACGACTTCGCCGGTAATTTCAAAGACGAACGGGTTTTCGTCCGTGTCGTTGCTTTGGATCGTTATGGTATTCGTATGAATTCCAGGATTCGTCGCGTTGAGGATCGCCTCAAAGTATGTTGCGATAACATCTGTATGCCCATCTCCATCCAAGTCGCCGAGCTCGTATAGAAGGCTCGACGTATCTATGGCAAATTCACCGGCTCCGCCCAAAACGACCGAATTTAAATCAAGGTTCGCTGTCCCAGCATTTTCGATTCGGAAGGTACGCCGGATTTCGCCACCGATATCAACCGACCCAACGGACACCTCTGTCACGGCGGGCGTATTTGTGATTAGATTGCCGTCTACCTCATCATCAAAAACCTCCAATTCTGGCGTGCCAGTAACAATGCCCGTCAAGCTGAGATGTTCAATAGAATTGACTTGGTCATTGGAGGTAAAAACAAGACGATTGCCCGAAAAACCGAATTCTCCCTCGAATTCTGCGGTAAGTTCCACCTTCAGATAACTCGATTGACCGGGAGGAACGATCACCCAATAGTCGTTTTCAGGGTCAAAATCCGGCCCCCCGCGTTCGATAGTTCTAAATCCGGCTGGAGATTGCCGTGTGTCCCACCACAAATCTCGACCATAGCCTTTATTTATGATGATAAATTTCTTGGCTACGGGTAAACCAGCGGGGGTAGTGCCAAAATCTATCGTTTCGTAATCTACCAATTGAACGCCTGGGTTCGACTCCAGCTCTACCCAGAACGTCGGCATTGTGAACGTTCCGACAATATCAAAGTCAAACGACATGAAATCAGGATCGTTTGTCGCAATAGAAATATGACCATTATGCATTCCGGCGACAGGTAAATACTGCACTATAAAACTAGTCGATTCGTTCTTCTCTAATGTCGTATCAAATCCAGTCAGGTCAAGTTCCAGGCCATTTGTTGGATTTGTCAAAATAGGAAGATCTAAAATCAGCTCGCCACTTGCCGTGTTTTTGATCCAAATAACCTTTTTAATCGCATTTTGGCCTGGTCCGACATTCGATATTGTTGTGGCTGTCGACATCACTACGGGAGTCGTTTGGGCATCGTAGATTTCGGATCCACCAATGGTGTCTTCGTAGACATGGAGCTCTGGGTATACTTCCGCAACGCCTTTCACAGTAAAGTTATAATTCGATTCGTCATAATCACTGTTGTTGAACTTAATTGTTGCAAGAAAGTTGGTGCCGGCATTGGTTGGGCTAAAGGTAATCTTGAACGTGGCCTGCCCGCCGTTTGCGGCGAGCGTTGTACTTGAGAAGTTTTCAGAAATGGAATACCCACTACCAATGATCTCAAGCGTTTCTGGATAGAGAGTCAGGGGAGCGTTGCCAGTATTCGTAATCCGAAACATTCTTTCCAGTGGTATGCCAGGTTCTGTTTGAAATAGCGTGTGGGGGCCGCTTGCGTCATTGATAACAACGGCCCCTTCGGTCCCGATTGGCAACGCGACAACCTGGATTTCAGGTGCGACGACGGACCACTGAAAGCCAATTCCAAATAGTGATTCGTCAAAGTCATTGTTCTCAATCGTGATTGCAGAGGTAACTCCATTTGCTACAGTTGTGGCGTCGATCGTCGCCGAGAATTCGTATTTTTGAGTCCCAGGGGGAATAGTGACCGACAATGCGCCTTCGGTAGGTGAAATTTGAATGAACTCCCCGTCCTCATCTTCCGAGATGTTAGTCAATCTCAGGGTGTCGTAAGGATCGCCGTAGGTGTCCGGATTGATGTTGGTCACCCGAAACTTGGTTTCAATCGTCTTTCCCTGCAGGACATTACCAAAATTGATTTGTCCATCATCCGTGACTTCTTGCCATGAATTCGACGATTGCTTGTAGTATTCGACTTTGATCTCTCGCCCATTAACGACGTCACCTGTAATCTTAAAGTCGAACAGGCTCTCATCGGCGTCATTGTTTTTAATAGAGACCGTGCTGCTAGGATCACCAGTCTCATTTGCATCCAGCTTGAGTGAAAAAAACGTCCATTCGCCCGCCGCAAGTGAGGTCTTGCCTAGCGTTTCTACGATTGTAATGCTTGGATCACCGGACAATGATACGGCGCCGCTAGTTCCAAGCATGTCCGGATCCAGGTCCAACACGCCCCCACCGGTATTCTGGATCTTGAATCTCTGTACAACGGAATCACCAAGCCCCATCTCTGTAAATGGAATGGCGTGATGGTTCATCCCGACGATTATGTGACTAAATTTCGAAAAAAATTGCAGATCGGTATCGCCATCTTGCACATCTATGTTGCCGCTGTAGTCAGACGGCAATACGCGTGTTACCTCTATTTCTGGCGATGTTGGTGTTGGAGTGGCATACGTGATGTCAATGTAGCCATAGTCCGTTGTGGTTCCGTCTGATCCCTGCCAATTCAAACGATCATGGTCATAATCTTGCGTAGGATCAAAGTAGATGTTTACGCCAAAAAATTCACCAACGGGGAGAGAGAAACTCGTAGAATAGGAAAGGACACTCGGCTCACTTCCATTGAGGAGAAAATCGTTTCCGTTTGTGCTGATGCTAAAACTTGTTAGCGGATTATTGCTATTATTGTAAAAATCTACTGGTATATATGTTGTTCCGTTCGGGTTTGTAACGTAGTAGTCGGGATGAATTTCTAGGTGGATGTCCGCTTCGTCCGGGTAAGGAACGTTTGAATCAAATCTCTGCACAATATCCGCCGTCAACATCTCCCGCACTTCCATCGCCTCAAGCTGAATTGGCCGAGGCGTACGTCGCTTCCGTTTCGCCGGCCCCTTTTGCAACTTCAAGCCAAGACGAGAGAGAGTTTGCTTCCAAGAGGTGAGGGGGAGGCGCATTCGTTGCACTCCATTGCAAGAGGGAAAGAGGAGAAGCGACAGGGCTCGACCAAGCAGCCTGACAGCGGGGGCACTTCAAGGTGGCACAGCCACCCCATGCCAGCATTACAGCGATAGCTTATCCGCATACTGTGCCGGTTGCAACGGAATTTCTAGTGAAGTTGCTATCAGTTTTTTACGGACGCAAGCCACTCTTCAACAAGAGGTTTAAGCCGCGCTCCAGCTATTCCCGTCTGTGCGGAATGAGTAGTTTCAGCAGCAGTTGACGATCAATCACGTCAATCTCATGACTAGCTGTATCAGCAGCCCGCCCTGCTTTTCATCGTTGCCAAACCCCTATTGATGCCGAGCCGACGAATCGATCGCCATCACCAGATGGTCGTAAGCCGCATTGCACCCAACCGGACCAATTAACTCGCAAGAAAGAGTGGAAAATTCGGCTACTTGGACCTATCGAAAGCAGTAGCCGATGCGCAGCTTGATCGCTGGATTATTGAGAACGCTTGAATCGTCCAGGACCTAGAAATGCCATCGCCTAATTCGCGAGAAGGTGGCGAAGGGATACTGCGAATATCTCTCCTAGACATCTCTGATGGAAAAGTCGCGTCTCTTTGATAGCAGTTTTCCTAGCCAGACGCGTTGAAGAACCAACTTGAGCCCGAATGTCGCATTGATGGTTACGACCGGTTATCGCAATCGATTCCTAATTCTCATAATTACAAAGCCTCGCCGTTCCACGATTCGAAGGTTCTAGTTGAATTGCTCAGTCGGGGCAAGTTCGGACCACAAAACTCCCGATCCCCAGAATCTGCCACAGCCTAGTCCATCGTGACGCGTGCCCGCTTTGAGTCGCTCCTCGATGAAGCACGTTGATCGATTGCCACTACCTGCTATCCCCCGTAAATCGCCACCCAATAACGGCTCAAAAGTTTGTGCGCATGGTGTGCGCAAATGGGGACTAAAACAGACCTGAATAGACCATTTCGAGAACTGTCCAGAGCTCGAAGACAGGCATAAAGAAAGCCGCAAACCTTTACAGATTCATGGCTTACATAAGTGCCCCCGGGTGGAATCGAACCACCGACACGCGGTTTAGGAAACCGCTGCTCTATCCACTGAGCTACGAGGACCAAAGGTTATCTTTCTTGATCCGCAGGGCGCTGTGCGACAGGCGGACCTAGTATGGGCTCTATCGTAATGTTAGGGGGTAGTTCTAAAAAGAGGGAGCCAGGTTCGCGCGAGCCTGCGGATTAGGCTCGCGCTGCTTGGGGTTTCTTTTCGGCGGCTTATTCCAAAATCAGGCACCCGCGGTCGTCGAATTTCCACATCGCGCCATGGGCGACTTCCCAGTGGTAGCCGTCGGGGTCGGTGAAATAACCGCTATAGCCGCCCCAGTCGGTTTCGTGGGGCGGTTTGACGATCGTGCCGCCGCATTGCTGGGCGAGGGCCATGACCTGGTCCACTTCTTCCTTCTCGCGGGTGTTATGGGCGAGCGAGATGCCGCCGAAGCCGGGCTGCGGGATGGGAACGTGGGGACCGATGTCGGCTGCGAGCTGATCGAGCGGAAAAATCGACAGCACTACGCCTCCGGCCGAGAAAAAGGCGATCGGATCGGTTGGCTGGGCCGTCGTTTTGAACCCGAGATCGCTATAAAACTGGTAAGATCGGGCGAAGTCGCGGACGCCCAAACAAACAATACTCATGCGGGGCTGCATCGGAAATCTCCTTTCGGTCGAGAGAAAACGGCGGGAACTCCGCCTGACGTAAGCCTTGGCCCGGATTATCCTTAGAATCAAAAGCGAACGCCAGTCGTCGGCGCCCGGTTGCCGATTTAGACTCGGCGGCGAATGATGAAGTCGACCCAATCCGCGAGATACCTACCCCCCAATGCTTTCCGGCATTTCCATCTTCTGCTTTACCGCCAGCTACGGCGTCGCACTATTGCTTGAGATCGTGCGGCTCTTTTTCCGCGCGCAAGTCCGGGCCATTTTGTCGGTCGGATTCATGGCCGCCGGCTTGATCGCACATACGATTTATTTGGTCGGAGAGCAAAACGGACTGGTCGAAGCGGGGCCGATCTCGTCTTGGCATCATTGGTGCCTGATCGTGGCTTGGGTGTTGGCGGCGACCTATTTGGCGATGTCGCTGACCCATCCGAAAACGGCGCTCGGGCTCTTCATGATTCCACCGGTGCTGCTGCTTTTGGGGATGGCCTATTGGATGGATCAAGTCGCGCCGTTTGATCCCGGCAATCGGGTGCGGCCGCTGCAAATCATTCACGGTGTGTTGCTGTTAGCCGGCACAGCGGCAGTCTTTCTCGGCTTTGCAACCGGCATCATGTATTTGATTCAATCGTATCGGCTGAAGCACAAGATGCTGCAGCGCGAAGGGTTTCGACTGCCGAGTCTCGAATGGCTGCAAAACTTCAACCGCCGCACGCTGATCGTTTCGACCTGTCTGCTCGCCGGCGGACTGCTGGCAGGCGTCTTGCTGAAAATCGATCGCCAAACCAACAGTTTCCCGTGGAGCGATCCCGTCGTCTGGAGCTCCGGGATTCTCTTCCTGTGGCTGGTCGCGGCGACGCTGTTTGAATTGATCTACAAACCGGCGCGGCAAGGGCAAAAAATCGCCTATCTGACGCTGGCCAACTTTATGTTTCTCGGCCTGGTGCTGGCGCTGATCTTGTTCGGGCCGACGCAGCATGCACGGTCTCCCAAAGAACAGGCGTCCCTCTACAACTCGCTCACTCCTACCATCGCTCAAAGCGAAGAGGGGACGCGATGAAGTTGCAGATGATCGGCCTGAGCCATCACAACGCTTCGGTCGAAATCCGCGAACGCCTGGCGTTTAGTCCTGACCAGGCGCAAGAGGCGCTGAAAACGTTTCACCGTCGCTTTCCCGATATCGAATCGGTGCTGCTCTCGACCTGCAATCGAACCGAAATCTACACGGCGGCGCTCGACGGCAACCTCTGTCCGACGCATCACGACATGGTGCAGTTCTGGGCCGAGTTCCACAAGCTGGAAGCGAAAGACGTTTTTGACAACGTCCTAGAGCGCACCGGTGAAGATGTCGTGCGGCACTTGTTTACCGTCGCGGCAAGTCTCGACAGCATGGTGGTCGGCGAAGCGCAGATCTTATCGCAAGTAAAACAGGCCTATGAACTGTCGACGCAGATCGACAGCGCCGGCACGTTGACCCATAGCTGTTTTCAAGCGGCGATTCGCGTCGCCAAGCGTGTTAGCAACGAGACGACGATCCACAAAAAGCGGGTCAGCATTCCGAGCGTCGCGGTCAGCGATTTCGCCAGCAATGTCTTTGATCGGTTTGACGACAAAAACGTGTTGATCATCGGCGCCGGCGAAATGGCGGAAGAGACTTCTCGCTATTTGGTCGATGTCGGGGCCAAAGCGTTTACGGTCGTCAATCGCAGCCTAGAACGCGCCGAACGCCTGGCGGCGACGTTCGCAGGCAAAGCGCTGCATTGGGACAAACTGCACGAAGCGGTCGTCGCAGCCGACCTGATTGTTTCGACTACCGGCGCGACAGAGCCGATTATTCATCTGGAAGAATACAAGCAGTTAGAAGCGGCCCGCTTCCAACGGACGTTGTTTGTCTTGGACCTGGCGATTCCGCGCGACTTTGATCCGCGCATCGCCGAGCGCGTGGGGGTCTACCTCTTTTCGATCGACGATTTGCGTCAGACGTGCGACAAGAATCGGGCGGCTCGTGAACGAGAATGGCCCAAGGCTGAGCGGATTATCGAAGACGAAACGGCCAAGTTTATGGCCGACCTTAACCATCGCGCTACGGCGCCGACCATTCGCCGGTTGAAACAACGATCGGACGAACTGAAGGACGAGGAACTGAGACGATTGCTCAACAAGTTGGGCGAACTCGATCCTCGCATTGCCGACGAAATTACCCGATCATTTGATCGCCTGGTGAACAAGCTGCTGCACCCTCCGCTAGAATCGCTGCGTGACGAAGCGGGAAGCGCCTCATCCGACAGTCTGCTTGACGCACTCAAGCGACTCTTCCGCTTGTACGATTAGTGGGCGTGGGATTCTTCATCGAATCTTCTTCTTCGCTCTATTTCGCTCATTCGCGCACTGCCTACGATTGATCCCGCACGGTCATTCGTACACAATTCGAGCATTCCTTCTTCCCTCGGTGACGACGACAACGATGACGGCGTTCAAGATCGTACTGGGTTTGGCCGCGGCGTTTCAAATCGTTTCCGTCGTGTTGGCGTTGCGGCTCAACGCGATCTATCGACGCCGATTTGCTTGGTTGTTTATCAGCGGAGCCGCCGTCTTGATGGCGGTCGGCATGTTTGCGTCGATGTGGCGCATCTGGAACATGGCGATCAATGTCGAGCAACATCCGGCTCTCTGGGCCGAGTCGCTAGCGACGCTGATGATGGCGATTCTTTTTTTCGCCGGGATCGCCACGATTGAGCCGATCTTTAAAGAGAACGAACTGGCTCGCAAGCAGGCCGAAAATGAGAACGAACGCTTGAACGCCGCCGTTCAGCATACGCTGGAAGAAATGATGCTGGCGAAGCAGATTCAGCAGAACTTTCTTCCCAAATCTCCTCCCCAGGCGGATGGCTACGATGTCGCGGCAATCAGTTTGCCGGCCGAATGGACCAGCGGCGATTACTTTGATTTTCATCGGACGAACAATGGCAAACTGATTGCCGTGATCGCCGATGTGGCCGGACATGGAGTCGGCCCGGCGCTGTTGATGTCTTCGGCGCGCTCTTACTTTCGCGAGATCGTTCAGCACTACGTCGATCCAGGCGAAATCCTGGAGCGCTGGAATCGAGTCATTTCTAGCGAGATCGAGTTCGGCGACTTTATCACCGCCTGGGTCGCGGTGATTGATTTGGAACGCCGTACGATGACCTATGCCGGAGCAGGACACAACGCCTGGCTCGTCAGTCGCGACGGCAGCGTGCAAGACCTGGAAGGGGAGGGCCCGCCGCTGGGAGTCATTGGAGACTTCGCATTTCTCGGTTCGGCCGAAGTGACGCTCGAAGAAGGTCAAATCTTGCTGATGGCGACCGACGGAATTCCCGAGACCGAGAATCTCGCCGGTCAGCAGTGGGGCAATGATCGAATGCTATCGATCATCCACGCACGGCGCGGACAACCGGCCGAGCGAATCGTCGCCGACATGGTCGACGCCGTCTCTGGTTTCGCCCCCGACACGCCGCGCCGCGATGACGTGACGGCGATCGTGGTGAAGGTCGCGTAGTTCGTCTTTGCTTGGTAGTCCGCTGCGCGAGCGAGGAAAAATCGTTCGGCAAATCAAAGGCCGATCGAAGTAACCAGCCGAATTTCCCTCGCTTGCGTTGCTGGCTACGAAGAGGCCGCCTTCTGCAGCAACTCGGCGATCTCTTGAAAATTCTCGGCGTAGTTGGTCTCGATTCCGGCGACGGTGTCGTCGATTCGTTTTTTCGCGGCGGGGAAGTCAGCGGCGATTTTTAACGTGGCTGCCGCGATGTCGTCGCCTGAGGTTTCTTCGATGGGGAAATACCAGGCGCTCAGTCCTACATCGCGCCACATGTTCCCTTTGATTCCATCTTCTGGCTGATGCAGGTACATGCAGGGCGTTCCGACCGCTGCCGCGATGATCGGCGAATGACACTCACAACTAATCACGGCCGCCGCATCGGCGTACAGCGTTGCAGCGTCGTCGGTGATCCAATAATTTTCGTGCAGCACCACGTTCTTCTTGACATCTTCCGGCAGCGGATCAAACAGTAGCGGCCGCATGATTTCGACCTGGTAAGTCATCTCTGGGCACAGTACCGCTTTGCCGCCGGTCTTGCGAACCCATGCGATAATCGCCGCTCGCAGCTTGGCGTGATCTTCTTCGGCGTGCGCTTCATTTACCGCTTCGCGGCGGGCGATCTCTTTCGATTCCAGGCCGGTCTTACGAATCTTGTGATACGGCGTGTAGCGGAGTCGGGGAACGCAAACGATGAACTTACGCGGCTCCAAGTCATATTCTTTGATAAACGCTTGCGTCGCTTCCGACTTTTTCAACTTTAAATGAAACGTGCCGTCCGGAGCAAAGCCCAAGTAAGGTCCTGTGACGCCGGCCTCTTTGATGTTTTGCAGCGATTTTTCTTCGCGCGTGAAAACGAAGTCGGCCCCTTCCAGCAAGCTTTGCAATTGCGGCGTAAGCTTGCGACTGGCCGCTTCGCCACCGGCGCTGATCGTGACGCCGAGAATGCCGTACGGCTTTCCTGTTTCTTTGCGCCAAGAGTCGACGTCTCTGGCGGCGACGACACTGGGACCCGATCCATGCAGCAGGAAGTCGGCCTGGTCAAACGCCTGCTGCAGTTCCTCGTTCGAGAACTTGCCGTCGGCGCGGACGTGGCCGCTAACAATTTTCAATTGCGGATAGTTGGCCAGCAGCATTTCACGCACGCCGCGATCGAGCGCATTCGACCACAGGACGACCTCGACGTTGGGAAGATAGTCCTGCATTAGCTGCAGCACGCCTGGCGTGTGGGCGATGTCGCCGATGTTCACCGTTTGCCAACCGCTGCGCAGCAGCACGGTGCAGCGCACGTCCGAAACCGCTTCGGCGGTGAAAGCGGAGGAAATTAGCGGCAGGCTGGTTACGGCGGCTAGTTGCGCCAAACAAGCGCGGCGGGAGATGTTTTGCATGCGGACCAGGGCGGTAGAGGAAGGATTTTCAAGCTCGTAGAGCCCCTTTATTCTGCCTACTGGGAGGTCTGCTGTAAATTCGGCAGTCTGTTTTGGGCGAAGTTCTCGTCGGCAACGTCTTCACGTCGGCCTAGAATTGCCGATAATCGATAGTTATCGCTATTCGATTTTCCGATCGTTCCTGTAAATTTTGGCATGACTGACGACCCGCAAGCTCATCTTCGCCGCGCCTTACTGCAGCAAATGCGGGACTGGCAATCGGCCGGCGTCGAGATTGCGCCCCCAGGCCGCATCTTGGAAGTTCCGGAAGAATTGCTGCTTGCTCCTGCGCCGGCTGTCGAGCCGAAAGCGTCTCTGCCGCAACCAGCAGCGCCAATCGCTGCGCCCACTGCGACGCCTGTCGTCCATCAACCTGATCCTCCACCGGTCGCAAACGCGTCCCCTGGAGGGCGACAGCAACAGTTGGACGTGCTGGCGGCCGAAGTCGCGCAGTGCGTGTTGTGCGAAGAACTCGCCTGCACGCGAACGCAAACCGTGTTTGGCGTCGGCAATGCGAATGCGCGCATCTGTTTTTTTGGCGAGGCCCCCGGCGCCGACGAAGACAAGCAAGGAGAGCCGTTCGTTGGTCGCGCCGGCAAATTGCTGACGCAGATCATTGAGGCCTGCACATTTCAGCGTGAAGATGTCTATATCTTGAATACGCTGAAATGCCGCCCACCGGGGAATCGAAATCCAACGCCGGAGGAGAACGCCAATTGCATGCCTTACTTCGAGCAGCAACTCGCGATTATTCAGCCCGATTATATCGTCTGTCTCGGCAAGTTCGCCGCGCAAAACCTGTTGAAGACCGAAACCGCGATCGGCAAATTGCGCGGCAAGTTTCATGATTACGGCGGAGCCAAAGTAATCGCGACGTATCATCCTGCTTATCTGTTGCGCAATCCATCGGCCAAACGCGAGGTCTGGGAAGACATGAAGATGATGCTGCGAGACATGGGCGTCCAGCTTCCCCCTGTAAAATAGAGCTACGGCAAATACGCCTTGTCACGGGCGACATTCGAGCTAGGATGATTCGTTCTGACTAGCGATTGCTGGCATTCTGCCCCGGACGAGACGCGCCGTACCCGGTTATGTAAAGACGACGCCCTTACTCCAAGGAGCGTCTCATGGCGTGGATTATTTTGATTGTCGCTGGCCTGCTCGAAATCGGTTGGGCGATCGGGCTGAAGTATACCGAGGGATTTACCAAACCGCTCCCCAGTCTGCTGACCGCCGCCGCGATAGTCACCAGCATGTTTCTCCTTTCCGTTTCGGCGCGAACCATTCCGATCGGCTCGGCCTACGCAATTTGGGTTGGCATTGGGGCAAGCGGCGCAGCGCTGCTGGGCGTTTGGCTGTTTGGCGAAAGCCTGTCGCCGGCGCGAGGATTTTTCCTGCTGCTGTTGGTGGGGTCGATCATTGGGTTAAAATTGACCTCAGGCCATTAATTCTCTCTAGGCGGAGAGCCACCATGCAAGAAGATGCAAGCTACGTCTGTGACGCATGCGGCGAAGAGATTGTCGTGCCGATCGATCTATCGGAAGGCCATAGTCAAACGTATGTCGAAGATTGTCCCGTCTGCTGTCGGCCCAGCGTGATCCATGTCGAAGTCGATGTGGATGGAAACGCCCAGGTCTGGGCCGAGCCGGAACAAGATTACGACTGAGCCAGGGATTCGCATAGACCTGCTGGCCAAGGAACCGCTGACCAGCGGTTCGCAAATCGGGAACATTTTTCTTAAAATGAAAGCCGGCTGCGGACGAATAACCTTCCACAGCCGCCGGCAAGTAGGAATTGTCGGTTTTCGCGCCCCGTGCCCTGAGAATGATCATGACCGATCCGCAACGCGACACCCAATTCTCAGAGTCAATGCCTCTCAAGCCGGACGTTGACTATGTGATGCTTTCGCGCTGGCCGCAAGATGGAGATGATTGGATCCATCCCGACGATCGCAATTTGGCCGCCGGCTTGATTCCGAGCGACCGCATCTTTCGCCGCGAGTTGCAACCGGATGGATATTACGAACTCGCCTATGGTCCGCGCAAGATTCGTATTCGTCCGGTGCTGGCCGAAGAAGCGCCGCGACCTGCCTTTGAGATCGGCCAGGTTGTCAAGCTAAAGCTCGCATTTGAGGGGGATCAAAGCGAAGTCGGCCGCATCTATGCGATTCGCTACAGCCAATACTACGACGCGCCCCAGTTTTACTTGATTCGCGGCGACATGAAGAGTCGTACGCCGTACTTGGCCGAGGCTCTGGAGCTGTTTGTCAAAGATGGACAGCTGCGCGAGCCCGACGAGTTCCCCCAATGGAACCCGCCGGCGTCGGATGCCGTCGAGCCCGATAAAAACAACAAGTACGGCGAAGGAATCTAAATCACCGCTTACCGTTTCCGCTTGCGATAGCGGGCAATCAGCGCGTTGGTCGAGCTGTCATGCTCAAGCGTCGGTTCGGACTTGGAGGTCAGTTCCGGCACGATCCGATTGGCCAACACTTTCCCCAATTCAACGCCCCATTGGTCAAACGAGTTGACGCGCCAGATCGTCCCCAGGGTAAAGACCTTGTGCTCGTAGAGCGCGATCAACTTGCCAAGCGCAGCGGGAGTCAGCTTGTCGATCAACAGCGAGTTGGTCGGACGATTGCCGGGGAACGTACGGTGCGATATCTGGAAGTCGGCGACTCCATCCGCTTTCACTTCAGCCGCCGTCTTGCCAAATGCAAGCGCCTCCGGCTGGGCGAAGAAGTTGGCCATCAATTTGTCGTGATGATCGCCCAGCGGATTTAGCGATTGGCAAAAACCGATAAAGTCGCAGGGGATCAGCTTCGTCCCTTGATGAATCAGTTGGTAATAGGCATGCTGCCCATTGGTCCCCGGCGTTCCCCAGACGATTGGCCCCGTCTGATAGTCAACTGGCGCACCATCCAAGGTGACTCGCTTGCCGTTGCTTTCCATGTCCAACTGCTGCAGGTACATGCTGAACTTGCCGAGATAGTGATCGTACGGCAGCACCGCTTGCGTTTCAGCGCCAAAGAAATTGTTGTACCAAAGGTTGAGCAGCGCCATGAGGACCGGAATGTTTTGATCCAACGGCGCCGTGCGAAAATGCTCGTCCATCTCGTGAAAGCCGGCGAGCATCTCGCGAAAGTGATCGCCGCCAACGGCGATCATCAGCGACAAGCCGATCGCCGAGTCGAACGAATAGCGACCGCCGACCCAATCCCAAAATTCAAACATGTTGGCCGTATCGATGCCGAACTTGGCGACTTCTTTCTCATTGGTCGAAAGCGCGACAAAGTGCTTGGCGATCGCGGCTTCGTCTTTCAACGTCTCTAGACACCAGAGTCGCGCGGTGTGCGCGTTGGTCAGCGTCTCTTGCGTGGTGAAAGTCTTCGAAGCGATGATGAACAAAGTTTCGGCCGGATCGAGGTCATGAATCGCCTCGGCCATGTCCGTGCCGTCGATATTCGAAACGAACCGGAATGTCAGATTGCGGTCGCTGTAATGTTTGAGCGCGTCGTAGGCCATCGCTGGCCCCAGGTCAGACCCGCCGATGCCGACGTTGACGATATTTTTGATTGGCTTGCCGGTCTGCCCGCGCCAATCTCCGCCACGAATCTTGGCGGAGAAAGCGGCCATCTTATCGAGCACCGCATGAACCGCAGGCACAACGTTCTCGCCGTCAACGTTGATCGTCGCTCCTTGCGGAGCTCGCAACGCGGTATGCAAAACGGCGCGATCTTCGGTAACGTTGATTTTGTCGCCGCGGAACATCGCGTCAATCCGCTCTCGCAGACCAGAGGCTTCGGCCAATGCGACCAGCAGCGAGATCGTCTCGGCGGTGATCCGGTTCTTCGAGTAGTCGAGATAGATGCCGATCGCGTCGAGTGAAAGCTTTTCGCCGCGGTCCGCCTCGTTGGCGAAAAGATCGCGCAGCTGAACATCGGCCAATTGATCGTAATGCGACTGAAGAGCCTGCCAAGCAGCGGTTTGGGTCAACGATGGCGCCGTCGTCATAGTACGAATCTCCGAAGGTGGCGAGCGAACTCGATATTTTTTTAACAAGCCGAGAGCCGAAACGGCCTAACTCGACAGACTTGTAGTTTAGCGGTCTAGTCCTTGCGGACGTAGCGGGCGCGCAGAAAAACCTAGCGTCAGGCGGCGACCTCTCAAGGAAGCGCCAGCGTTACTTGTCGCGATTCTTGAGCTTTCCATTCTTCTCCATGATATTTCGATGTATCATAAAGAATCGGCCGCGTCGAATTGGGGAAGCGATTCTCTTTTTTGGCCATTACCCCTGCCTTCTTCATGAGTTCGTCACATGACCGTGAGCGCCGCAAACGTCACTCGCCGCGATTTTCTCACGCTGATCTCTGCCGGCGGCTTGCTGTCTCATGCCCAGCCAATCCAGGCCGAACCGGCGATCGAAGCCAAGTCCGCCGCCCCATTTTGGGTCGACGTTAACGTCTATTTATCACGCTGGCCGTTTCGTCGCTTGCGCGATGATACGCCAGATGCGTTGGCTTCGATGCTGCGCAGCAAAGGAATCACCCAGGCCTGGACCGGTAGTTTTGACGGCGTTTTTCATAAAGACATTGGCGCGGTCAATCGGCGACTTTCGGAAGCGTGCGCCCAACATGGCGACGGGTTGTTTATTCCGTTCGGATCGATCAATCCGCTGCTGCCCCAGTGGCAAGACGAATTGCATCTGTGTGCCGAGAAATATCAGATGCCGGGCATCCGACTTCATCCCAATTATCACGGTTATGACTTGAAAGAGGCCCGCTTTCAGGAACTGTTGCAAAGAGCCGCCGAGCGCAACCTAATCGTCCAGTTGTGCGGATGGCTAGAAGACCCGCGGACGCAACATCCGCAGATGCGCGTGCCGACAGTCAACCTGGCGCCGCTGGGTGATCTCGCCGCGTCGACCGCCGGTTTGCGACTGGTGCTGTTGAACGGCGTGAACAGTGCTGCAGGGAAAGCCCAAGCGGAATTGCTGAACCTTCCCAACGTCTATTGCGACATCGCTCAGCTGGAATCAAGCGAAGGCGTCTCGAAGCTTTTGGCGACGACCACAGCCGAACATTTGCTGTTTGGGTCATATTCGCCGATGTTCTATTTTGATTCGGCGCGGCTCAAATTGGCCGAGTCGGTCCTGACGCCGCAGCAAGAGCAAGCGATTCGTTTTGGCACGGCCCACACGCTGCTTCCCGCCTAGCATCCTCCGCGATTTGGATTCGCCCCATGAAGATTTGGGATATGCACTGCCATCTGCCTTCGCCGCAACTGACCGGCGACAGCTTGATGGAACAAGCGGAGCAGTTGCTCGCGATCGCCGGTCGTGTCGGGATCAGCAAGCTGTGCTTGTTTTTAGAAGTCGGCAAGCCGCTGGGGCCGTTCTCCGATGACGAGATCGTCCGCGTGCTAGAGCGCTATTACGATCGCTTGTATGGGTTTGTCTGGTGCGATCTGCAGAAGACGGCCGAGAGCGTCGACCTGCTGCAAAAATGGGTGGGGAATGGCCCGATGGTCGGACTCAAGCTCGGCGGCTTCAGCGGAGTTTGCAGTCGCAGCGAATACGCACCAGTCTTTGAAAAAGCGATCGACCTGAAAGCGGTCATCTACCAACACACTTGGCTAAAAGTCTCCGGCAATTTGCCGAACGAATCGACTCCGCAGGATGTGGTTGAACTGGCGCAACGCTATCCCGACTATCCCTTCATTTGCGGACATTCTGGCGGGGACTGGGAAGTTGGCATTCGCGCGGTTACCGCCGCTCCCAACGTGTCGATCGGAATCGGCGGCTTTTATCCGACCTCCGGCATCGTCGAGTCAGGCGTCCGCCAACTCGGCGCCGACCGGGTCCTCTATGGAAGCGACGCGCCAGGACGCAGTTTCTCTTCTCAGTTGGGCAAAGTGCTGGGCGCCGATCTGCCCGATGAGCAGAAGCAGAAGATCCTGTACGACAATTTCGACCGCTTGATGCAGCCGATTTCGCGGGCCAAAGGTTGGATCGCCTGATCCGAAACGGAGGGCCATACAAGGTGATTCGTCGCAACGCGGGGAAGGTGTTACAGCATCGAATCTCCCGTATTCTCGGTCGATTGGGACGCAAAATATCTCGCTTTAGCCGATAATTTTGGTATGATTACTGGATAGCGTCCCCACATCCACCGACGCTATCCCACCCCGCCCAATTGCTGCAAACCCAGCCACAGTCCTACCTTACGGCACTCCTACGCTATGTCGCGTTTTGATTTCGTCACAACCGATATGCGCAATTTCGGGCAATCTTTGCCGCGATTTGTGGTGATGTTGTTCGTCTTGCTGACGCTAGCGACCTCGGTATTTGCCGCGACTCCGGCGCCTCCGCAAACGCCGGCCGCGATTCGAAAGTTTGTCGCAACCAACTGTCTGGACTGCCATCAAGGGGCGACTTCCGAAGCGGGTCTCGATCTGGAGCAGCTTTCTTTTGATTTGAGCGACGAAGCGGTTCAAGATCGTTGGGTGCGGATCTTTGACCGGGTCGAGTCGGACGAAATGCCGCCGACCGAGTTTGGCGAGGCCGATGCCGATGAGAAGCAGAAGTTTCTCCGTGCGACGCGTACGCATCTCCGTCGCCAGCAACTTTCGCAACATGAAATCGCAGGACGCGTTCAAGCGCGACGACTGACCCGACTGCAAGTCGAACGCTCGCTGCACGATCTGCTCGGCATCGATATTCCGCTCACCGACTATTTGCCGGAAGAGTCTCGACCGAACGGTTTTACGACGGTCGCCGATGGACAGTCGATGTCGCACTTTCAATTGGCGGCCCATCTGCGAGCGGTAGACGCGGCGCTGGATGAAGCGTTTCGCCGCGCTCTCTCGCCCGAAGATGCGTATGTGCGCGACTTCGACGCCCAAGGAGTTTCGCGAACCAATCCGAAGCGACGCTGCCGCGAGCCTGAGATGCGTGACGGCAAAGCGGTGATCTGGTCGTCAGGTTTGATCTACTACGGACGGATCCCGGCAACAACGGCTCGCGATGACGGTTGGTTTCGCTTCCGAGTGACCGTCTCTGGCTTGAAGCCTCCAGAGACCGGCGGCGTCTGGTCGACGGTACGATCCGGCTTGTGCGTTTCGACGGCTCCGCTGCTGCAAGACGTGACCACCTTCGAAGCGATGGACCAGCCGAAGACGATCGAGTTTCAGACATGGCTGCCGAAAGGGCACATGCTGGAGATTCGTCCCGGCGACGACACGCTGAAAAAAGGCCGTTTCGCAGGGGGTCAAGTCGGTGTGGGAGAAGGGGAGTCGCAAGACCTGTCGGGAATCGCCTTCGATCGGATCACGATGGAGCGGATTCATTTGAACGGTGATGATGATCATGTTCGCAGCCTGGTGCTGGGCGACTTGAAGATGATTCCCAACAAAGATAAGAAAAAGCCGTTCCAAGTGGTCAGCAAGTCGCCGCGCGACGATGCGGCTCGCTTGATGTTGGCTTTCGCGCAGCGTACATTCCGTCGACCGACCTCGGCCACGGAGATCGCTCCTTATGTCGAACGCGTGCAAGCGGCGATTGATGACGGCGACGATTTTGTCAGTTCGCTGCGGATGGGTTATCGGGCGCTTCTTTGTTCGCCGCGCTTCCTTTATTTTTCCGAAGCGCCGGGCCCGTTGGATGATCATGCGATCGCAACGCGGCTTAGCTATCTGCTGACCGGCAGTACGCCAGATGAGCAGCTTCGCCGCTTAGCGGACGCCGGCAAATTACAGGATAAGGGAACGCTGCAAGCCGAAGCGGCTCGCTTGTTGAGCGGTGAGAAAGGTCACCAGTTTATCCATGACTTTGCGGCCGAATGGCTCGATTTGGATCAGATTAATTTTACAACGCCTGATCGAAAGCTGTATCGTGATTTTGATCCGATCGTTCAGCAAGCGATGCTGAGCGAAACTGAAGCATTCCTCGAAACGATGCTGCAAGAGAACCTGGGCGTCGACAAATTGATCGACGCTGACTTTACGTTTCTCAATAGTCGTTTGGCTCGTTACTACCACATTGATGGAGTCGAAGGGGATGAGTTGCGTCGCGTTACGCTTTCGCCAGAAAGTCATCGCGGCGGGCTCATCACGCAAGGCGCCATCTTGAAAGTGACCGCCAACGGATCGAATACATCGCCGGTGCTGCGCGGCGTTTGGATGTTGGAGCGAATCTTGGGGGATTCGGTTCCTCCTCCGCCTACCAACGTACCGGCAGTAGAACCTGATATTCGCGGCGCGACGACGATCCGTGAGCAACTGGCCAAGCATCGTTCGCAAGGGGATTGCGCCAGCTGCCATGTGAAGATTGATCCGCCGGGTTTCGCGTTAGAAAATTTCGACCCCGCGGGCCGATGGCGAGATACGTATATCAAGATGTCGGGAACGAAGCGGAAAACTGGCGCCGTTATTGACGCCAGCTATGTGCTGCCCGACGGCGAACAGTTTAAAGACATCGATGGCTTTCAAGCGATCACCGTCCGTAAACCTCAGAAGCTGGCGGCCTGCGTCGCCGAGAAGTTGCTGGTCTACGGAACTGGCGCACTGATCGCGTTCGCGGATCGCGACGCGGTGGAAGCGATCGTCGAAGAGACGGCGGCGGAAGATTACGGTTTGCGTTCGATCATCCAAGCGGTGGTCGCCAGTCCGTTGTTCTTAAGCAAATAACGTTCAAATTCAGCGAGAAAGTCGGTGACTTATGTCTGGTCAGGTTCACTTCAACTTCGGTAAAAAACTGAACCGCCGAACCGTCCTGCGCAGCGCTGGTATCGCGATGTCGATGCCGTGGCTCAGCGCCATGAATCAGGCCTTCGCCGGCAGCGACAAACCGGCGACGCCCAAGCGTTTTGTAGCGATGACCCTGGGACTAGGCCTGCACTCCGAAAATCTCTTTCCGAGCACGCCTGGGCGCGATTACGAAGCGCCGTTGTATCTGAAGCAGTTGGAAGATATCCGCGATCGCTATACGGTCATTTCGGGCGTTTCGCATCCCGGCGTCTCGGGCGGGCATCGCGCAGAAGCAAGCTTGCTAAGCGCCACGCCGATGGGGAGCGGCGCTCAGTCGCGCACGACAATCTCGGTCGATCAGCTGCTGGCGAAACACCTGGGCAATCAGACGCGGTTTCCGTCGCTCGTGCTTAGCTCGTCAGGCAGCAACAGCCCTTCCTATACCGAGAACGGCTCGATGATTCCGGCCGAAAGCTCGCCGGCGCGGCTCTTTATGCAATTGTTTGTGACCGATTCGCCGGCCGATCAGAAAAAGCAGGTCCATCGTGCTCGACAGGGGCAGAGCATTATGGATTTGGTCGCTGAAGATGCGCGAGCGCTGCAACGCGAACTGGGCGCCGGCGACCGAGATCGGCTAGACGCCTACTTCACTAGCGTGCGTGAATTGGAAAAGCGGATGGTCGAAGCCGAAGAATGGGCCCATCGCCCGAAGCCGAAAGTCGACTTCACCAAGCCGATCGACATCTCGAACCCCAACGACTTCATCGGCCGACAACGGTTGATGAGCGACATGGTTCGCTTGGCCCTTTCGACCGATTCAACCCGCTTCGTCTCGTATCACCTGGGCGGTTCCGGCGGAGTCGTGCCGATCGAAGGTGTCGACGAAGGCTATCACTCGCTCAGCCATCACGGACGTGACGAAGAGAAGCTGGCGCAGTTGGCGCTGGTCGAAGCGGCCATCGTTCGCGCTTGGGGCGACTTCCTGCGTGGGCTCGACAAAACCGAAGAAGATGGCGGCAGCTTGCTCGACAACACGTCGGTCTTGATGACCAGCAACCTGGGCAACGCGTCGAACCACGATAATCGTAACATGCCGGTCCTGTTCGCCGGCGGCGGATTCCGCCATGGCCAGCATCTCGCATTCGATCGGAAGAACAACTATCCGCTGCCGAATCTCTACCTCTCGATGCTGCAGAAGACAGGGCTGGAGATCGACCAGTTTGCGACCAGCACCAGCACGATGACCGGACTCGAAGGTTAGAGCCGTTTCCGAACTCGCGCAGCAGCGATAACTTGCTGCGCAGGTGCTGATCGCTTGTGCACTTTCCCGCTTGCAGCTTCTACCCCAAGCGAGCCCTCTCTCGCTGGCGGACAATGCGCATTATCGAAAGAGAATTGCGCGTTTACGCATGTTCCGCGCACTTTTCGCATGTTACTGTCAATCAGACGGTGAAAGCTGCGAAGGGACGCTTCTCAGGTTCGCCGGCGAACTGTTTGCTCATCGAACGCATTGATTCCATACTCTTTTCCCAATGCAGCGAGATTCCTATGAATTCGATTTGTCAGCGCTCCCGTGGGTTTACTTTGGTCGAATTGCTGGTGGTGATCGCCATCATCGGCGTGCTGATCGCCCTGTTGCTGCCGGCGGTTCAACAAGCGCGGGAAGCGGCGCGCCGCATGTCTTGCAGCAACAACCTAAAACAAGTCGGTTTGGCGGTTCACAACTATCATGACACGCATCTCAAATTGCCGATCGGCGCCCAGTACAACTGGCACTCGAACTTCCTGGTGCACCTGTTGCCGTTCTTGGAGCAAGGCAACATCTATGACCAACTGCAATTCAACAATGCGTCGGCGATGTTGTTCGATTCGACATCGATGACTGGATATCGATTGGCGAATTACGAGGTAATGAAAGGATTCAACGCATCGGCCTATCAATGTCCGTCGAGTCCGCTTCCAGAATTCGCCGAGAATCCCAATGGTCCGGTGGAATGCGGCACGACGTCGTATATCGGAGTCGCCGGCGCGCCAACCAACAGCACCACCGTGACTGATCCAACTGGGCAAGGGCGCTGCGTTTCATCCAGCAGCAGCGGCTACATTTGCAGCAACGGCGCCTTGATTCCGAATGAGTCGCTCCGAATGGCGCAAATTTCGGACGGCACGACCAACTCGGTGATCATCGCCGAACAGTCGAACTGGACGATTGATTCTTCCGGCAAGAACATCGATCAGCGAAACAGCAGTCGTCGCGGCGCTTGGATTGGCGCCAATTCAACCGAGTATCCCGGAAAAACCGCTTGGGGTTCGGGAATTTATTACAACATCTCGACCATTCGCTATGCGGTCGGTTTTCGCACGATTGCTTCCAGCAGCGGCGGCAATCATCAGACCGGATCCAATACGCCGATTCATTCGGCTCACCCCGGCGGCGCGATGGTGTTGCGCTGCGATGCAGGGGTCAGCTTTCTCCCTGACACGCTTGACTGGGAAGTATTACGCAATATTTGCATTCGAGATGACGGCAATGTGGTGGCCGGAAATCCGTTCTAACCCGTTCATTCGGATTTGGTTTCGTGTGGCGTCATTTTAGACCTTTGCAAGCCCTTCGTAGCAATTTTAATAGGAAACGCAGACTGAATGTTCGACGGATGAAAACCGGACATACGTCAGAAGTTCAGCTTCGATATTTTTTTCATACTTCTCGATTCATTGTTCAGTGAGACAATCAATGGTTACGCTTCGTTCTCATCCTCGCGGATTTACCCTGGTCGAGCTGCTCGTGGTGATCGCCATCATTGGCGTGCTCATCGCATTGCTCTTGCCGGCAGTGCAACAAGCGCGCGAAGCGGCGCGCCGCATGTCTTGCAGCAATAACTTGAAACAAGTCGGTTTGGCCGTACATAATTATCATGACACGCATCTAAAGTTACCGATCGGCGCCCAGTACTACTGGCACTCTAATTTCCTCGTGCATTTGCTTCCCTTTTTGGAACAAGGAAACATCTACGATCAGTTGGCTTTCAACAATGCGTCGGCGATGCTGTTCGATTCGACATCGATGACTGGATATCGATTGGCGAATTACGAAGTGATGAAGGGATTCAACGCGCCAGCCTATCAATGTCCGTCGAGTCCTTTGCCGGAATTCGCCGAGAACCCCAGTGGTCCGGTTGAGTGCGGTACGTCGTCCTACATCGGCATTGCCGGAGCTTCGACCAGCAACACAAGCGTAACCGACCCAACCGGCCAAGGAAGATGCGTCACCGGGACCAGCGGTTATGTCTGTAGCAATGGCACGCTGATTCCCAACGAATCGCTGCGACTCGCACAAATATCGGATGGCCTGACCAATACGATCATCATCGCCGAACAATCGAATTGGACCATCGACTCCAGCGGCAAAAACATCGACCAACGCAACAGCAGTCGCCGCGGCGCTTGGATCGGAGCCTATATAGAGGGCTATCCCGGCGGTACGAACGGCGCCGCATGGACCGGTGGGAACTATTACAACATCTCGGCGATCCGCTATGGGGTTGGCTTTCGTACCCAGGTTACCGGCAGCGGCGGCAACCATCAAACTGGGTCCAACACGCCGATTCATTCCGCCCATCCCGGCGGCGCCATGGTGTTGCGCTGCGATGCGGGAGTCAGCTTTCTCCCCAATACGCTTGACTGGGATGTGTTGCGCAACATTTGCATTCGGGACGACGGCAATGTGCTGATCGGCGGTTCCCTGTAATCGTCAGCGCAGCGCGCGACAACTTCGTTCAAGCCTTGTAACTTTCCGATCACCTATCCATCGATTTCCAGGAAACATATCGGATGTCCGCTTCTTCGTTTTCCCCGACTTATTCCAGCATACTGCTGCTCATTGCAACCGCGGTCTGTCTTACAGGCTGCAGCGGTGAGAATGCAGTACCGGTATCGGCAGTCGCTGGCAAAGTTACGTTCAATGATCAGCCGGTTTCCGAAGGGACCGTTAGCTTTATGTCCGATCAAGGTTTTGGCGCAAGCGCGCCGCTGGAAGCCGACGGTACTTATCAACTGCGTAGTCAGCATGGCGCCGGCCTTCCGCACGGCGCCTACAAAGTGATTGTTCAACCGAAGGAGGAAGAGTTTCTTGAAAGCGAGCGCGCGCCGCGGAAAACGCAATCCTCAGATATCCCTGCCAAATATCAAGAGTTCGCCACGAGCGGATTAGAGATCGTCATCGACGAAAAACCGCAGACGTTCGATATTCAACTGACGAAGTAGCGACTCCCGACTTCCTCTTCCTTCCGAAAGCCCTCGCCTGTCATGACTAGCATGCCGAGTTACTCGTTCATTCGCAGCGCGTCGCTGTTCGCCTTGTTGGTCGTTTCTACTCCTGCGTTGGTATATGCCGAAGCGCCAGCGGCGGCAAAAGAACCGAACAACGTCACGCACAGCTTTCAAAAACTTGCCGATACGATAGAGCCCGACCTGGCGTGGGATGCCGAGACTCCGGCCGAGCATGAAGCCTGGCGCAAGCAGATGCATGCGACGATCGTCGGCCTACTGGGAAAAATGCCCCAGCGCGTGCCGTTGGAAGTTGAGTGGGCGGAAGAAGAGAAGTTCGAGAAGTTCACACGCTACAAGATTTACGTGCGCACCGAGCCAACCTACTGGGCGCCGGTTTACTACTTTGTTCCGCACGCGCGAAAAGTGAAAGCCCCGGCGATTATCTGTCTGCATGGTCATAGCGGAATTGATCCTTATATTCGCCTCAACGAAGATGCGAAGCAGAAAAAGAAAACCGACGAGTCCGCGCTCGACTATGCCGTCTACATGGCCGAGCATGGCTATGTCACCGCGGCGATGGTCGTTCGCGGCTGGAACGAAACGCACGGACGACAAGATTCTGGCGTGAAGTCGCCGCCGCGCAGCTGTCATGAAATGAGCATGAACGCCTTCTTGATGGGGATGACGCCGCAAGGAATTCGTTGCTGGGATGCGATGCGGGTTGTCGACTTCTTGCAAACGCGTGATGAAGTCGACCCCGACAAGATCGGTGTCGGCGGGCTCTCGGGCGGCGGTACGTTGACGATGTATCTGCCAATCCTGGATGAGCGCATCAAACTGGCGATGATCGCCGGCGCCTTTTCAGAATACCGCACGTCGATCTATTCGATCCATCATTGCATTTGCAATTGCCTACCAGGCGTGATGCGGCATGGTGAAATGGCGGATGTCGTGGCGCTGTTCGCGCCGCGGCCGGTCTTGTTGATCAATGGAATTGACGATCCGATTTTCCCGATCGACGGGGCTCGCAACGGGCTCGGAAAACTCAAGCAGGTTTACGGCGTTCTCGGCGTCCCGCAAAACGTAGACGCTGACTTCTTCGACGGCGGACACGCCTGGTCCAACAACAAGACGCTCGACTTTTTGAATCAGCATTTTGGCGAGTAGCGCAGCAAAAAGCCGCACTGCTGGAGTGCGGCTTTTCTGCTTGACGGCAGCTGTCTAGCGACGAGCAGCCGCGTGCTTCAACGGCAGCCAGACGCCGTTTTCTTGGCTGCTGGCGACGCATTGCTGAATGAAGTACATCCCTTCGACACCGTCATAGATGTTCGGATAGATCGTATCCTTCTTCTCGAACGATTGGCCGAGCGCTCGCGCCGCCATCGCATCGTAAGTGGCGCGATAGACATTGGCGAAGGCTTCGAAAAACGCTTCGGGATGGCCGCTCGGTAGACGACAAGCTGCGGCGCCCATCTCGTTCATGTACGGAGCGTTCGGGTCGCGGGTATAGATCTTGTGCGGCTCGCCATTGGCGCGAACGATCATTTCGTTCGGATTTTCTTGTCGCCACTGCAGCGAACCTTTGGTGCCGTCGATTTCGATCGCCACATCGTTTTCACGGCCATGGCTGATTTGCGAAGCGGTGACCGTCCCCAAGGCGCCGTTCTCAAACTTGATGATCGCCGTGCCGTAATCGTCGAGGGCGCGCCCTTCGACAAAGGTCTTCAGATGACAGCTGATCTGTTCCGGCAACAGCCCGGTCATGTAGCGTCCCAGATTGTAGGCGTGCGTTGCGATGTCGCCAAAGCAACCGGCGGCGCCGCTCTTGGCGGGGTCGGTTCGCCAGGCCGCCTGTTTCTGATCACTATCTTCCAACTTCGAGCGGAGCCAACCTTGGATGTACTGGACGCGGATCGCGTTGATCTCACCCAGTTCGCCATCTTGAATCATCTGCCGAGCCTGACGAACGAGCGGATAGCCAGTGTAGTTGTGCGTGACTGCGAAGACCGAGTTAGAGCCTTCGACCACTTTCAGCAATTCTTCGGCTTGGGGCAGGTCAAACGTCATCGGCTTGTCGCACATGACGTTGAAGCCGGCTTCGACAGCCGCTTTGGCGATTTCAAAATGGGTAAAGTTGGGAGTTGCGACCGAAACGAAGTCGATTCGCTGATCCTCGGGAAGCGCATTCTCTTTTTCGAGCATCTCCGCGACGCTGCCGTAAGCGCGGGCTTCGGGAATGTCGTAGTCAGGCGCCGAGGCTTTCGCCTTCGCGGGATTGGAACTGAGAGCACCGGCGACCAGTGCGGCTCGATTGTCGAGAACTGCGGCCGTTGCGTGGACGCGACCAATAAACGAGCCAGAACCGCCACCGACCAGGGCCATGCGCAGCTTGCGGTTGAGATCTCCGTTGGTAGCCATGCTCGATTTCCTTCACTTACAAGTTGGGGGACATATGGGGAGTAGGCGGCGACGAGCCTCGTAAACTGCGTGTTTTATCAGATCGCAACGGTCCTGTCATTCCGGCAGCTGGGCGGGATTTCTGGGTGGCGTGAAATCGCGTGGTTTGGTACCGATAGGGCGACCATGATGCAAGCAGGTGATTCTTTGCTATCAAGCGGTGTCGAAATCGGTTGGTAAAGATTTGCGTTTTCGCAATATATGGCTGGCAATACGATTAACTTTAATTCCAAGACCCGTCGAGAAGATAAACAAGGAAGAGCAAGAAAATCGTGGTCCGCTGTCGCTGCTAGCATTGCTTGGGGTCGAATGTCGACGAACAAATCCAACCAACACAATATCGTGTTGCCGATCCATTCCGAGAAGTCGGCCTCTCGTGTTCCACAAACGCTTTTCGAGGCGGTTTGGCGCGAACGCTGGGTGATTCTCATGCCGCTGGCGATCCTTTTGGCGTTTACGATAGCCTGTTTTTGGCTGCCGATCGATATGTTTTGCTCCCACTACTTCTATTTGAGCAAGCTCGACGGCTGGGCTGGGGATTACTGGTTTTCTGAAGATTTGTGCTATACAGTCAGCCCGCTTCCCGGCGTCGTATTGGGAATTGGCGCGATCATCGTCTTGGTGATTGGTCGCTGGTCGCCGGAACTTGCCTCCCGACAGCCGATTGCGCGGTTCTTGCTGTGCGTCGTGATCGCAGGGCCGTTGATCCTGGTGAACGGGGTGATCAAACCGGCGATTGGTCGTCCGCGTCCCAATCAATTGGCCGCGTTCGGCGGCGAACGCCCCAACAACGTCCGCTATGTAGCGCCATGGCAACTATCGAAGACCGACGGCAAATCCTTTCCGAGCGGCCATGCTTCGATGGGCTTCCTCTGGATGGCGCCAGCATTTCTGTACTGGCGACGCAAGCATTGGTCGGTCGCACTTTGGTTGACGTTGGGACTTCTTTATGGGACGGCGATTGGATTTTTTCGCGTAGCGGTCGGGGCACATTTTCTCAGTGATATTGTCTGGTCGTGCGGAATTGTCTATTTTTCCGGCCTTGCTATGTACCTTCTCCTCGGCGGCTGGCGGACGGGCGCGTTCCAAACCCAGCAGTCGAACAAGGTAATCGAGATCACGGCCGCATCGGAAGCGGCTGCTCAGGGCCTGCAACCGGAAGCACAAGCGGCGTAGTCCGCGCGAATATGAGGACGATTCAAACCTACGTCGTGTGGGAGGTCTTCAAGATCTTCTTTCTCTGTCTGCTCGCCACCGTTCTGTTGATGGTGGTCGGGGGCGGCGTGAATGAAGGTCTCAAAAAAGGTCTGCCCCCTAGCATCATTCTGGGGATGATGCCGTACTTCGTACCGGAGATGCTGCGGTTCACGATTCCGGGCTGTTTGTTGTTCTCGATCTGCACCGTATTTGGCCGGATGTCGGCGTCCAATGAGATCGTGGCGCTCAAGTCGGCCGGCATCAATCCGATCGAAATCATCTGGCCCGTTCTGGTTGCTACTTACATCTTGAGCTTCGTCACCTTTGGGCTGTATGACGTCTGCGCCGGTTGGTCGCGACCGAATATGCACCGGATCATCATTCAATCGCTCGACGATACCGCGTACAGCATGCTCCGTACGCAAAAGTCGTTCAGCATGCAGGGCTTTTCGGTACGCGTCAAAGGGGTCGATGGGCGTCGTCTAATCGAGCCGTTCATCACCGTGCAAACGCCGAACGACGGTCCCGAGGTCACGCTAACCGCCGAAGAAGCCGAGTTAGAATCGAACCCCGAAACAGGCGCTCTCCAAGTCGTCTGCCGCAACAGTTTTATCGAGTCAGGAGACGGCACCAGCTTCTCTCAGGTCGAACCGTTCGTCCAACAAATCACGCAACTCGGGACGCTCGATCAAGATTTGAACAGCGCTTCGCCAGCCGCTTTAACCCTGCGACACATCCCTGCCCAGATCGCGCGTGAGGCGAAGCTGTTAGAAGACACGATCAATGCGCTGCACATGGGGGGCGATCCCGAGGCGATCGCCTATGCCGCCGAAGGTCACCAAAAACGACTCTGGCGATTGCAGGCCGAACGACAACGTCGACTATCGAACGGCCTCGGCTGCTTTTGCTTCGCCTGCGTCGGCATTCCGGTGGCAATGTGGCGGCGTACGAGCGACAACGTGACGACGTTCTTCCTCTGCTTCCTGCCGATTTTAGGCGTTTACTATCCGCTGTTGGTGACCGGCGAGACGATGGCCCGCGATGGAGTGCTGGCCCCGTATTCCGTTTGGTTAGCCGATGTGGTGCTGTTAGGCATCGGCGGATTGTTACTGTGGAAATTAAACCGCAACTGAGCGATTTATAGATATGACCGCGACGAACATGGATGTTCCGGCGACCGACGAGAAGCCCTTTCCTTGGCGCAATGCGACTTGGATGCTGATCGCTGGACTGTTGGCGTTTCGCATTCTCTATACGGCGTTTGTGCCGCTTGATTTGGTTCACGACGAGGCCTATTACTGGGACTGGTCGCGCCAATTAGACTGGGGCTACTATAGCAAGCCGCCGATGATCGCGTGGATTATTGCGCTCTCGACCAGCATCTTCGGCGATACCGAATTGGCGGTTCGCTTGCCGGCCGCCGTACTCGGCACGTTAGGTCTTGGATTCGTCTTTCTGCTGGCCGACCGGATGTTCAACGCTAAGTGCGGCTTTTTCGCCGTGCTGTTATCGGCCCTGACCCCGGGTAACGCCGCGCTTGGTCTGCTGATGACGATTGACGCTCCCTTCCTCTTCTTCTGGGTCGCTGCGCTCTATTTCCTCTGGCGCGCCTTAGAAGAAGACTCCAACACGTGGATCTGGTTTCCGCTGACCGCGGTGGCGATCGGTCTCGGCTTACTCTCGAAACAAACGACGTTTGGCTTTTTGGCGCTCGGCGGCTTATTTATCTTGATCAGCCGCAAGGATCGAGGCCAGCTGGTTCGACCCGGCTTATGGCTCTGCGCCATCACGGCGATCGCCTTTTTGACGCCGGTGATTATTTGGAACTCACAGCACGACTGGATTACGGCCCAACATACGTCAGAACATTTTCAAGCCGAACCGTTCGGTCCTGTCAAACGAATCTCGCTGGCGCTCGAATTTGTCGGCGGGCTCTTCGGCATCGTTTCGCCGGTGACCTTCTTCCTGTTCGCATCGCTGTCGTTTACCGGCTTGCTGTCGATCCGTTCGCTCGATCGTCGCGTGCAATATCTGCTTTGCTTCAGCGCTTTGCCGCTGATGCTGATCGTCATCCTGAGCTTGAAACAGCGGATCGAATTGAACTGGCCAGCGCCGGTCTTTCCGGCTGGGATTATCTTGTGCGTTGGTTGGGCGCTGCAAAAAGCGGAGATTCCCTTTCCTTTGGCGGCCGGTGCATTTCATCTGCGCCGAGCCGTTGTCGCCGGAGCAGTCTTTACGCTCGCGACGTACGCTTTGCCTTTCGCGCTGGGGATGTTCGGCCTGGTCGGCAGCAAAGTAGACCCGATCGTGCGTCTGCGCGGCTGGGAAGAGCTGGGACAGATCGTGGGCGAAGAAATCCAGAAGGCTGGCGTGAAGGATGACGCACTGATCATCACTACCGGAGGTCGCGTCTCGACAGCCGAACTGGCGTTTTACCTACCGAATCAACCCCACGTCTACAGCTGGAAGGCGGACGATCGGGTCCTTTCGCAGTACGACGTATGGGGTGGACCAACGCAAGTTGTCGGCCGCACGGCGGTGCTGGTGACTCCGGTCTACCAAACGGTGCCGCCGGAGCTAGCAGCCGCATTCTCCAGCGTCGTCAAGATCGGCCGCGTCACGGTGGCGATCAACGAAACGCGCAAGCATGAGTTTGATCTGTACCGAGCCGAAAACTTCGCCTATTGGCCTGGTCCGCAAAGCCCGACGATGGTCGCTGATCGCCCCGGCTCTCCGTCGCGTTAGCAGCGTTTCCCGGTTTTGGAAGTCGCTCTAGGCGCAACGACCAGCACTTCTTAGTATTCGCCGTCGCCCCAAAACTGGGGAAGCAATAGCTCGTTGCGCTACACGTGAAGCACAACGCGATAATCCTGTTAGGATTCGACGCGAAATGGAGAAAAATCCGATGACCCTCTATCAACATCTCCACATGCTGGCCCGCTGCTGGCGCTACCGGTTGCGATCGGAAGCGGCCGATATCGCCCAGCTCTCGCGACTCGATCTGAAAGGCTCCACCGCAATCGATATCGGCGCCAATCGGGGCATCTACTGCTATTGGCTCAGCAAGTTCGTCGGCCCGCAAGGGAAAGTGATCGGCTTTGAGCTGCAGCCTGAATTGCACGACGCGCTGCAAGGCTTCAAACGACGCAGCTCGCTGCATAACGTCGAAATCGTCATGCAGGGGCTTTCCAATCAAAGCGGGCTGGTTCGCATTCTGCGTGACTATGCAGGATCAACCGGCGCCCACATCGGCGAAACGACGACTACCGCCGCTCCTACGGAGATTCCCGCTGGCTTCGGCCAGCTTGCTCGCCTGGACGACTATTGCCGCGAGCACAACGTGCAAAACATCGGGGTCATTAAGTGCGACGTCGAAGGGCATGAACGCCAGGTTTTCGAGGGCGCCGAAGAAACGCTCCGCACGCAGAAACCGATCTTGCTATTTGAAGCGTTCAAGCCCGAAATCGAGCAGGGCGGCTTGTTCGAATACCTAGAGAGCCTCGGCTATACCGGCTTCTTCTGGAGCCAAGGAAAACGCTACGACGCCTGTGATTACGCGAAAGCGCCATTCCGTCGACCGACGTGCATCCATCGCAATTATTTCTTCACGCCAACAGCGGAAGCGACCCAGCTTCGACCAACAGCCGTACGGCACGCGCGATCCTATCCGGTGTCGGCGTAGAGACCAAAACCAGGCGGAAAAACGTACTTCAAAATGCGCGGTCTACGAAGAATGCTTGCTGACGGCGCTACTTTTGGTCGTCGCCGGTTTCGAGCACCGCCATAAAGGCCTTTTGCGGGATATCGACCGAGCCGATCGACTTCATCCGCTTCTTGCCTTCTTTTTGCTTCGCCCACAGCTTGCGTTTGCGAGAGATGTCGCCGCCATAACATTTGGCCGTGACGTTCTTGCTGAGCGCTTTGACCGTTTCGCGAGCGATCACGCGCGTTCCGATCGCCGCCTGAATTGCGATCTCGAACATATGACGATCGATTTCGCTTTTCAGCTTCTTCACGACGGCACGACCACGCCGATCGGCGTCGGCCCGGTTGCAGATAATCGATAAAGCGTCGACCCGCTTACCGTTGACCAGCATATCAAGACGCACCAAGTCGGCCGGCACGTAATCACGGATTTCATAATCCATCGTGCCGTAGCCGCGTGTGGCGCTCTTTAGTTTGTCATGCAGGTCATAGATCACTTCGGCCAGCGGCAGGTCGTAAACAAGCATCGCCCGCGTCGGCGACAAGTACTCGGTCCGCACTTGCACGCCGCGACGCTCGGTGCATAGCTGCATCACCGGGCCGATAAACTCGCTCGGCTGCAACAAGCTGACCCGCACGATCGGCTGCAGAAATTCTTCGATCTCACCAGCGTCTGGGACGTCCTGAGGTTTGTGAATCTCAACCTCTTGTCCCTTCTTGTTGATGATATGGTACGTCACGTTCGGAGCGGTCTGCACCAGATCGACGTCCGATTCTTGCTCAAGTCGTTGCTGCACAATTTCCATATGCAACAAGCCGAGAAAGCCGCAGCGGAAACCAAATCCTAGCGCGTCGCTCGTTTCCGGCTCAAACACAAAACTCGGATCGTTGATCCGCAACTTGTTGAGCGCGTCACGCAGTTGCTCAAAGTCTTGTCCATCCGACGGATAAAGCCCGCAGAAAACCATGCGCTTCGGCTCTTGATAACCGGCCAGCGGCTTCGCGGCGTCGGGTCCCGGGATACTAACCGTATCGCCGATGTTGACCAACTCCAGCGACTTGATGTTGCAGATCAAATAGCCGACCTGGCCGGCGCACAACTCGTCGGTCGCCCGAGGCGTAGGAATAAACTGACCGACTTCCGTCACGTCATGGGTCGTTTCGCCGCGGAGGAAGCGAATCTTGTCTCCCTTTTTCACGGTGCCGTTCATCACGCGGACATAGGTGACAGCGCCGCGGAACTTGTCGTAGTGCGAGTCAAACACCATCGCCTGCAATACTTCATCGCGTGAACCGACTGGCGCTGGAACCGTTTCGATAATCGCGGCCAACAGTTCTTCGACGCCGGCGCCTGTCTTGCCGCTGATCGCCTGGACTTCGTCGGGATCGATCGCGAGCGTTTGCTCCATCTCTTCGATCACCGCGGCAGGGCGAGCGTGATTCAGGTCGATCTTGCTCAGGCAGGGGATGATCTTCAGATCATGTTCCATCGCCAAAAAAGCGTTGGCGACCGTTTGGGCTTCAACTCCTTGGAACGCATCGGCCAACAACACCGCGCCTTCACAGCAGCTGAGGGAGCGCGACACTTCGTACTGAAAGTCGACGTGGCCCGGAGTATCGATCAGGTTGAGTTCGTACTCGCGCCCTTTGTACTTGTACCGCATCGCGACCGCTTTCGCTTTGATCGTGATGCCTCGTTCGCGCTCCAGATCCATCCCGTCTAGCAGTTGCTCTTTCATCTCGCGCAGCGTCACCGTGCCGGTTTTTTCCATCAGACGATCGGCGAGCGTGCTTTTGCCGTGGTCGATATGGGCGATGATGCAAAAGTTGCGAATGTATTGTTGTTCGATCGAGGCCATGGATGATCCGTACGAAACTGAGTGCCGCAGCAGCCGACATCGGCGAGCGGCGTCTGTTCTGATTGCGCCCGGCAAGAGCCGGCCGGCGCATAGCGACTCCCATCGCTGTGGGGAGAATGATTCATTATACACGTCAGGCCGGCTTGGCCGATAGGCGGACGTAGAAGCCGCGTCAGGGATCCATCCGGCGGTTTAGGAGAGTCAAATCACCCACAATCCCCCATAGTGGAGCCGCATGGAGAAAGAGAGGTCGCACCAACGACATCAGTTGCTTGGAGCGGTACAGTAGAAAGCGTTTCACGGTTATCTCCGCAACATCCAGAGCAGCCACCATGTTTCCGACTAGCCGTCGATGCGGTCCCCGATGGGCGATTTGCGCGTTGACCGCCGCCAGCACCGCTTTTCCCTGCGCCGTGCTGGCGGCGACCAGCGAGTCCGCTACAGCGCCGACGCCGATCAGCGTCCCCAGCATTCTGGCGCTTGCCGGCGTTATCGCGATCGGATTGCTAGTCGGACAGATTTCGCTGTTGGGACTGACGCTCGGCTCAGCAGCCGTCTTGTTTGTCGGGTTGGTCGCCGGTCACTTCCAAATGCATGTACCGGCCGGAACTGGTGAGATCGGCTTGGCGGCGTTCGTCTATTGCGTCGGCTTGGGCGCTGGTCCCACCTTTTTCCGCTCGCTAGTTCAAGATGGCCGCACTTTGGCGCTGTTGGGCGCCGTTATCGTCACCAGCGGCGCAACCACGGCCTGGATTGTCGGCAAAGCGTTGGGACTGCCGGCCGAACTGGCGAGCGGGATCTTCGCCGGCGCGATGACCAGTACGCCAGCGCTGGGCGCGCTGACGACAGCACTGCCGAACAGTCCTGACGTGGCGGTCGGTTTTGGCGTCGGTTATCCGTTTGGGATTATCGCCGTAGTCGCGTTTGTGCAGGTACTGCCCAAACTGCTGGGGCGCGACTTGAAGTCGGCCGCCGCCGGCGATCCCACCGCCGCGGCTTCGCAAATCGTGCGGAAGCTGGTCGAAATTCGGAATCCGGCGATTGTCGGCAAACGCCCCGGCAGCGTCGCCATGCTCGAAGCGACCAATTGTCAAACGCCGCGCGTGCGGGTCGGAGACACCCTTCGCCCCACGCCGCACGACTTTCAATTTGAACTCGGACAGCAAGTGCTGCTGGTCGGCCCCGAGGGACGCCTGGCGGTGGTGCTGGACATGCTGGGAGCCGAAGTCGAAGGCGCCGACCAACTGCTGCTCGACGCCGAACGCCAGCGCCGCCAAATCGTCGCGACTTCGCCCGAAGTCATCGGGCATTCGCTGAAAGAACTGCGATTGCTCTCGAAGTACGGCGTGACGATCACGCGGATTCGTCGACACGAAGTCGAATTCGTCCCTTCGGCGATGACCAAGATTGAGTTTGGCGATCAGCTGACCGCGGTCGGCACGCCGGAAAACTGGCCCGAAGTCGAACGCTTGGCGGGACATCGCCCAACGGCGCTCGACCAATCAAACATTTTGTCGCTGGCGGTCGGCTTGCTGCTGGGAATTGCTCTGGGCATGCTGCCGATTTCGATCGCCGGTCTCTCGATCCAGTTGGGCCTGGCCGGAGGTCCGCTCATGGTCGGACTGATCTTGGGGCACTTTGGGCGACTCGGCCCCTTGGTCGGCCATTTGCCGCGCCCTGCCCGTATGCTGCTGATGGAGACCGGCCTGGTTCTCTTCTTAGCGAGCGCCGGCGTTGCGGCCGGCGGCGACTTTGTGACGGTGCTGCAAAAGCAGGGCGTTTGGCTCTGCGTTGGCGCCGCAGCTGTTGCGATCGTTCCGCTGACGGTCGGCTTTCTTTTGGCCGAATACGTGATGAAACTACGACTACTGAAATCGCTCGGCGCGATCTGCGGCGGCATGACATCAACGCCGGGCCTAGCCGCGATCACTTCGACCACCGACGCGGCGGAACCGGTCGTCGCGTATGTCGCCGCCTATCCGATTGCGCTGGGGCTCGTGACGATTTTGGCGCCGATGTTGGTGGAGTTTTTGCGGTAACACCGGCAGTCTGTACGCTAGACTTTCTCAAGCAACAACGCCGCATTCACACGTTATCCCCCGATAGGCCCCGCATGTACGTCGATGAGTTACAGGAGCGATTTACCTCGCAAATCGCCAGTACGCTCGGTATCAAAAAATTGACGCTAGGGCGACAGACGACATCGCAAGTTCCCGATGCAGAGAGGATTGAGATTTTTGGATATTGGCTCATTACCGTCCAGGGCCTCTTTGTCGCCCGTGTGATCCAAGCCTCCTGCTCAACGATCTTCTGGGGAACGGGAGACAAGTTAGACTCGATCGTTCGAGAAGCAGGTGATGAGCTCGATCTGGACCAAGCGATCCTCCATCCCAATCTCGCGTCCGGAGAAGATGACTCTCCGATCATGCTAGACGGCGAAGGCGACTCGCCCGACTATTGCCGTGTTGTCGTTGTGAATTGGAAAGGACACGCCCAGTACGAAATCCTGGGCGCCAATTCGTGCTCGCGATCTGCAGTAGTGGAGCGATTCTTAGAATTTCGCACCATTCTGGAAGGCGAAGGAGCGCTCTAGCCGATCCGGTTCCTCACTCAATCGAATCAGGTTGAATCGTGCATCTCGCGGAAACGAAGCTACGCCTCTCTCGATCGTTCCTGAGCGAACGCTTCGCGGCGCCTAGGGCGATTAAATGGCTGTTTACCAGCGACAACTTGGTTGCAGAATCGCCACATCGATGCTGCTGACGACCCAACGGGGGACGTTCTCGTTCATTCCGTCGCGATTGTCCGCCGCCTATCGCAATCGCTTCTACAGTGCGAAACCATCGCTCGCGTGTTGACGTTTTTCAACGCACGATGATTCTGCGAAACATTGTCGATTGGGTTGAGTTGCCTGCGATGCTATCACAAGCTGCAACGATTGCTTTGAAAGTATCGATAAAGCGCTCGGTCGAGAGTGTGAAAAACTTGAAAGAATTTCTAGTCTCGTAAAGCACGATGACGTATGATTTTCCAGCGATTAAGCGACCCGAGCTGCAAAATAATCCGTTTGATAACGGCGCTGAAATCTGGCAATCTCTAGTAACGAGTTGCCTGTACTCAGGCCGCCCGGCGACGGACTTGCCGCGGCTCGTCAAGCGAGAGGGACTTTGCCCAGAGAACCTCTGGTCGTTTTGATGACCCCCGGTTGAGGAACCGAAACCATGAATCACATGCTCTTAAAATTCGTCTTAGCGGCGCCATTATTGGTCGCCGCCGCGTCGCCGACCTTCGCCCAAAGCTGCGAGCCTTGCGGCGGACCTTCGTACAAAATTATTCAACAGACGGTCTACGAAGATCAGCCCGTCACGGTACGTCGCCTGCAGTACCAAAAAGTCGAGATCCCGAAAGAGGTCACGACCTATCGCCCTGTCTGGGAAACGGAGATGCGCGAACGACGTTATACCGTCGCCAAGCCGATCACCGAAACCAGCGAGCGTGAAGAACGCTACAAGGTGATGAAGCCGGTCTGGGAAGAAGAGATTCGCGACCAGAGCTACAACCAGGTTCGCTACGTCGAAGAGACGGAGATGCGTGAGCGCCGCCAAACGGTGATGCGTCCGGTTTGCGAGACGCAATATTACGAACAACAAATTCGCGTCCAGCGTCCTGTGACCGAAACGGTCATGCAAACGCAGACCACCGTCCAGTACACTCCCAGCACGACGCTGCAAACGCAGTATGTCAACCAAGGACAATACGTTAACCAAACGGTCTACGAACCGGGCCCGACCCGCAATCGTCTCCGTTGGACCGGCGGAACCAACTACGTCGATCCGGTCACCGGCCGCGCGATGTACGATCGCCCCGGCTTGCACTGGGTTCCAGAGCAACGCCCCGGCACCTATCAACAGGTTCAGACGTACGTCCCCAGCGTTGTCGCTCAGCAAGTTCCGGTCACGACCTATTTGCCGCAGCAAGTGACGCAGCAGATTCCGGTGCAGCGCATTCGCTATGATGAAGAAATCCAGGTTCAACGGATTCCGTATCAAACCACGCGTTACGAATCGGTCGAACAGGTTCAGCAATATCCGGTCACCGTCCGCAAGCCGGTCGTCGAGCGGATCGAAAAGAAAGTGCCGGTGAAAGTTTGTCGCTGGGTCGAAGAAGAACAGGTCCGCAAGGTCCCGATCACCACGACCCGCATGGTCTACGAAGAAAAAGTGGAGCAAACGCCGGTTCGCGTCCAAAAATGGGTCGCCGAGACAAGCACCGTTGTCGAGACCAAACTAGAGCCGGTCTGGACCGAGCAGCAGATGGTCAAACGGACTCCTCGTGTCGTCACGATGCGTGTGCCGCTCGATTCGTACGGCAATGTGATCGTCGCTGCTCCGGCGCCGACCATCACTTCGTACGCTCCGATCGCTCCTTCGATTATCACCCAAAAGGCGCCGACCGAAGCCAAGAAGCCGGCGACTGCTGAGCAAGAAGAATCAGAAAGCCCGATGGAAGACGTCGATCAGGGGGGCCCGATGGCTCCGCTGGATGACGCTCAAAGACCGAGCCTGACCGACGAAGCGCCGAAGGATAGCGATCCGACCGGTACGCCTTCGCTCGACAAGCCGCTCTAAACGCAGGGCCAATCGCCGAACTTACAAGGCCGACCGCACTAACTTGCGGTCGGCTTTTTTTATGCGCCATCGGTCGTTCGCAGCGCGGTTGGCTTGACAGATATGGTTGTGAGAACAATTATTGTTCGTGCGATCATTTCTCTTCGGAAGCCGTCGGCGTGCCCAAATCAATCCTCCAACAGCAACTGAAAAAGTCAGCGCCGTTCGACTCCTTACCGCAGGAGACGTACCTCAACTTGCTGCGCACGCACAACATGGTCGCGGCGGCGCCTAGCCAATTGCTGAAGCAGCATGGTCTTTCGAGCGCCCAATACAACGTCCTCCGCATTCTAGAAGCGGCCGATGCGCCAGGACTTCCCTGTCTCGAAATCGTCAGTCGCATGGTGACGCGCGTGCCAGACATCACACGGCTGATCGACCGCCTCAAAGAGGCCGGTCTGGTGTCGCGAACCCGTTCGCAAACCGACCGCCGCGTCATCCGGATCAAGCTGACCAAAAAGGGATATGCGCTGATCGAAGAGTTGTCAGAACCGCTGGTCGACATCCACCAACAAAACCTCGGGCACATGACCAAAGCCGAATTGGTCGAGTTGAATCGCTTGTTGGTGAAGGCCCGCGAAGCGGCGGAGTCCGGAAAAGTAGGTCAGGCCTTGGCCTGACGAAAATGGGGTCGGCCCCTGGGGCGCCTGTCTCTCATCCAATAGGATCTGAAACTTGCCCAACTACCGACGTTTCATCGAACCCGGCGGAATATATTTCTTCACGTTGGTCACCTCCAACCGACGACCAATCTTCCCAGACATGCGAGCAAGAATGCTGCTCGGCGATTGCCTACGCCAGTGCCGGGAGACTCGTCCATTTCAGGTTGAAGGAATCGTACTTCTTCCAGACCACCTTCATGCGATTTGGCCGCTGCCTCCGAACGACAACGAAAATTCCAAGAGGTGGTCGTTCATCAAAAGCGAATTCACCAGACGATGGCTCCAGTCTGGCGGCGTTGAAATGAGAGTGACAAGCGCCAGCCAACGTGAAAGGCGTCGCGGAGTTTGGCAACCTCGTTTTGGGAGCACCTCATTAGCGATGAAGAGGATTTTGAGCGACATTTGGATTACATTCATTACAATCCTGTGAAACATAGCGATGTGAAATGTCCACAAGACTGGCCTTCCTCCAGTTTTCATGACTGGGTTGCAAAGGGGGTCTATGAGAAGAATTGGGCGTGTGGAAACGGCTCACTACCGTTGGACTTTCGTGACATTCAGAAATTGATGGGCGAATAGCGGGGCCGTCAGGGCAAGGCCTGACCTACATCCGATGCACTCTCGGCTTGAACAAATCGCTCGTCATTGCTTCGCGCCGGCGGCGTTGATCACGTTGTTCTTGCTGGTGAGCTATCTGGTTGAACTGCTCACGTTCACCGACACGCATGCGATCTTTCTATGGTTGCATGATACCGGTGAGTTTGGATCGGCTCCCCATTCGCATCGCTTGGCCCTGCCGCTTTGGTCTTTTCCGCTGACGGTCCTGGCGATACTCGCTTTGCTCACATTTGTTAGCTATGGGCTGCTCCGCCGTCGAGCGTCGCCGAAAACCGACGCTTTCACCGAATCTTCTCGCACCGAGGAAAAGGAATCTCTAAAATAAGGGAGCGCCAAACTCTTGATCTAGCCCGACCTTCACGGAAGTCCTCTGCGATGAAAACATGGCTATTTGCTTCAGCATCGCTGCTAACTCTCCTGTTCAGCCATCTTGCTGCAGCGGAAGGCTGGGGAACGATCAAGGGACAGTTCGTCGTGGAAGGCAAGATTTTTCCGCCAGAGGCGCTGGCCATTCAACGCCCGGGGCCGATTCGTGCGATTCCCAATCAAAAGCTGGTTGTTGGTCCGCATGGAGAATTGCAGAACGTGTGCTTGTGGCTGACAGTCCCACGCGGCCAGAGCTATCCCCAACCGCATCCTAGTTACGCTGAAACAGCCAATGACGAAGTAGAAATCAAGTTGAAAGACTATCTCTTTCAACCCTATTTGATCTTCATCCGTACGTCGCAAAAAGCGAAGTTCAAAAACATGGATCCGGTCGGCCATAACATCAAGACATCCGGATTCGCCAATCCACCGGGCCCCGGCATCGTCCCGAAAGGGGGCCAGTGGGTGCAATCGTTTACCCAAGAAGAGCGCACGCCGTGTCCAGTTATGAGCACGGTCTATCCTTGGATGGAAGCCTTTCTGCTGATTCGAGAATCCCCCTATGCGGCCATTTCCGACGAACGCGGCGATTTCGAGCTCACCCATGTTCCGGCCGGCACTTGGACCTTTCATTTTTGGCATGCCAGCGCTGGATACATCCCGGAGATCAAGCTGCTTGGCCATGTGCAAAATCACCACCATGGCGAGTATGAGATCGAAGTCTTTGCGGATGAAGTCACCGATCTTGGAAAGATCGCAATTTCTGCGCGACGTTTCCAATAATCGGTCCTAACGATTTAACGCGCATTCGGATTGCAAATCCCTATAATAAGATCGCGCGGCTCTCTCGATCCCTGCCCAAATCTCACGGAGGCTCTCTGCGATGAAAATATGGCTGCTTACTTCAGCACTGCTGTTGACTCTCCTGTTCAGCAATCTCGCGTCCGCCGAAGGTTGGGGCACGATCAAAGGGAAGTTTATCGTCAATGGAGCGACGCCGGATCCGGCGGTCCTTGAGGTCGAAAAAGACAAAGCCGTTTGCGGGCTCAAGCCGATCTACGAACAAAATCTGGTCGTGGGGCCCAAAGGAGAGCTGAAAAACGCTTGCGTCTGGCTAACCGTCGCCCGCGGAAAACTCTATCCGACCGCTCATCCCATGTATGCTGCGACGGCAAAGGACGAAATCGACGTCGACAATATCGCCTGCGTTTATGATCCGCATGTGACCTTCATTCGCACTTCGCAAAAAGCGAAGTTCAAAAATATGGACCCCATCCCGCACAACGTGAAGGTCGATGGTTTCGCCAACGCGGCGATGAACACGCTGATTCCGGCGATGGGGGAGTTCGTGCAGAGCTTTCCTGAGGAAGAACGAACGCCGATTCCCGCCTCTTGTTCGATCCATCCCTGGATGTCGGCTTATCTGCTGATTCGTGAATCGCCGTACGCGGTTGTTTCCCAAGCGGACGGCAGCTTTGAACTTGCGAATGTGCCTGTGGGAAAATGGACATTCCAATTCTGGCACACCGCCGGCGGATACATGTCAGAGTTGCAAATGCAAGGCAAGCCCCAAAAAGATCGCCGGGGCCAGTACGAGATCGAAGTCGTCGATGGCCAAGTAACCGACCTGGGTGAGATTGTCATCGCGGCGAAGAACCTAAAATAATCAACTGTCGCGGTGTATGTCAGGCCTTGCCCTGACGCATGGACCCGCATCGTCAGGCCAAGGCCTGACATACACCGCCATGCGATTGACTATTACGGCAAACGCGTGATCACTTCTGCAAGAGAACGAATCACCGCGTCGGTTGCGATATCGTCTGGCGCTTCCGACTCGCGAGCCAAAAAGAGCGTCTGATAGCCGGCCGTGATCGCGCCATGATAATCATTGCGGGGGTCATCGCCGACCAGCAAGATCTGATGCGGCTGCAGCTGCAGCACGTTGGCGATCGAACCGTAATAGTGCGGGCTCGGCTTGGCCCAGCCCACTTCGGCGGAGACGAACAGCATCGCGTCAGAGAGACAGGGCCAATGCCCTGCGATGGCGCGTAGTCGCCCGTCAAAGTTTGACGCTAACCCTATCTGATAGCGATCGCTCAGTTTCTCCAGCGTCGGCAGCGCATCTTGGTAGACGCTCCAACTGCTGGGCATCGCGAAGTGTTTCCACAGGCGATCCAAAATCGCGCTGGTCTCGCCAGCTTCCGCAAAGACATGCGCGACGATCTGTCGCCACCGCTCGCGCTCGAGCGCTTCGTCGGTGCGCAAATCAGGCGAGACCGAGTAGAGGGTCAGCGCCTCGCGAAAACGATCGCGGATCGTCTCGATCGGCAAATCACACCCGTTGGCGACGCCAGCCGCTTGGTAGACGGCGGCGACGCTGGGCTGTGGATAGATCAACGTTCCGACCACGTCCAACAAGACGCAGCGGATCAAATTCGGAGAATGAAGCACTTCGACCTTACCCCGTAATCAACGGCAAAAAGCGATTGATATCGAGGCCGATGACGCAGATCATCAGCAGCAACACGAAGGCGAAGCCCGCGAAAGTGAGTCGCATCATCCACTTTTCATCAAGCGGTTTTCCCCGGATTCCTTCGTACAGCAGAAAGACCATATGCCCGCCGTCGAGCACCGGAATCGGCATGAAGTTGATCACCGCCAGGTTGGCGCTGATCAGCGTCAAAAAGAGAAGCAGTCTTCCGATACCCTGCGACGATTCGCTGGTCGCGACCGCAAGGATCGTGCCGGGTCCGCCGAAGCCGGCCAACGGCACTTTGCCGGTCACCAACTTGCGAAGCATCATAAAGACCTGTCCCATACCGCTGCCGGTCTCTTGAAATCCAAGTCCAACCGCTTCGCCAATCGATTTGGCGACATAGATCGGACTGGGAGTGACAAAGACGATGTAGCGATATTCGACAAATTGATCCTTCGAGTCGACCGGGGTGATGAGCGCCGTTTGCGTCTCGTTGGTTCCTTCGCGATTGAAGATCACTTCGACCGGCACTCCGGCAGGCAGATATTGGAACGCGGCGTTAAACGCATCCTGCCAATCGATTTCGTCTTCGATAATCTTCAGCGGTTTGTCATCTTTCGGCCAAGCGTACGCCATTTCTCGTTGCGAGTCGGTCGGCTTCAACTTCAGGGTCCGAATTTCGTCGCCTGCTTTGATTCCAGCGGCAGCCGCCGGGCTTGCGGGCAAAACTTCCGCCACACGATTCGTCAGCGAGTACGCGACGCCCAGCATATCGATCGCTAGTTCGGCGCCGAACCCGCTCTGCGTGTTGTATTGCTCCGGCTGACGCATCGGCACAGACAGAGTCTTCTCTTCGCCGTCGCGCAGAATCACCACGTCGACCGTTTGCCCAGCGTATTTGGCCGAACGAGCGGCCAGCGTATAGCCGTTGGCCGCCGGCACGTCGCCGATCGAGACCAGCTTGTCGCCGATCTTCAGGCCTTGCGCTGCGGCCGGCGATCCGGTCTGCACATACTGGATCGGCGTCATTTCCATCACCAGACCGGTTTCGCGATACGGAGTCGGCGGCAGTTCGATTTCGTACGTCGACTTCTGCTCCGCATCCCCAGAGCCTTCGGTATGCTCAAAGTTCAGCTTTAACGTGTCGGCGGCGTGCGTCGCGAGGATGTTTTCCCATTGGATGTAGTTCTCGATCGGCTTGCCATCGACGTCGATCAGCAAGTCGCCGGTCGCCAGCTTCGTCATCCACTCTGGATTTCCGGCCAACAACGCATACCCTTCCGGCGGCTTGGCCACCTTCAACGAGTTCTCGGGCGAAATGCCGAGCAGCGGAAAGTCGGCCTCGGGGAACGGCTTTTTCGGGGTAACATCAAAGTCGAGCGTCTTATCGCCGCGGCGAATCACGATCGGCATCGGCTTCTCGTCGCCGTTCATGACGACGGCAAGCGTCAAGTCTTTGCGGAAACGGAGCGTATCGCTCGGTTCGGCGCCGGGGGTCACCGCGACAATTTTGTCGCCAGGGCGAATCCCTGCGATCCACGCAGGTCCGCCTGGCTGAGCATAGGCGACGTCGCACGGCGTATAGCTAACGCCAATCATGTAAGCGATTGCGGCGAAAATCACCGCCGAGATGACGTTAAACGTCACGCCGGCCGAAATAATCATCATCCGCTGCGGCACCGACTTGGCCAGATAACTGCGCGGGTCGTGTTGATCGGCTTCGCCACCTTCTTTCGAGCGAGCGATTTCTTCTTCAGCAGCGGCCGGATTGTCATCCTGGCCGAGCATCTTGACATATCCGCCAAGCGGAATGGTGCCGATGCCGTATTCGGTTTCGCCCCACTGCTTTTTCCAGAGAGCGCTGAACTTCCAAGGTCCGATGCTGATCGGAGCGTCAAAACCGACGTAGAACTTTTCACACTTCACGCCGCACGCTTTGGCGGCCAAAAAGTGACCCAGCTCGTGAATGAAAATCACGACTCCCAGGCCGGCGACGCCCATGGCGAAAAAGCCGATGTTGGTCAAAATGCCCAGAAAATTAGTCTCGGCTAACAACACGTAATCCACGCGGAAACCTCCCTACGCGCCCATGCGTCGAGCGCGAGTAGTTGATCAATCGTTGGGGTAGGGTCAAAGTCGTGACTATCTAACGCAGCACGACATGCCCTGGATATATCGGTGAACGAGATCTCGCCGTCGAGAAAGCTCTGTACGGCCGCTTCGTTGGCGGCGTTCAAGACCGCTCCGGTCGTTCCCCCGCGCTGGGCCGCTTCTTTCCCTAATCGTAGGGCAGGAAAACGGTCCAAGTCGGGCGGTTCAAATTCCCAGCTGGACGCGATGGTGAAGTCTAGCCTTCGAGCCGGGCCAGGGAAGCGCTCTGGGAACGACATTGCATATTGTATCGGTAATTTCATGTCGGGGGGGCTCAATTGCGCCACCACCGAACCGTCGACATATTCGACCAGCGAATGGACCACCGATTGGGGGTGGACTACTACGTCAATCTTGTCTGCCGGCATCTCAAACAACCACCGAGCCTCGATGACCTCCAGCGCCTTATTCATCATGGTCGCTGAGTCGACCGTAATCTTAGGCCCCATCTTCCAAGTTGGATGATTTAAAGCCTGGGCGGTGGTCACTTGTTCCAATTGCGCCTGGCTGTGATGTCGAAACGGCCCCCCGGATGCGGTCAAAATGATTCTGGCCACTTCGTGTTGCTGTCCAGCCTGCAACGCCTGAAAGATGGCGCTATGCTCGCTGTCGACCGGCAAGATCAGGGCGTTTCGCTCGGCGGCCAGTCGCATCGCCAATCCGCCGGCCAAAACCAGGGTCTCTTTGTTCGCCAATGCGACGCGTTTGCCAGCTTCGAGTGCGGCCCAGGTCCCTTCGAGACCGGCGCGTCCCACAATCGCGGCGACCACGATATCGACGTCGGCGTGCGAGACCAACTCCGCGATCGCGTCAGGGCCGATCCGCAGTTCGGTCTCTTTTGGCAAATCCGACCAATCGCGGGCTGCCGCAGCCGTTGGATCGGTCGCGACGATATAGCGCGGGACAAACTGTCGCGCGGCGGCGGCCAATTCATCCAGTTTTTGATGCGCCGTTAACAGGTAACAGACGTAACGCCCCTCGGACGCAGCGATCACGTCAAGCGTGCTGCGTCCAATGCTGCCGGTAGCGCCCAGCAGAGCAACGGTTTGAGGGAAGGCCGTCATGTCGACGATTCGATCGGTGGAATAGGGATATTTGGACGGCGACGAGCCAGGACGATTGAGGTGCAATCGCTACTAGCCGTCTAAGTGGACCGGCGCTGAAAATGCTTTTTGCATTCTACGACAACCCGAGGACCACGCCATGGGCGGCTAGTGATACACCCATCTCTTGATGGGGCAAGTACTTGCGAATCACGCGAATTCTAGGAAGAATCGCCCATCGCAGCAAGCCGAGCCGATTTGGTCCAGTGAGACAATTCATTGGCCTGGAACTTGGCGCTGTATAATAGCGGCTGACCCAAAAATCTTGACATTCGCCGGCCCCCTCGGCGTTACTCTCACTTGGTTGCTCATGGATAATCACGACGAACCCCCTCGCCGTTCGGGCGATTCTCGCTCTAACAATTCGATTCTCTACATCGTGGTGGCGATCGTCGTCACGTTTTTCATCGCGATCTACTTTATTCGCCCTTCGCGCGATGTGATCACGCCGGCCCAACTGGTTGATTTGATCGATGCGCACAAGGTGGACGCTTCCGGCAAGCCGGTTGGCAGCTTGGCGATCGAAAACTCGAAGGGGAAGAAGATCCTCTATTCGAATTTTCGGAACGCGACCGTCAGCAAGTCGACGGTCAGCGCCACTGTTGACCGCGAAGACCTGGACGCTGACAACAAAGACATCGCCGCCAGTAAGCAAAAAGGGGTGCCGATCGTCACCTATCTGCCGGGCGACGAACAAAGCCTGAACGAAATCACCGACGCGCTCAAATCGCACGGTTTCAAAGATTACAGCGGCGACCAAGGGGATGGTTTTCTAGAGATCTACGGCGGACTGCTGTTTATGACGGCGCTGATCGTGATCCTGTTCTACTTGATGATGCGTCGTCTTGGCGGCGCCGGCAGCGCCATCGCGTTTGGTCGCAGCCGCGGCAAGATGCATATGCAAGATGACTTGAACATCTCGTTTGAGGATGTCGCCGGCATCGAAGAAGCGGTCGAAGAAGTCAAAGAAATCGTCGACTTCCTCCGCTCGCCCGAAAAATACCAAGAGCTCGGCGGCCGCATCCCGAAAGGCGTGCTGCTAGTCGGACCTCCCGGAACCGGTAAAACGTTGCTCGCCAAAGCGATCGCCGGCGAAGCTGGCGTGACGTTCTTCAGCTTGTCAGGCTCCGACTTTGTCGAGATGTTTGTCGGCGTCGGCGCCGCGCGGGTTCGCGACATGTTCCAGCAAGCGGCGGCCAAAAATCCCTGCATCATCTTTATTGACGAACTTGACGCGCTCGGCAAAACACGCGGCTCCGGCATGGTCGGCGGCCATGATGAACGCGAACAAACGCTCAACGCGCTGCTGGTCGAGATGGACGGGTTCGACTCCAACAGCGGCATCATCATCATCGCGGCGACCAATCGCCCCGAGATGCTCGACCCGGCGCTGCTTCGCCCCGGTCGCTTCGATCGCCAAGTGCTGGTCGATCGGCCTGACGCCGCTGGCCGCGCCGATATCCTGAAGGTTCATGTCAAATCGGTGAAACTGGACGATTCGGTCGATGTCAAAAAAGTGGCTTCGATCACCGCCGGTTTCGCCGGCGCCGACCTGGCCAACCTGGTCAACGAAGCAGCCCTGCTGGCGGCCCGCAAGGGGAAAGCCTCGGTCACGATGGAAGAGTTTGACGAAGGGGTCGAGCGCGTCACAGCCGGGCTCGAAAAGAAACAACGCGTGATGCAGGAAGAAGAGAAAAACCGCGTCGCTTATCACGAAAGCGGACACGCGCTGGTCGCTTTTTGCCTGCCAAATACCGACCCGGTTCATAAGGTGTCGATTATTCCTCGCGGCCTGGCGGCCCTAGGATACACAATGCAGCGACCCACCGAAGATCGCTTCCTGATGACGCAAGGCGAACTCGAAAGCCGCATCCAAGTGCTGCTGGCCGGCACCGTGGCCGAAGAAATGATCTACGATGAGATCTCAAC